>CAZLNR010000007.1:0-36204 GCA_964561035.1 uncultured Gammaproteobacteria bacterium | reverse complement strand
TAAAACATCGGTCTCCAAAACCGAGGTTCTCGGTTCGAATCCGAGCGGGCCTGCAAACGAAAAAACCGCCTATTTAGGTGGTTTTTTGTTAAATTTTAGGAACGGTAATAAGGTTGCTAAAAAGTATTGTTGGGGTTATTATAGGTGTATGGTAATTTTTTAAAAAAGCGACAGTGTAGCAAGGGCTAGAGAAGTGTCGCAGGGCGACATTTTTAGAATTCCGGAATGGATAGAGCGTATATCAGTAGAGTTGAAAATGGATCAAAAAATCCAACAATTTCGAATTTAGAAAAAATAGCTAAGGCGTTGGGTGTAAAACTAGATGAATTGTTAAAATAAAAATATATGGGAATTTTTAATTCAAAACAAACCGCGGAAGAAATTTTAGAAAAAATGGACAATTGTGTTGATAGCCAGATTCATGTAGGATCAGTTTTTTTGAGCTATCAATTACAGAAAAAAATGCTAAATGAACAAAATAAATATAATAGTAAGCAGCTATTCTGGTCGCGATCTTTAACAATTACCACAGCGATTTTAACACTTGCGACCATCGCTTTAGTTTTTGTTACTAAATAAATTTATGGCTAGAGAAGCATCAATCAAAAATCTTACAAATGCTAAACGAGCAAAGAACGATGAGTTTTATACTCAATATATTGATATTCAAAAAGAGATTGAAAAATATTTAGATTATAATGCTGATACTTTTCGCAACAAGGTAGTATATTGCAATTGTGACGATCCTTTTGAGAGCAATTTCTTTCGTTATTTTGTTCTTAATTTTAACAAGCTCGGATTAAAACAGCTCATCACGACAAGCTACAAACCGTCGCCTGTTGCCAACACGCAACTAGGATTATTTGGAGATGACAAAACACTTGCAAAATCAAAAGGCCGTCCGAAGGTAACCGCCAACAAATTTATTATTAACGAAGTGAGTGACATAGACGAAGACGGCGAGTTTAATTTGAAAGATGTTGCTAAGCAGTTAAAAGCAAACAAAAACAATGAATGGGCACCTCTAGACGGCGATGGTGATTTCCGTAGTGATGAATGTGTCGAATTGCTCAAGCAGTCTGATATAGTAGTAACCAACCCACCCTTTAGTTTGTTTCGTGAATATGTTAAACAACTTTTTGACTATAATAAAAAGTTTTTGATTATTGGTAACATCAATTGCATAACTTATAGAGAAATATTTCAGAAAATTAAAGAAAACAGAGCATGGCTTGGTAATGGAATGGGAAGGTGGATTTCTGGGTTTATTGTACCCGAATCATACGACTTGTATGGAACAGAGGCTCGGATAGATGAAAATGGAAACAGAATCATTGCTACTAATAATTGTTTGTGGCTCACTAATCTTGACCACGGAAGGCGTCATCAACCATTACCGCTTATGACGATGGCAGAAAATTTAAAGTATAGTAAACATAAAGAAATTAAAGGTAAAAAGTCATATGATAAATACGATAATTACGATGCGATAGAAATACCTTTTACCGATGCAGTACCAAGTGATTATAAAGGTGTAATGGGTGTGCCAATTACCTTTCTTGATAAATACAATCCAGATCAGTTTGAACTTGTTGGGCAAATGGTTACTACAAAAATAGACGAATTTAATCATGGCTACCCGTACATAAATGGTGAAAAGATATATGCAAGAATTTTAATTAAAAAGAAAAAGTAATTATGAAAACAACTTTAAAAACTAGCATCACAGTTAAAGAAATTTGTGATGGATTTATCTATAACGAACTTGAAGGCAAGGGTTTGTTCGGTTTGTCTGGTAAACTTACCATTCAGCCGGAGTATCAACGAAATTATATTTATGCGTCTGACGGTGGTAAAAGAGAGATGGCCGTTATTGAATCAGTTCTCAAAGGATACCCGATAGGATTGATTTATTTTAATAAAGTTTCTGCTGATAATCTTGAAGTTTTAGATGGACAACAGCGCATTACTAGTCTCGGGCGGTTTGTAACTGATAAATTTGCCATCAAAGACGAAAATGGGATGGAACAATACTTTGGTGGAATGGCGAAAGATAAGAAAATGAAAATATTGGAAACAAAATTGCTTATTTACGAGTGCGAAGGGACAGAAAGCCAAATAAAAGAGTGGTTCAAAACTATAAACATTGCAGGTGTTCCACTTAATAATCAAGAGTTACTTAACGCTGTGTATTCTGGCCCATTCGTAACTAAAGCTAAAGAGGAATTCAGTAATAGTCAAAACGCCAACATTCAAAAGTGGAGCGCGTATGTATCCGGTAGTGCCAATAGGCAAGAGTTTTTGGAATGTGCTTTGGATTGGGTAAGTAAGGACAATATCGGCGATTATATGAGCAAGCATCGCAAGGATAAAAACATTGATGAGTTGAAAAAATATTTCAATACAGTCATTGATTGGGTGTCCGGTGTGTTTATTGATGTCGAAAATGAGATGCGTGGATTAGAATGGGGACGGTTGTATGAAGCGTACCATAAGAAATCGTACAATCCGAAAAAGGTTTCAGCAGAAGTGCAAAAACTTTATGGTGATCCGTATGTCAAAAACCGTAAAGGTATTTTTGAATTTATTTTAGGAGGCTCCACTGACACAAAATTACTAGATGTTAGATTTTTTGATGACGCAACAAAAAAATTAGCATATAAAGAACAAACAACCAAAGCTGAAAAGAAGAAAGAGTCAAACTGTCCGCTTTGTGCTCTCGGGCATGATGCCAGTAAGGAAAAGATTTGGAGTCTAGCCGAAATGGAAGCCGATCATGTGGCAGCTTGGAGCAAAGGTGGGGAGACTTCAGCTAAGAACTGCGAGATGTTGTGTAAGACACATAATCGGGCGAAAGGAAATCGATAAATCTAGGGAATAAAAAGCATGAATACAAAAAGCAATTTTTACAATAATCTTACTCATCTACTTAAGAATAGATTTGTTTTGTTCGTAGTTTTTTGTAGTGTGTTTGTTTTATCTTTTTATCTATATTCTGGGTCATTTTTACCTAGTACCGAAACTAAAGACCTGTGGTTTTATTCCGGTGTATTTATGGTGCTATTCTCTATTTTATTTATAGAGCCGTATTACACTTCCCCTAAAAATGTAATCACAAACGCAATCCCGCTTCTTCTAGTGTTCTTGGCAATTAAGGATTCGTTTAATAACCCAGTTTTTTGGTGGGCGACAATAATTGTGCTAATTTCTCTGTTGCTTATGTCAATTATGGCATTGGCTTTTGATGATAAGGACAAGAGCCCCAGTCATTGGAAAAATAAAATGGCTACTGCCCTTAAAGATATCGTGGTTGTTCTTGGTCAAGGAAAAGTTCTGTATTCGTCTGTTTTTATATATTTTTTATTAACTTACCACTCAATTCAAGATTTTTATACTTTAGTGTTGTTTATATTTTGGTTTTTTGTTATTTCTATAAACCCTAAAAGTATTCATAATAGTTTTTCTGTTCTTGCTAAAAAAGAAAATGGCGACCAGATCGGTGAAATTTTTGGTGTTCAGTCGAAAAAGATTTTTCTGGTAAAACTTTTCCAGGATAAAAAGGAGGTTAAAAAATTCGATATTGTCAGGTTTCAATATTCAATGCAAGATTCAAATGATTTTTTAATATCAGGTATTGTTTTTGATACATATTTACTTAATCAAGAAAAATGGGCAAAGATTTTGCAGTTAGGTAAAATTGCAAAAAATAGTTCTGATTCTGAGAAGAATGTTGTTTATAATGTATCTGACAAAGAAGAAATTGCGACTTTAGAAAAGGAATTGTGTGTAGACAGTTTTGTAGGCATTGTGATTGAAGGTTCGAATATAGGAAAAATTAAATTTGAATATTCTAAAAAACAAGATGATTTGCAAGAGGGTGATTTGATCGAGTTAAAAACTAATGATAGAAGATTGTTTTATCAGGTAGTTAGTGGCGTTACGGAAAAAGAAAGTTTGGAACATCGAAACGAGACTGGTTTTATCAAGGGTGAGGCAATTCAACTTGGGGACTGGATAAATAATGATCTGTCCTTTCAAAAGTATGGTTGGGTTCCATCCATCAACACTCCAATTTTTAAAGCGAATACATCTGATATCGAGGTAAAAAGTTTTCAATATCCTGAATATAAACTTGGAATAATCCCAAACACCTCATTGCCCTCTGTTATAAATTTAGCTCATGCGGTTAGTCACCATATGGCGCTTCTTGGTGTTACCGGATCAGGAAAATCATTTCTTGCACGCGAAATTATAAAGCAGCTAAAGCAAGATACAAAAATTATTTGTGTCGATTTTACTGGTGAGTGGGAAAAAGAATTGAATAAATACGGTATCCAAAACACATTATTAGGCGGTGGAAATATTAATAATTTTTTGGATAATGATGAAGGGAAAGTTGGTATTGTTGGATTGCCAGCTATGTCTAATACCTCTGCGGTAATACAGCAAACAGAAAAATTATTTGAAACCATATTTAATTTTGCAAAAGAAAAATATAATAATAATACTCCAGTAAAAATATCATTGGTGCTCGAAGAGGCACATACTATTACTCCGGAAACTTCATTTTTGGGGGATCTTGGCGATTATGGAGCTAATAAAGCGTTGGTCAACAAAATGAGTCAGGTTGCTTTACAAGGAAGAAAATACGGGGTTGGCATGATGATCATCGCTCAAAGAACCGCAAATGTTTCTAAAACAGTTTTAACACAATGTAATACAGTAATTTGTTTCCAGGCGTTTGATGAAACCAGCTTTAATTTTTTGGGAAATTATGTTGGCAAAGATCTTGTTTTAACTTTGCCAAATTTGAAACAATATCACGCAATCGTGACTGGTAAAGCTGTAAAATCAAATGTGCCAATGATTATTGATTTAACACGACCAGAGGAGTCTTAGAGTTATTGTACCTTGTGAAGATCAGGGTGTTTGCGTGATTAAAAACGGGTGTATTATTTTTTGTAAACAGCAAAAAAATAAATCATTAAAATTATGGCGAATAAGAAAAATACACCATTTTCGGTATCTGAGTATATAGCAATAATAAACGAACACCTAAGTAAATTGTATGGTGAGATTTTAGGTGAAGTTAGCGAATTAAAAATTTCTAGTAAAGGACATGTATATATTGTACTTAAAGATAAAAATACCGGCGATATTTTACCAGCTACTATTTGGCGGTCTAATTATTTATTAAGTGGTGTAGAACTTGAGGTGGGGATGGAAATATTGATAAAAGGGAGCCCGGAATTTTATGGTCCTTTTGGAAAAATTTCATTAATCGCAAAAACTGTTGAGCTTGTAGGAGAAGGGGCGTTAAAAAAAGCCTATGAAAAATTAAAGGCAAAATTAACAGCCGAAGGTTTATTTGATGAAGAAAGAAAAAGACCGCTCCCTGTTTTTCCTAAAAGAATTGGAGTTATCACCTCTACTCAAGGAGCTGTAATACATGATTTTAATAGCAATCTTAGAAAGTCTGGTTTCCATGTAAAGATTTTAAATTGTCGTGTGGAGGGTCCGGAATCGGGTCGAGATTTGACGTTAAGTGTAAGAGCGTTTAGAGATGAAGATATTGATGTTTTAGTTCTAATACGCGGTGGTGGGTCCATGCAGTCGCTTGCCGGTTTTAATAATGAAACTTTAGTAAGAGAGATAGCTAAGTTTCCTGTGCCGGTAATAGCCGGCATAGGGCACGACCAGGATATTACTTTGGCCTCGTTGGTAGCCGATATTTCCCAATCAACCCCGTCGCTAACGGCCATGATTCTTGGATCGTCTTGGGAACAAGCCAGTCAATTGGTAGAACAGGCTCAGGAAAAGATATTACGAAATTATAGCGACTCCTTGAATAGCTCTAGCGATTTATTGCTCTCTACTTTTGAGAAAGCAAAGGGTTCATTTAATGAGATCTTAGGTATTTATGAAAGATCTAAACAATCAGTTAAGGATGGTGTAGTTAAGATTAAAATGCAAATCTTTCATATGTCAGAAAAAATTTCTCAGAGCACCGCGAATGTTATTGGTTCTTTTCAAGAAAACATAAAAAGTGTTCATAATGAATTCTTTTTAAGAATCCCTCAGTTTCTGGTTCGGCAAAATACGGTGGCAATCAAGAGATCATTTGGCCATTTGGGTAATTTAGAAAAGTTAGTAAACCAAAATAATCCCGAAAGGCAGTTGCGTCTTGGTTATAGTATAGTTTTAAATAAGGGAAAGATTGTGCGTAGTATTGCTGAAGTTGTGAAAGGGGATTCCTTGAATATAAAAGTTTCCGATGGTAGTATTAATTCAGAAGTAAAATAATTAAAATAAAGTATGACTACAAAGAAAAAGGAAGTAAATTTAAGTAAAAATCTCGCTCAATTATCAGAGATAGCCAATTGGTTTGATCAGCAAGAAGAAGTTGATGTGGAAGCTGGATTAGAGAAAGTTAGAGAGGCCGCTGTTTTAATTAAAGAAAGCAAAGGGCGCTTAGGAGAAATAGAAAATGAGTTTGAGATAATTAAAAAAGACATAGAAGGAGAAATAGATGTTAATGCGGCTACCGAGAAACAAGGTGAGGAAGGAGAAGAAGGTGTTGAAAACGAAGGAGAAATTAACCCCGTCGACATTCCATTTTAGTGGAGACAAAAGCCTTCGCTTTTGATAAAGCCAAGAGAAGCGCATAAATATGCTTACCGAAAATGATATTATTGAGATTCTTGCGAATCATTTAAACAAAGATGATGGCTGGGAAATTAAAAATAAATTAACTACCATCCAAAAGGGCGTTGATATTCTTGCGGAAAAAAACGGAGTCACACTTTATGTTGAAGCAAAAGGGGAGACAAGTTCAAAAAAATCTTCTCGCAGGTATGGTAAACAATTTACAAAAAATCAAGTTGGGACACATGTGTCAGTAGCCATATTAACCTCTTTAAAAGTATTATCTAAGAACGACAACAAGTCAAAAAAGGTTGCGATGGCATTCCCAGATAATAAAAATCACAGAGATATTATTGAGTTAATAGCTCCAGCATTAAGACGAGCTGGCATTGTGACTTATTTAGTAAAAGAAAATTCCGTTATCGAAATGTAAAAGAATTTGCCGTCAAAGAAAAACTTGAAATCGTCAAAAAGCGCGCCGGTTCGAGGGCGGGCGGAATTCCTCCCCCAACCCCTCTTTCCGTCCGTCCTATTCCGTATAGGTAAACTATATATTGTCATTCGCTCAAAAATATCCAGATTCGATGTTTATAATTCGCCAGCGATTATAAATATCTCGCTGGCTATTTTATTCACTCATTTCCAATATAAATTCCCCTTGTAATTTTTCGTACCCCGCTGCAAATAAAATAACCGCTTAACCAAGCGGTTATTTTTTATACCCCTTTATAACTTTTGAACCAAATTGACTATACTTAGCCAAGATATATCAAATATTAGTGTTCTTATTTTCTATCTTGACTTTTGTTATGAACAATGATAAAGTCTTTAATTCTTCGAAGAGGTTTCGAAGGGTGCCAGAAAATCAACAGGAGGCAAACGATGTCAAGGTCATTTCAGGTCGAAATGGGTGGTCCTGATATTGTGGTTGCCACCGGTGATGGTCTGACAATCAGTCAGATTCTGGGTGTGCTCAAGGCGGATCGCTGCGGCGGCATCACAATTGATCCTCAGGTTGCTGATCTACCAGTTCGACCAGGGCCGGTTCGGCACTTCAGGGTCAGTCGTAAGCGCCTTCCGTCAGGCAGTACGACGACTCTGGCGGAGGTTTGGGCAAGCCTCAAAGACAACGAGCTGGAACATATCAGCTACGAGATTGCCTTGCGCTGGTTCCTTGCCAGCTCCTCCCAACACCTTTATGAGGGATATGGGAACCAAGGCAGAATTTCAGTGCTGCCACCTACGCCTATTGAGGTGAATGGTCGTCCCCAGCACATGTTGTTCACCAGGGGTGGTGATGGTCCACGTATTTACCTATTTGATGCGCGACTTGACAGTCCGCCTCAAGGCGACTTTTTGACCGCCTGGGACATCATGGGCTAGAGCACCCCAGCAGCGTCCTTTGTTTGAGACCTCCTGTGCGTGCCTATGTATATAAAGTTTATATTTATAGGTATGGAGGTCTCTAAAATAATATGAAACACCTTACAGAAATGTGAGGTGTTTTGTTTTAAGAATTAGCCAAAAACGTTCCAATATCATCCCACAAGGCCTGTTAACAAGATAATCGCTTAACAAAGCGGTTATTTTTGTATGAGGACAATAGGGTTCGAACCAAATTGACTATACCTAGCCTAACGTATAAGATAATTGTGTTGTATAAACTTGGAGGATTACCCTTTATTTTTAATAAATGCTATATGTCTACAGAAAGATTTAAACTAGTTTCCGCCGTTCACTTATTTTTAATTAAGGATAACCATGTTCTTTTGATTCGCCGGTTTAATACTGGCTATGAAGATGGTAATTATGGTGTTCCAGCCGGTCATATTGAGGGCAATGAGCCAATCGCTCGTGCTATGGCACGCGAGGCGTTGGAGGAAGTTGGGATAGTGATCAAAGAAGATAATTTAAAAGTAATTCATGTTATGCACCGAATATCAAATGATGGGCGAAATGACGAGCGAGTTGATTTTTTTCTAACTGCTACTCATTGGGATGGTGAAGCGGTTAATAAAGAACCAGAAAAATGTGATGAGGTGAACTGGTATTCGTTAGATGCCCTGCCATTAAATGTTATTCCGTATATAACATTTGCTTTAGAGAAGCACCAAGCCGGAGAATTTTATTCTGAGTTATGATTTTATTTAAATGGCACTATTTTCAATTTAAGATATAATTACTAGATGAAATATTAAAAATTATGAAAAATTTTAGAGTCGCAATAATTGTTTTGCTTGTAAGCGTTGGAATTGGGGTGTTGGCCTATATATTCGTTGACAAAAGAACATTATTAACCTCGGAAAATTTTTACCAAGTTTTAAACGGGGGTACAGGCGAGTGTAGCCAGTTTGGGGCTTTAAATCACGATGAGCCGGCAAGTTATATCAAATATTCCAAAGTTGATGGCGCTGTTGAGTTTGCTGTTCCGTATAATAAAAAATGGGGGAACAAAAAATACAAACTAACCCTGTACGATGAGTATGATACTCCTGCTTCTCCTGTAGGCAGAAGAATTGTTTTTGGCCCACTTGAATGTTTTGCAAAGAATCGTTCATTTGGAGATGCTCCGTGGGATCGGTCTTCAGCAATCTATATAACACCGCATGTCCCAGTTGAGGAAATTTTAAATTCCGGAGCCGGGCCTTTTAAAGCAAGTGTAGAAGAAAAAAAGATAGGTGATTTAGCTGTTTTTCTTATAAAATATAACGGTCAAAGTGATTGTGATGAAAGGGTTGTTGTTCGCGGGAAAAAGTATGATTATGATATTGTAAGTTTTGAAGAAACCTGTTCCACGGCTGAAAAAATATATGAAAAAAATCTGAGGTTGATAAGCAGTATTAAAATATTGGAATAACTTCGTCTAAAATTTATTTTAAATAATCTTAAACAAAATAACCGCCTTATCAAGCGGTTATTTTAATTATGCAACATGTTCGAGCTAGATTATCTATTGTTATTATTTTAAAAACTAAAATCCCCAATTAGGGGATTTTAAATTAAAACTATTCACTTCAGAGCGCCAGTCAAGCCGATATTTTCAGCTGCACTGGCGCATAGCTCTGAAGTGGAGATAGAGAGGTTCAAAGCCGCGCCGGGCATCTATGGGTTGGGGGAGGAATTCCGCCCGCCCACCGGCGCGCTTTTTAAAAACTTTAGAAATATTTTATCTGATATATGGTATTATTAATAACCCAAACGTTCTTTGACAGATTATTTGTTTTCTGTAAAAATCAGCTTATTATTTTAACTATATATAATATGAAATATTTTATATCCATTTTGATTACAGCCACTCTTTTTATTTCTGGTTGTGGAAAAGTTTCAACAGTTTCTGAAAGTAATAATTCAGAGACGGCTTCTGATGCGCAATTTTCAACCACATCTAATCTAAGGACATCATCAGAAGATAATTTTAAACGCCGTATATATCTGGCTCAATATCAAAATAGTAGCACCTACGATCTTTTTTTAGAAAGAATAGATGAAAAATCTTTTACCAATAATGGTAAACTTGTAAATAATAAGATTACATCTGCTTATCCAAATAAATTTGAAATACAACCTGAAACCAAACAAGTAATTATGGAGACTAGCCCAGACTCTATTGCTTTATTTACTTCTACCTCACCTGATAATAGATTAATTTTGTTTAGTGTTTATTCTCAGACACACTTAACTATAGCTACCAATACACCATCGCAACATGACCGGTATGTAAGTGTTCAAAGTAGATCGGCTTTTATTTATAATTTTGCCAGTGGCACAGTCAGGTCTTTATTTGATTCTAATAATGATTCAATTGATTCTGGGGATTTACAAAACTTTTGTCCAGATCAATTTTCTCCCGATGGCTTAGCCGCATTATTTACCTGTCGTAGTGATAGTTATGTCCCGGATAATACATTTTCTGGCATGGTCTATAGTTTGGCAACAGATAAATTATATGACTTAAATTTAGTAGGAAAATTTGAATGGCTAAAAAATGGACAGTTTAGATATAAGGAAATAAAGGAAAAAAATTGTACACCTACCCAACGATATATTTGTCGACCTGACAGTGAATGCAACATTTGCTATGTTGATGAGTCTGCCACACCTTGGAAGTATGTGCGTTATAAATAATTTTTGTTTATTTTAAAACTGAATGGTTCATAGTCTTTATTAAAATTTTATAATATTTTTATCTTTATTTAAACTCTGGTTCGGTATACTTTTTTGTAATACAGACACATAATAGTTTGTGTCTGTATTTGTTCTTTTCCACGGAGGAAGTCCATGCCTACTCGGGTGCATATCGTATTTGTTTTGTTGGTTCTAGCCCTATGTCGGTCTGCTTATGCAGACTATCAAGGGCCAAATCTCAAGATGCCGCTCCCGGCCGGTTATCGTTGGAACTTGACTACGGCAGTAAATGACCCGGGTGATCCTTTTCACCAAGGTAGCGGGTACTATTCACTTGATTTTGGACGTTTGGTGAAGGACAATGTCAATGTAACTACGGATACTGGTAATCGAGCTGAGGGTGGTGTGGTTGATGTGCTTGCAGCCGCTGGCGGAACAGTGAGTGAAGTAGTGGTTAGTGGTTGCACTCTTGGTACCACCGATTGTAGCAGTATTCCTGCAACCGGAACTGCTTGTAAGGTAGTGATTGCTCATGGCAATGGTTACACTACAGAATATTTGCATTTTAAACTCGGTTCAATTATTGTCTCAAAAGACCAGGCTATAAAGCAAGGTCAGGTGCTAGGTAAAATGGGTAATACGGGTAAAACCTGTGGCACCCACCTACATTTCCAGGTCAGGTATAACGGCAATAGTTCTTCAACCAACGCCGGTCTCACAGGTGTAACTTTAGATGGCGTTCCATTTACAAGTTATACAGTCGGCCAGTACTACGCTTCCACCAACGGCCTCTCGTACTCTTCTACGAACAATCCTGTTACATGCGCAGACCAGCCGACCGGGGGTCAGAGTACTAACTGGGTGTACTCATGCAACGATCAACGAACCACGTTCACCGCAAACGAAAATGTCCACGGTCTGATTCGTATTAACGATGTGACTCTTAGTTACCGTACCAAAGTAGAGCTGTGGAAGGGTACGGTTAAACAATGGGAAGATGTTAGTGGCTGGAACAATGTTGATCCAGTGTGGGGGTGGGACCATGCTTTTTGGTGGTACTTTCACCACAATGTTACGTTGTATGGCAACCTTGAGCTTCGGTACTTCATTGATACGGAAAACAATGCAAATACAGACTTTCTCCCAGTGCCTTTTGCCAAGAAAGCATTTACGGTCAATCCGCCTCCTTCGCTCTACACCTACGATGGAAATGCGTATAACTGCGGCGTAGAACCAACCACGGCTGGTCAAAGTTCTGGCTGGTGGTATAGCTGTCCTGCTAGGACAGTATTCAGCCAAGGAGAAACTGTCTATGGGTTGGTTCGCATAGACAATGTATATGCGAATTATACCTTCAAGGTGGAAGCCTGGAAGAATGGGGTGTTCCAGTGGAGTTGGGCGGACATTGAACGTGCCGTAGACCCAGTGTGGGGGTACGACCATGCCTTTTTCTGGCCAGCGCTCTACAATGCCCCTGCGGGCACATGGCAATTCAAATACTTCGTTAATGTGGGGAGCGGGTTCGGCACAACACCTTTTGCCGAGAGGAGTTTCTCTGTTCAGTAGCGAAGCTGTGGGATTCATGAGTGACTAAGTAATTAGTTTGATTGATCTTTTTGCCTCGATTAACTTCGAGGCGTGTTTAAAAAATATTACTCAGTAGTATTTTTTAAACAATTAATTTTTTACGGAAAACTTTAAAATTATAATTTTAATTATTATCCTTGGCGCTTCGTTTATCGCTGGAACTATTTTTCTACAAAAAAATATAAACCGAATAACTTTCAACAGGAAATAACATTACTCTCGTCAAAATTTGATTGGTTAGCGAAAAGGGGTTGGAAAATTATGCCCGATTTCGGCCGGTTTCTTACAGTGCAGCGGGGATACGAAAAATACGAGGGGCTGGGGGGCCGCCCGTCTCCGAATCGGCGCGCTTTTTAAAAACTTTAGAAATATTTTATCTGATATATGGTATTATTAATAACCCAAACATTCTTTCTTTGACAGATTATTTATTTTCTGTAAAAATCATCTTATTATTTTAACTATATATAACATGAAATACTTTATATCTATTTTGATTACAGCTACTCTTTTTATTTCTGGTTGTGGAAAAAAAAATAATGAAAATAATGTTTCGGCTACTACCGGTCAAACCTCAAGTTTTCAAAATATTAGCACTACAACGCCTTCTTCAACTAGTCCTGCGCCACAAAAAGAAATTTCGCCCGAAGAGGTAGAGCGTATCTATAAAGATTCTCTAAAAATTAACACGGCTAGCTGGGCTCTGTTTGGTATAAAAGAGTTAGGTTTTTCTATAAAATTACCATTTGCATCACCTGTAAAGTTTGTATGGAATTTTTATGAGGGAACAAATGATGAGTATCTGGAGCTTGGCGCAAAATATATGTTTTGGATGAGAGGATTCCTAACCAATAAGCAGGGCGAAACTTATCCAGTTATCGGTAGTATATCGCAATATTTTGCAAAAGGATCAGAATATCAGGTGGTAGATATTTATGACCTAGAACGAGTTGATAAAGAGTATAGGATTGTAAGATCTTGGAGGCCAAATCAAGAACCTTCATATTTTATTATAAATCCTTTAAAGGTACTTACAGTGCAAGGGATAGAGGTGGTAGTTTTTGATGCAGGAAAAGATTTCTATCAAAAAAATATTGATTCGTATGATGCTCAAGTTTTTCCACAAATGTATGCAGCGGCTTTTAAATTGCCAGGAAATAAAAAATTTAAAGCCACTGTAATTACATTTAAAGAGTCTGACTTGCCTTTGGATAAGTTTATGAAATCTTTGGAGACAATGAGGTTTGAATAGTTGGTTTTAATTCTTATAAAGATTTTACTTTTAATTTAAATTGTTTTTATCCTACTTTTGTTATAATCCGACCAATGCAACCTCAGAATTATCTGTTGTTTGCAGGTGCTCTTTTCACGGAGGAAGCTCATGTCTGTTCGGATGCAAGCTTTGCTGATTATGTTGATTTTGGCCATCTGTCAGTCTGCCATACTATGATACTTGGATTAAAACAGGTACGTTTTATAGCATTAATTCAGCTTGGCTTAGTGATGCCACGTATGAAACCGCTGGTTCGAAAAAAGTTGGTTTCGATGAGGTACGTATAGTTTATTAAAGAATGAGAGGCGAACTATCTCTCTTTCCGCCCGTCCTAAAATTCCCCTCGTAATTTTTCGTATCCCCGCTGCAAACAAAAATAATCGCCTGATCAGGCGATTATTTTTGTATATGAGTACGAGAATTTGATAAAATTGACTCCGCTTAGCCAAACAGATAAAATAAAACAGTTCAGTATTTATAGTAGGAGACCTATTATTTTAAATAATTCATATAACTAATTATCTTATTAAAGTATGCAAAAAGAAACTTCACGATTAATTGCTAGAGAATTGGGGCAGGAAGCAGGTCCTTCAGAAAATGCAATCCAGATTATGCAGATGATTGCCGAACTAGAAAATGTGGCTTTAACTGAGAAGTCAAAACGTGGGGCTGCTACAATTGGCGGTGCGATGCATGCCTATGACGCTGCATTTGATCGCTTTGATATTCGTACCGCCAGAGGACATGCTCGTGAAATTAAAGGTTTAGTTGATGGAGAAGCCGCTCAAACAACACTTGATCCACAAGTTAGAAAAGCTATTGAATTAGCCCATGATAATCTTAATCCAGTGGCCCTATCTGCCTTGAAAAATCTTACAGTTGCACAAGCAGATTCTTTAAGCCAACGTGATGGTTCTGCTGATCAAAGTAGAATAACTGATATTACCAAAAGAAAAGGCGCTAATACTGTGCTGCTCTTTGCTTTAGAAGTAAGTCCAGATATGAGTGATAGGCGCCGCAAATGTTTTGAAGAATTAGGATACCTGGTTCAATTAATTGATGATTTTCATGACCAAGCTATTGATACTAAAGATGGTATTGCTACTTTAGTAACCACATTACCCAAACCAGAAGTTCTTGCCTTGATAAAGGGCCAGTATAGAAAAGTAAGGGAGGAGTTTGGCAAAGAATACGAAGAACATAATCTCGGTAAGTTATTTGCTTACGTTGATAAACTGATGGCTAAAAGCGGGGTACTTAGTTAGTATTTGTTATGCTGCTAAAAAATTCGCACCCAGCTTGCTGGATGTTTTAGCTTTGTATTCTTAGCCAAAAAGGTTCCAATCTTATCCTGTCTCCTCTGTAGTAAAATAACCTCTCAACCAAGCGGTTCTTTATGTAGGGAGGGTGTCTTTTGAACAAAATTGACTGTTATTAGGCAAAAAGTTACAATAGCCGCAGTTTATATTTATAGAAAATAAAGTGTGAAGCCTAATAAAGATGTAAAGCTAAATATTATATCTGATTCTGACGATCCAAGAGCGGCCATTCTTTCTAATTTGGCTGAAACTCCGTTTACAATTGATCAGCACACCTTCCCATCTGTAGAAAGTGCATTGCAGGGTATTAAATTTAGTGATCCAGAAACACAGCAAGCAGTTTTTGCTATGGATAGTAAGAGCGCGTTGAAAGCTGGAAGAAAAATAACTTTGGCGATTGATGAAAGTAAGCCATCATTTGTATATTGGCAAGGTAAAGAAATTGAATATAATTCAGCAGAGCATAGAATGCTGATTGCTATGTTTATTAAAGAAAAGATACGGCAGAATCCGCAGGTTCAAGAAGCACTGCTTGCAACCGAAGGGGAATTTATTTATCACGACGCAGGTGTGGAGCATCCCAATACTTCTTTGCCAGAAAAATTATATATAGAAATACTATTAGCAGAAAGACAGATCCTGAAGAAATTACGAGAGATTTCTAATGGAAAAGACGATAAGATCTATATAGTTTTAGCTAAATAAATTTCAATTTCATCCCGCATACCTGTAAAAAAATAACCGCCTTATCAAGCGGTTATTTTTGTTTTATGGCAATCAGATTCTAGTAATCTTGAATAGGGTAGTAATTTTTGTAAGAATATGCATAAGAAAATTATCAACATGGGGTATTGACATAATAGGTATTTTATGATATATTCCTTTGTTGATTAAAAAATTTAATCTATGGCTTGCAGCGCCTTGTATATCTTAAATAGGTAAATAAAGCGCCGTAATTCATGCCTATCGAACCACATGGAACGAAGGCTGAACGGCAACGCGTCACACGTCGAACACAGCCCCACAAGGGCAGAAAGGAACAGGCGATGTATCGACCTGGAAGACGAATACGACGCTGGTAGTGGTCTGGCAGAAGCCAAATAAGACCACTACCCGATGGGAGTGCCCCCATCGTAAAACCAGCTGGGTAACACCAGTACGGGAGGAGCTAGACGATAAGGCGTAGTCGCGACGATCGCGTCTTACGCTGCAGAAGTGCGCGAACAGTATCGACGATGCCATCGGGCTAGGACTTGGCTCAGCGACGACCAAGCCCTTCGCGCCCGGCGGCAACAGTATCGCGCATCCTGCGGTAATCTCTAGTAGGGTCGGCACAAGACTCTCCTCCCTGCCTCTTTTTGGTTATTGACCAAACTGATGAGTCCTCTGAAAGTTTTGAAAGGACGAAAGATGCAAAAGTTATAAAAGCAGACTGACTAACAAGCGGTCTGTTTTTGTTTAGTAAAAATATTTTAAGAGCAGATTGAAGTAGTTCAAATTTTTTGTTATATTACTTTTGATTTAAACTTGATTCAATATATGTCTATAGAGCGAGGCAGAGGTTATACGCCGCAACAAACAGAAAGGTGGAAGTATGATTCGCGCTATCCTCATCGGTTTGAGGAAAAGTTAGTGCTAAATGGTTACGATATTGTAGCTCGAACTCCTGATAAAATTACTATAGCCTTACCCGCAGGGCAACATGAGCTTTCAGTAGGTTTTCCAGAACTTGATTTAGATAGCACAACATATCACTATGGTAATAATCCGGTAGAATTACAGGCTCGCCCGCTTATTTTGGATTACAACCATCCTGCAGTTAAAGATTTATCAAGACGTTTTGACCATGCTTTAAATGGCAGAAAGCCGTTTATTGAAAGTATGGTAGCTTTAGATGCTACTATTCAGAATGCAATTAAATCTAACACTGCAACCGAAAGAATTGAGCGGATGAGTGAGATTATTGAGAATGGACAGAGTGTATGTGCGGGGAAGGTGCTAATAGCCGAAACATTGCTTAAGCAAAAATTTGGAGACAAACTTTCAATTCAGGAAATTGGAGGCACTAGCTCTCGTGTTCACCAGAAGCGTCCGCATGATATTAGTCATGTTTGGCTTAGAGTAGCTTATGGTAATCAGGTTTCTCTGTACGATCCTTATTACCAACACCTTGCTTTTTATGATGTTAAAAACGGAGAGATTGAAACCTCAGATGAAGATCCTTTTACTCAGTATGAAGTTTTTGCAGGTTTTTTAGCGGTTGTGCACAATGCTGTTCCGCTGAAAAGCTTTAGGGGTGTTAGAGTTGTTGATACTATTCAAGAAGGATATAAAGAATTTTTTGTTGAACGAGAGTTTGCGTTGCAGTCACAAATTAATAATAGTATTTTGACTAAATTCGTTAACCAGCAACCTGGCAAACTTGATTTATTTGAAGGGGGGATTAAGTGTACTCATGATGAAAATGATGATAAGTCAGCAGGATTTGTGTATCCATTACAAAAATTAAAGCTTACCGCTTAATTTAGATAAAAACGCTCCGATTGCATCTCGCAAACCCTGCAAATTAAAATAACCGCCTAACAAGGCGGTTATTTTGTTTGTTTTTGTATAATTATTCTAAGTTTACTTGTACCTGGTTTGAGTAGGTGCCGCAGCCAACGCTGTAAATATATTGGCAAACGCGGGCGTAGTATAATCCCGGTCCGTCAAATGCGCTCATTTGCGCAGATCTTCCGTTTGGATCGGAAACATATTCATATTGATCGCTTTCACGTAGAGGGAATGTTGGGTATGGCTGTTTGGACCAAACCGCTTTAAAACCATGTTCAAAATTTCCGGTTGCGGTCCAGGATAATGTGTTGCCGGATGCTTTGGCAGACAATGATATGCCGTTGGCAGGTTCTTTTTGAGCAGTTTCACTGGCTGTTACTTTTACATTATTGCTGTATGCTTTGCAGCCATTTTCGGAGTATTGGCAAACGCGGAAATAATAGGTGGTAGCAGGATCAACTCTCCAAAGATATGATCTGGTGCTTGGGTTGGAGAGATACTGATAATCATTGCCAGGGAAAACAGGGTTGGCGGCTTGGCCTTTGACCAGTTTGAAACCAGAGCTTGTGTCTAGATCTTTTACAGACCAGGTAAGCTTGACTCCTTCGCTGGTTTTAACGGCGCTGAGAGTAATGCCAGAAGAGGATTCTGTGGCAGTGCTTGCAGTTTCTTTTTCTTCTGCTTCTTTTTTCTCTTCCGCGGCTACCAATACGCCCATCTCATCAACAAACTCAGGATTTTTTAAATCTTCTTCTTTGTTCCATGCGGTAAATTTTTCTTTCAATTCAGCTGCTTCCAATTTGGAAATTGTTTTTTCTATCTTTTTGTTTGCTTTATTTACGACATAATATTTTTCGCCGGTGTTTACCAAAACTTCTTTTTCACCGCTGGCGACTATTTTAACTTTGCTTTCATACACTTTTACGCCCTGATTTTCTTCGGTGTTGATTGTTTCAAACGCAGTACCGAGCGACTGGTATGCGACAGAGCGAGCGAGTACGGTAAATGGTCTGTCTGCTTTTACAACGCGCGTATAGACCGTACCTTTGTCATTGGTAATTTGAATTTCGTTTGAAAGTTTTTGCAGTGTAACTGACGAATTATTTCCCAATCGGATAGCGCTGCCATCGTCTATGGAAATAATCGCCTTGCCTTCGCCGCGAATTTCCACGGAATCTCCTTCTTGCAAGGTGGTGTTTAATTCCGCTCTGGTCCATTTGCCGTTAGCCGGTTTGTATTCCACTGCGCCTGAAACCATGGAAAGCTGTGCGCCAAATGATAGGTTTTTTACAGCTTGTTCTGTATTTACAGGGGCTGCTGCGGGTTTTCGTAAAAACCAGCCTAAACCGATACCAACCGCTAACACGAGCGCTCCGATGATGATTTTTTTCATAGTATGTATGAATGTTATATTAATTAGCTATACTGTACTGTATATGAATATGCTGCAGATGACAAGTGTTATCTGCGCATGGACAAGATGATGGTAAAACGTTATGATATATAATAATTTTACTCAATAATTTTTTAGTATGTGGGAAATAAATATTTGGTCAGTGCTTGTTTCAGCCGTAGCTGCCATGGTTATTGGCAGTATTTGGTACGGGCCCTTGTTTGGTAAAAAATTCATGGAAGCCAGCGGTATGAATAAATGGACTTCAGAACAGCAGGCGGCTATGAAGAAAAAAATGATGGCAAGTTACGCGGCGCAGTTCGCGGCCAGTTTTGTGATGTTTTATACTGTAGCAGGTATTATTGTTGGTTTTGGACACGATTCAGCATTAAGCGGTATGATGGCGGCGTTTTTTGTCTGGTTGGGAATTGTTGTGCCGATCAAAATTGGAGACTTGGTATGGGGTGGAAATAAAACAATGTTTTGGCTCACCTCCGGCAATATGCTGTTTACCCTGCTTGCAGTGGGTGCAATTGTTGGCGCCTGGAATTAATAAATTTTACATTAAAATAAGGCCCATTTGTTGGGTCTTATTTTTTTATGTGTTATAATCATATTATATAGATTAATTTTTTTTGATATGAAAAAAATATTTTTACTTTTTCTAGTCGCGCTTCTGTGGAGTGCGGCTCAGCCTGCCGGCGCGGCTACGACAGCAAAACCGACAGCGGTTTGGAAGGCGGCAACTCCGGAAGATTACAAACCAATTACCTGGGCCAAAGCCACGGGTATTGCCAGTTTTTTTAAAACACCAAGCGGCAGCGGCGCGCTTGATTTCATTACTCGCATTTATCTGCCAAATAACCAGGTGCAGTTTATTATGGCGTCTACTACCGAGCCGGTGGATTGGGGGCAGGCGGATGTTAATTTTGCAGCTGCCATTGATATAAAAAATTCTACGCCAGCGCAAATGACCAGCACTATTACTGATACAATTTCTGACACTAGCACTACTACGCCAGAAGTTGTTCCGAGCAGCTCTGTTCATAATTTTGCGTTTCCTCGCTTTGTGGCAGAAACTGGCAAAGCTTTAGCAACCGACGCGAAGTTTTTATGGAACGGACCGTTTTTCAATATCACATTGCCGGTATCAGATTTAAGTTTGGCGCTTAAGCGCACGTGGGGTAACGCCACGCTTATTTCCAGCGGCAGCCGACCTTCGTTTGATATGGCTCATGCGCGCAGAATGTTGTTGGTAAATAATAAAACCGGACGCGCCAGTATTAGCGATTTTGACGATGCGGTTTTTGTTAAAACGGACAGCGGTGATCAAGCGCTTGAAGGTTTTGCGCCAAATGTGGTAAAAAATGATAGTGCCAATCCTGCCACAGCTCGTTTGTTTATCGGAGTGATGCCGGGCAATAAAGAACTCGTTATATACTGCAGCCAATCTGCAACGGTAGGCGAGGCAAGTAATGCGCTGGTGGCCGCAGGTGTGCCGGTAGAAAATCAGCTTGAAGCCGACGGTGGCGGCAGCGCTAGTTGCGGATATAATTTGCCAGGCCAATATTTTGTTGAGCCGTCGCGTACACTGCCTGTTATGATGGGCGCGTTTACGGTGGTGGCGCGGGGAGTGCCAACTGTTGATGGTCTTAATGTGCGTAAAGGACCTGGTACAAAATATGGAATTGTGGCAAAATTATCAAAAAATTCACCAGTTGTGGCATATGAAGAAAAGAGTGGATGGTATAGAATAGGGGAAGGGCAATGGATTTTAAAAACATTACTTAAAAAACAATAATCAAATATGACAGGTAAACAAATTTCAGCAGAAGAATTACAAATGCTTATATCTGGCGGATTGGACGATGATAGTATTTTAGTAGATGTGCGCACTCCGGCAGAGTTTGAAAAGGGAGCGATCGCAGGCGCGAAAAATATGCCGGTTGACACTATTGCTAACCAAATTGATCAATTGCGCCCATACAAAAAAATATATTTGTATTGTTTATCCGGCGGGCGCAGCCAATTGGCGCTTACCCAGCTAGAGCATTCTGGTTTAGACGCAGAGCTGTATAACCTGGCGAGCGGTCTTCTGGCTTGGCGTAAACAGGGTTTTCTTCTAACGGCTCCCGTATAGAGCTGCCATCTTTTGTTTTTGCGCGGATCGTGTTATAGTATCCGCTCCTGTTTTTATTATTTATATATGATGCCATTACGCGTTAATACAGTTTCCAAAATATTTAAGAATTCTAAAGGCGAAGACTTTAAAGCAGTAGATGCCGTGTCGCTATCCATTGAACCAGGTAAGATATATGGTTTACTTGGGCCAAATGGTGCCGGTAAATCAACTCTGATAAACATGATTAGCGGCGTGCTGTTGCCAACTTCAGGATCTATTGAAGTGTTTGGTTTGGATGTGGTAAAAGAAAAAAATAAAACTAAACAGATGATTGGCGTGGTGCCGCAAGAAATTGTGGTGGAAATGGCATTTACAGTTGAAGAAGTGCTGTATTATTTTGCCGGCATGTATGGCGTGCCAAGAAAAGAGCGAAAAGCGCGTATTGCGGAAGTGTTGGAAGATCTTGGTTTGGCTGATAAAACTCACGAGCGGGCGCGCAACTTGTCAGGCGGCATGAAGCGGCGTCTTATGGTTGCCAAAGCAATTTTGCATAAACCAAAACTGCTTATTTTGGATGAACCAACCGCCGGTGTTGATGTTGGTTTGCGGCAAAAAATTTGGAATTTGGTACGCCGCTTAAATGAGGAAGGCACAACTATTGTGTTTACGACTCATTACTTGGAAGAAGCGGAACAGCTATGCGAATATATTACATTGGTTGATCATGGGCATGTAATAAAAGCTGGCAAACTTAAAGATATTCAACAAGAATTTTCCAAGAACACCATTCATTTTGAGTTATTTGAAAAAGCAAATAATCATTTGCCGGGAGTTTCAGAGATAGGCGCTGAATATGAATATCCGATCAATCATGATTTGGCCGTTGATATGGCTGCTTTGACCAAACATTATGGCACAAATATTAAAGCTATTCGTTCGGAGGCAGCATCTTTGGAGCATATTTTTTTGAAATTAACCAATAATCCCTAAATATCCGTATGAGCACTAATATGTGGGCGTTATACGCTCGGGAAGTTAAGCGTTTTCAAAAAATTTGGATTGATACGGTTTTTAATCCGATTGTGTCTATTGGTTTGTATTTGGGTGTGTTTGGCATTGTGACATCCGGACGAGCGGTTGGATCATTGTCATATCTTACTTTTGTCTATACCGGCTTGTTAGCCATGCTTATTGTAAATAGCAGCTTTTCCAATCCGTCGTTTGCGCTTGTGATTGCTAAAAATTTGGGAAATATTATAGATTTGCAGCTTGCGCCAATCTCGGTGTGGCGTATTGGCATGGCATACTCTTTGGCCGCATTAACTCGCGGTGTTGTTACGCTGGTAATTGCGCTCCTTGCTACCATATGGTTTATTCCAGGGCTTGGCATACCGCAGCACCCGCTATATTTTTTACTTGCTTTGGGGCTAACCGGTATTGAGTTTGGCATGCTCGGAGTTGCATTTGGGTTCTGGGCAAAGAACTTTGAGGCCTTAACGCTTATGACCACATTTGTCATGCAGCCGATGATATTTTTGGCAGGCGTATTTTATCCGGTTGCCAATTTGCCGCAGCCTTGGAATTTGATAAGCTTGTTTAATCCGGTGCATCATAATATAAATTTTTTCCGTTACGCAATTACCGGGTATGCTGATGTAAACCCATTGTTGTCCGTCGGTATTATTCTTGGTTTTTCTGCGATATTTTTTGCGGTCATGCTGGTGTTTGCCAAACGCACTATCTCGTCAAAATAATTTAATTTATTTATTTTATCTCTATGATACAAATATACGGTTCAAAACGTTCCAGCGCCTTTCGCTGTTATTGGCTTATGGAAGAATTGGGTTTGTCATATCAGGCTGTGCCGCTTGATTTTTCCAAACAAGAACACAAGTCCGCAGAATATTTGCAATTGAATCCAAATGGAAAAGTGCCAACCATCATTGATGACGGGTTTGTGTTATGGGAATCATTGGCTATCAATTATTATTTAATAGAAAAATATAACGGCCATGACTTGGTTGGAAAAACTGTGCAAGATCATGCTGAAGTAAATAAATGGAACATCTGGTCTATCACTCATTTGTCGGAATCATTCTATCCGCTGGTGATGCAGGCATATATGAAAACGCCGGATTCTGATGCTACAGCTGCTTCGCGTGAAAAAGAATTGCCTCGGTATTTAGGCGTATTGAACCAGCATTTAGCAGACAAAGAATATATGGCGCTTGGTAAATTTACTTTGGCAGATATTACGGCCATGTCTGTTGTAGGCATTTCTTCGTTTATCAATTACGATCTTTCTTCGTATCCAAACATTACCTCTTGGATGGCTCGGTTAAGCGAAAGAGAAGCGTTAAAGCGAGCTATGGCCTAGCCCCCTCTAGCGCATTTTTTGAAAAGGTGGTATAACTATAAGTAATTATTAAATCATTGAAGTTGGCACTGTCCGCACAAGTTGCAGGGTAGCACCCAATTTCGTTAAGTCATGTCATATCATATGCCAAAAGCAAACGCTGCTTTTATGAAGCCAATGACTATCAGCGCTGAACTCGCTGTTGTAGTTGGTAAAGGTCCTATGCCACGCTCTGAAGTGGTTAAAAATCTTTGGGCCTACATTAAAAAGAACGGTTTACAAGATCAAAAAAATAAACGCAATATTAACGCTGACGCTGCTCTTAAAGTAGTATTTGGCGGAAAAGCAACCGTAAGCATGTTTGAAATGACTAAACTTGTTTCCAAACACCTTTCCTAATTGCAATATTAAAAAATAAAAAGCAGGCTAGCGATAGCCTGCTTTTTATTATATGCGCCAATCTTCCCTTGACAAAACAGCTGTTTTATGCTATACTAAGCACTCCTTAAGTTATAGGTGGCCTTTTCCAAAGGGAATCCTTCGGATTTGGCTAATCCTAGACTCGTATCTCTTGTGTCATAGTAGAGTGACCATAGTTATAACGGGTCACTAAACAATTTATTATGACACACAACACGCAAGTCCAAGCGCGCTTTAGCGATCTTGGCATAGCTCCAAAGCTTTTGGATAATTTGGAGCGGTTACAGTATGTAACTCCTACACCTATCCAACATCAATGTATTCCACATGCTTTGCAAGGCAAAGATATTGTGGGTATTGCTCAAACTGGTACAGGCAAGACCATGGCTTTTGGTATTCCAATGATTCAGCGCTTGGCTCAGATGTCTGGTCCAGAGCAGGGTTTAATTCTACTGCCTACTCGTGAGCTTGCTTTGCAAGTTGATGAAGTATTGCAGAAAGTTGGCCGACCATTAGGGCTTCGCACTGCAGTGCTTATCGGTGGCGCTTCTGCTTACCAGCAACGACAGATGTTAGCACGCGGCCCTCATATTATTGTGTCTACACCAGGCCGATTAGTTGACCATTTAGAACAGAGAAATTTAACTTTAAACAGAATGAAGGTTGTGGTGCTTGATGAAGCTGATCGCATGTTTGATATTGGGTTTATGCCGCAAATCAAGCAAATATTATCCCAGGTTCCAGCCGACCGTCAGACATTGATGTTTTCCGCTACTATGCCTAAAGCAATTGCAGAAATTGCTAGCCGTTATATGAAAGTGCCGCTTCGTATTGAAGTTGCTCCAGCCGGAACTTCTTCCAAAAATGTTGAGCAGGAATTGTTTATTGTAAACAAAGACGCAAAAACTCAGTTATTGGATAAGATTTTATCAGAAACTACCGGTTCGGTATTGGTATTTTCTCGCACCAAACATGGCGCTAAGCGTATTGCGCTCAATGTGCGGGGGATGGGTCATAGCGCAGCTGAAATTCATTCCAACCGTTCGTTGGGGCAGCGCAAAGAAGCTTTAGAAGGATTTAAGCGAGGCAAATATAGAGTGCTGGTGGCTACCGATATTGCTTCACGTGGTATTGATGTAACCGGCATTTCTTTGGTTATTAACTATGATTTGCCAGACAACTCAGAAGATTATGTTCATCGTATTGGTCGTACCGGCCGCGCAGACAGTTTTGGTAAGGCAGTCTCATTTGCTTCTCCAGATGAACGAGGAGATATACGCCAAATTGAACGTTTAATTAAAAAAACAATTCCGGTAATCGCTTTGCCAGAATTGCCTCCGCGTCGTGCTAACAGCGCTCCAAGTTTCTTTAAAGAACAGAATCAGCGTCAGTCATATCATGGTCATGGTGGCGGAGCTTCACGCCATCACGGATCGCCTCATGGGCAAAACCGTAATCGCGGAGATAGAAATCGCAGACCAGGTAGAAATTTTCACAGAGCATAAATAATATAGTAGATAAAAAAATCGCCGTCAGCGGCGGTTTTTTGTTTGAGGTTGTGTGTAAGGTGGAGTATAATTAATATTATTATTTAAAATATTTTTATGGAAACTATTGTGTTGGGCGGCGGTTGTTTTTGGTGTATTGAGGCAGCGTTTTCCAAAACAAAAGGTGTTATATCGGCAATTTCCGGATATGCGGGCGGTTCAGTGGAAAATCCTTCATATGAACAAGTGTGCGGTGGCCGCACCGGGCACGCGGAAGTTGTGCAGGTTACTTTTGATACGAGTAAAATAACACTTGAAGATATTTTGCACATTTATTTTTTGATTCATGACCCAACCACGCTTAATCGGCAAGGACACGATATTGGCACGCAATACAGGTCAGCTGTTTTTTATATGAACGAAAAACAAAAAGAAGCTGTAGAAAAAGTTATCGCCGAACTTAGTGCGGAAAAAATATACACAGATCCATTTGTAACCGAAATGTTGCCGCTTGAGGTGTTTTATCCTGCGGAAGATTATCATCAGCATTATTTTGCAAATAATCCAGAGCAGGCATATTGCCAGGCAGTTATTGAACCAAAGCTGGCAAAGTTTAGGCAGAAATACTCAAAATTTTATCAATAAAAAATAAAGTTGACATAAAATCATCCTCGGTTTACTCTAAAAGTAAGGGGGTACATTTCACATGCATACCATCAGGTTTGTTGTCCTGTGTTTTGTGGTTGTGTGTGCCGTGCACAAGTTGGGGCGGACTGATCCGCCGCTTTCCATGGCCGAAGTGCCGCTGGAAGGCGAGGTCGGTTGTGGATTTAGTGTCTACAGCGATTACTTTAGCGCCATGTCTTCTCGTAACGCTACCGTTATGATAGATAGTGGTTCTGACGGTTTGGCGGTGGACTGCGGAATCCGGGCTCGCAATATGCCGCGACTCTTTCTGGGTATGGGTTTCCAGGTAACTGAGGGTGTCTATCACCTTAGCTACCAGAGCGATTCGCTCGCGTCCAATTTGGATGCTGAAGGCGGGAGTGTTGGGTTGTCTCTCTTCTGGAAGACTCCTTTGCCCAAGGGGGTTGAGTTCTTTGGTAGCGCACATGTGCAGTGGGCGGGATTTTTCCGCTTTGATGTGCGTGATGTGTTGGTTAGTGTTTCTGAAGAAGATGGCGGCGGCAAATTTGACGTGTCAGATTTTGCCAAACAGCACATAGCTGTTTCTGGTGGTTTGACCAACCTGGGTTTGACTGCAGGTTTGCGATTGTCAGCAGGTTCGTTTTCGTTCAACCCGCTCTTTTCGTGGGAATCTGCGATTGTGTCTGGTTCAATCAAGACGGACATGACAGCGCAGAATTTGCTGGATGCCTTGAATAAGGACGCGCTGAGCCGAATTGATCGCAGCAACATGATGCTGCTCACCGGTTTGGGTACCAGTTGGTGTAGCGATGGGTATTGTTTTTTCGCCCTACTCAAGGGCGGCATGCTGGCCACCGACCATTGGGCGGTCTATGGCCAAGCGGGGGTTAAGGTGCTCATTCCATAGTCGTGTTTCGGCAGGGGGAGGGGTTGCTGGATACGACTTTTTGATTTACGGTTTTTTCGGTATAATTGATTGGAACAATATTTTTATGGATCTCACAATTATTTTAGGGCCAATGAAAAGCGGAAAATCATTTAACTTGATTAGTTATTTTGCGCCGCTTAAATATACTGATATTTCATTTGCGTTGTACCAGTCTGATCGCAATGTGCGCGATGCGCAAATATCTTCGCGCAACGGATTAGCGTTGGAAGCTCAGAAAATTCATAGCCTGCATGATATTGCGGATAATGCGGCTTCGGTTATTGGTATAGACGAACTGCATATGTTTGAACCGGATGATGTTGCGGCGGTAGCGCGCTTATTGCAAAAAGGAACAAAAATTATTGCTGCTGGATTGGATTTGGATTATAAAGGCAATATGTTTGAAGTGGTGAAAAAATTATTGGAGCTTGGCCCGAAAGAAGTTTTATATAAACGCGCAGTGTGTGAAAAATGCCGATTGCCTAAAGCTGTATATTCTCAAGTGTTTCACAATCTTGTGCCGGTTACCAATGGTATGCCGTCTGTATTGCCAGATGACGGCACATTCACATATCAGCCGGTTTGCCACGCATGTTTTATTCGCGCAGTATAATATATGAAAATTATTTTTAATCAGCCAGTGCTCGATCCAGAAAAATGTATTTTACGCTGCGGGTATGGAAAAATTATTGATCGGCGTATGAATAAAATTTCTTTTGCTAAACGTATTCATCGTGATTTTTATCCTCGGTTTCACGTCTATATTATGCCTGAATCCGGCCGTACTGTTTTTGATTTGCACTTGGATCAAAAAAGACCTATCTATGAAGGGGTGACTGCCCATTCCGGTGAGTATGACGGGGAAGTGGTAGAGCGAGAAGCCGCTCGGGTGAGAGGGGTTATTGAGTCTTTACTAGCACAATCCCAACCGTAGCATATCCTTGATAAACTGTATTTGGTATGATAAAATAGCCCAGTTCACAGACGTGGGTTATTTTTGTCTTAAATTACACATAATATGTCTTTTTTAACTAAAATTTTTGGCGATCCAAATGCTAAGGTCATAGATGGTATTCGTCCGATAGTAGAGCAGATCAATGCGTTGGAGCCAGTAATATCTCAACTTTCAACAGAAGGCTTGCGAGCCAAGACCGATGAGTTTAAAAAGCGTTTGGTTGACGGGCAAACATTAGACGATATTTTGCCGGAAGCCTTTGCAGTAGTGCGTGAAACTTCAAAACGTGTTACTGGCATGCGTCATTTTGATGTGCAGCTTATTGGCGGTGTCGTGCTTCATCGCGGCAGTATTGCAGAAATGGGTACGGGTGAAGGTAAAACACTGGTGGGAACACTCCCAACATATTTAAACGCCTTAGCAGGCCGCGGTGTCCATGTGGTTACTGTTAATGATTATTTGGCGAAACGCGATGCGGTATGGATGGCGCAAATTTATGATGCGCTTGGTTTGACTGTTGGTATTATTCAACAACAATTAAAATCTTTTAGATATAACAGTAAAAAAACTGCTGCTGTAGATTTATCCGAAGGCAGCGAGGCTGATAAAGAGCGCGACGCTAAGGGTATGTATAAAGTTGAAACAGAATTTTTGGAACCATGTTCTCGACAGGAAGCATACGCATGCGATATTACCTACGGCACCAACAATGAGTTTGGATTTGACTATTTGCGCGATAATATGGTGCAAAGCAAGCAAGAAATGGCTCAGCGTCCATTTGCGTATGCAATCGTTGATGAAGTTGACTCTATTTTGATAGATGAAGCGCGCACACCGTTGATTATTTCTGCGCCAGCCGAAGATGCGACAGATATGTATTATACGTTTGCCGATTTGGTGGCTCGTTTGCAGGAGCGTGATGATTATAATGTAGATGAAAAAATGCGTTCTGCCACGCTTACCGAAGGCGGTATTCAAAAAATTGAAAAAGCTTTGGGTGTTGAAAATATTTACGCCGAAGGCGGCATTAAAACCGTGCATCATGTAGAGCAGGCTTTGCGAGCTCATGCTTTGTTTATGCGTGATCGCGATTATATTGTGGAAAATGGCGAAGTGATTATTGTTGACGAATTTACCGGCAGAAAAATGCCAGGACGCCGATATAGCGAAGGTTTGCACCAGGCAATTGAAGCTAAAGAAAAAGTAAAAATTCAACAAGAAAGCCGAACCATGGCTACGGTTACGTTCCAGAATTATTTTAGATTATATCCAAAATTATCGGGCATGACCGGTACGGCCGTAACCGAAGCGGAGGAGTTTGGTAAAATTTATAAACTAGAAGTGGTGGTAATTCCTCCAAATCGCAAGAGCCAGCGCCAAAATCATCCGGATAGAATTTACAAAACCGAAGATGCAAAATATAAAGCTATTGCGCTTAAAGTAAAAGAGTTGCAAGAAAAAGGCCAGCCAGTGCTTATTGGTACGGTTTCGGTAGATAAAAACGAATCTCTGAGTTTGTATTTACAGCGCGAAGGTATTGCGCATGAAATTTTAAATGCAAAAAATCATGAGCGTGAAGGCGAGATAGTTGCGCAAGCCGGTCGTGCAGGAGCGGTAACTTTGGCTACCAATATGGCAGGCCGCGGTGTGGATATTTTATTGGGAGGAAATCCGGTTGATCCAGAAGAGTCAGCTAAAGTGCATGCGGCCGGCGGTTTGTTTGTTATTGGTACCGAGCGCCACGAAAGCCGCCGCATAGACAATCAGCTGCGTGGGCGCAGTGGGCGTCAGGGAGATCCTGGTGAATCCCAATTTTATTTGTCTACCGAAGATGATCTGATGCGTATTTTTGCCGGCGATCGCATTCGCCGAGTTATGGAGACGCTCAAAGTTCCGGAAGATATGCCGATTGAACAAAAAATGATTACTCGCATTATTGAATCTGCCCAGAAAAAAGTTGAAGGCATGCATTTTGATACCCGCAAGCATTTGCTTGAATATGATGATGTGCTTAATCGTCATCGTGAAGTTATTTACGGTAAACGCCGTGCGGTTATTGAAACTTTTTCGCAGCAAGCTGCCGGAACTTTTTCAGGCGAGCTCACATTGCGCCAGATGATTTTGGATATGGTGGAACAGGAGATAGAGCAAGTAGTTTCGTTTCATACCAATACCGAAAATCGCCGTGATTGGAATATTAAAGAAGTTTTAGAAACTGTGGCTACAATATTTCCGTTAAGTTCGGAAGAAAAAAATAATATCACTGTCTTGGCAGCGCAAGAACGTGAGCAAAAGTTAAATGATGTTGAAACCCGCACTAGCATTATTGAATATATTGTCAGTCTTTCAAAAGAAAAGTACGAAACTTTATTGGTTAAAGCATTACCCGAAGCAAGTATGCTGCTTGAAATTGAGAAGCAAGTCTTGTTGCGCGCCATGGATAATCTGTGGGTGGATCATTTGGTGGCAGTTGACTATTTGCGCACCGGTATTGGTTTGCGCGGCTATGCCCAGCAAGATCCGCTGGTGGAATATAAAAAAGAAACATTCCGCATGTTTAACGAGTTGCTTAGCCTGATTCAGAAAGAAGTGGCATACCTTATCTATAAAGTAACTGTTGGCTTGCAAATTGCGCCATCGGTTATGGCTAAAGAACATAATGTGCGTTTGAGCGGTGCTGCCAAAACTGCCGATGGTACCGAGGTGCAGTCAATTACAGGCGGTAAAGAAAAAGATGCCGAAGGCAACATAGTTGGCAGAAATGACCAGTGCCCATGCGGCAGCGGCAAGAAATATAAGAAGTGCCACGGCGCTTAAGTTTGTATGCTTAAACTGGGGAAATATAGACATTATAAAGGCAAAGATTACGAAGTGATTGGCGTGGCTAAACATAGTGAGACTATGGAAGATTTGGTGGTCTATAGGCCTTTGTATGAAACGCCCTATCCTTTGTGGGTTCGGCCTTTGGCTATGTTTAGTGAAAATATAGAAGTTGACGGTGTGATGGTTCCTCGGTTTCAATATGTAGGGGAGTAAACCATTTTTATCCCCTGCATGTAGTTTAAGAGCTCTTGCCAAAAATGCTCATATCTATTAAAATTAAGCAAACTTTACGAGGTTAATTTAATGTGTAGTTTTTTAATTTAGCATTTACTTTTGTATGGCTGTAAAAAATCAGGGTAAGGTGGTCTCAAAAAGTTCATTAAAATGGAGAGTGTTATCGATTGCGGCTCTTGCAGCTTTATGTTTGGTAATCGTTTTTCCAACTCAGGCAAACAAAGGTATTGATTGGGTAAATAAAAAAGCAAATATTGGTTTATTTAGATTGCCTTCTTCTGGTTTTAATTTGGGTCTTGATTTGCAGGGTGGCGCTCATCTGGTATATCAGGCCAACACCGAAGTTGTGGCTGATGGAGATAAAGCAGGTGCGGTTGAGGGTGTGCGTGATGTAATTGAACGGCGCGTTCGCGGTGGTTTGGGAGTAGCTGAGCCGATTGTGCAAACCACGCGTGTAAATAACGACTATCGTATTATTGTGGAGTTGCCGGGTGTAACCGATGTAAATCAGGCTATACGCATGATTGGTGAAACGCCAATTTTGGAATTTAAAGAAGAAAGCAATGAACCATTGCGCGCTCTTACAGCTGCCGAGCAAAAGGAAATGGATTCTTTTAATGCAGCTGCAGCCAAAAAAGCAAAAGATGCGCTTAAGGCTGTGGCAGGCGGTATGGATTTTGCCGAAGCAGCAGCTAAATTTTCTGAAGATGACGGAACCAAAACCAGTGGGGGAGATCTTGGTTTTATTGACGAAAAATTCTATCCGGAATTATATGCATGGGCTGCGTCTCATAAAGATGGTGAAGTTGGTAAAGAACCGGTTAAAAGTTTTGATGGTATAAATATTATAAAACGTTTGACAGCTAAAGCAGGCGATACGACTTCAACTCCAAAAACATATAATGTTGCCAGGATATTTTTCAAAACAAAGACTGCTACCGATATTGTGCCGCCGGCAGAGCAATGGAAAACCACCGGTCTATCCGGTAAACAGTTAAAGAAGGCTGAAGTAAGCCAGGACACTCGTACTGGACAGGTGCAGGTTGCTTTGCAGTTTGATGATGAGGGTACAAAATTGTTTGCTGAGCTGACTCAGCGCAATGTTGGCAAGCCGGTAGCTATATTTTTAGACGGCTCTCCAATTAGCATTCCTCAAGTTAATGAACCTATTCTTACAGGCAGTGCAGTAATTAGCGGTAGTTTTTCTCTTCAGGAAGCTCGCTTGCTTTCACAGCGCTTAAATTCTGGCGCTCTGCCGGTGCCAGTAGAATTGATCGGTCAGCAAAAAGTTGATGCCACACTCGGTGCCGACTCATTGCAGAAAAGTTTTATGGCTGGTATTTATGGTTTGTTGGCAGTGTTGGTTTACATGATAATCTACTATCGTTTGCCTGGTTTTGTTGCTTCTATCTCTTTGGCCTTGTACGTTCTTATGAACTTAGTAATTTTCAAAGTAGTTGGAGTAACTTTAACCCTGTCTGGTATCGCCGGTTTTATCTTGTCTATTGGTATGGCGGTAGATGCAAATGTGCTTATCTTTGAGCGCTTAAAAGAAGAATTAAGGTCTGGCAAGTCGTTAAAATACGGTTTGGAGGAAGCGTTTGTGCGCGCCTGGCCGTCAATTCGCGATAGTAATACAACCACTTTGATCAGTTGCGTATTTATGGTTTGGATGGGCGGCTTTGTGAAAGGTTTTGCAGTTGTTTTAGCGATCGGTGTTTTGGTAAGTATGTTCTCAGCTATTATCTTGACCCGCACTATTATGCGCGCAGTTCTGACGCTAATTAAACGTGAAGAAGGCAATATATTATTCTTGGGTTATACTAAAAGAGAAAACCCGGTTGTTACTAAATAATTGTTATTATGACTATACCATTTATTAAATATTCAAAATTCCTGCTTGGATTGAGCGCTTTGGTAACGATTGTGGCAGTTGTCTTTTTGGCAAAATGGGGGTTGAAGCCTGGTATTGATTTTACCAGCGGCTCACTCTTTGAATTTAGTTTTGTACAAAGACCGGAAACAGATCAGGTAAAGCCTGTGTTTGATGCTGCGGGATTTAAAAATGCTTCATTCCAAAAAACCGGAGATACAGGTTTGATTGTTCGCACCGATTTTGTTGATGAGAAAAAACACCAGGCAATTGTGAGCGCTATGAGCGCCGCCTTTAATAAAGATGGTAATACAGTTAAAGAAGATCGTTTTGAAACCATTGGACCTACCATCAGTAAACAACTCAAATCTAGATCATTAATGGCTGTTATTTTGGTAAACCTTGGTATCATTGGCTATGTAGCATACGCATTTAGAAAAGTGTCTCGTCCGGTTGCTAGCTGGAAATATGGCGCTTTGGCTATTGCAGCCTTGTTCCACGATGTGCTTTTGGTAATGGGTGTGTTTTCTTTCTTGGGCAAATTTTATGGCGTAGAGGTAGATGTGGCATTTGTGGTGGCAGTTCTGACAGTGCTTGGCTATTCGGTTAATGACACGATTGTGGTATATGACCGTATTCGTGAAAACTTGCTTAGACATAGTGCTGATAATTTTGCTGACGTGGTCAACACTGGTTTAAATGAAACATTGATGCGTTCCATTAACACAACATTTAAAACCCTTTTGCCTTTGTTTGCGCTCTTTTTCTTAGGCGGTTTTAGTATCCATTATTTTGCCTTGGCTTTGCTTATCGGTATTGCCAGCGGCGCTTATTCTTCTATCTTTATTGCCAGCCCGTTACTTGTATATGTCTATAAATGGCAGCAGAGACGCGCATAAAGATTATAAATATAAAAAACCCTCGCTTATGGCGGGGGTTTTTGTTTTAGTTTTGATTATGATATAATATTCTATATATCTAGTAAATTTGTATATATGTCTGAAAATACCTTGCGTCACTTGGTTGCCATTTGCGCCACCCTTATTTGCGCTATGGCGTATTATAGCGGCTGGGTTTCCAGTGATTTTGGCTGGTGGTGGACGATCTTCGGTTTATTAATTGTGTATGGGGGTATTATTTCTATCTTAAAGCACTAGTACTGTGATATGCCGCCTTTAACAGATTTGCCGCTAGCTGTCACAATTGATTTTACAGTGTGGGAAACAATTTTTAATCTGCCATTTTTTCAATTGGCAGCTGTTTTGTTTGCGATAGCTGGCTGGACCGTGCTTGCTTTGGTTATTTTTTATGTTGGAGCTCATTTATGGCTTGATTTACGTCAAGATCTTAATGTTCACCATTGGCAATGGGTTGTGCTGGCTGTGGATGTTCCACCTGATACTATTCAGACGCCAAAAGCCGTAGAACAAATTTTTGCCCAATTAAGCGGCGCGTTAGACGAGCCTAATTTTGGCCAAAAATATTGGGGCGGTGCTAAGCAGAGGTATTTTAGTTTGGAAGTTATAAGCTTGGAAGGTTATATTCAATTTTTAATCTATACCGAGGCGTCCCACCGAGATCTTGTGGAAGCAGCTATCTATGCTCAATATCCGATGGCTGAAATTACCGAAGTAGAGGATTACACCAGTCTTATTCCTTCTCACTATCCAAATGAAACCCATGATATGTTTGGGATTGAGTTTCAGCTCGCGGCTCCAGATGCATATCCAATTCGTACCTATGAAGAATTTGAACATACAGTAACTACCGATTTTAAATTTAACGATCCAATGGCTGCTATTTTGGAAAATTTTACTCGTATTGGTCCGGGTGAAAATCTATGGTTTCAAATTATTATTGAGCCAACCGGTTCAAAATGGAAAGAGCATGGCATAGAGCTGGTAAAAGAGATTGTAGAAAATAAACCGCCGCATCATGAGCAGTTTTTCTTTTTGAAATGGATCAATGTGTTGCTTGACGGTATTTTGCATATGATTGTAACGCCGCACGAAGGCGAGCATGGTGCAGAAGAACATCCCAAAGAAGGCAAGGTTTCCGATCTCACGCCTCGCGCCCGAGACAATCTGGCTGCAATCGAAGATAAAATTAGTAAGGTTGGTTTCAAATCAAAAGCCCGTGTATTATATGCGGCGCAAAAATCAGTCTTTAATCCAGGTCGTTGTATAGAAGGCTTTATCGGCTCTCTTAACCAGTTTAATTTTACAGGACGCAACGCTATTGTTCCGGCTGCAGCTACCGCCGCGCATTATGCATTTAAAAATTCCCGCACCGCAGAATTAAAAAATATTTTTGTTAAAGCATTTAAAAAACGCAAGTTAAAGATTGGCAAGAACCCATATATTTTAAATACCGAAGAATTAGCGACTCTCTGGCATTTTCCATTACCGCTTGTTAAGACGCCTCTTTTGCAAAAAACATCCAGTAAACGCGCTGAACCTCCAATTAATTTGCCTGTAGAAATGGTTGCTGAAAGTCCGTTAAAGAAAAAACAGCCTGTGGTAGAGGAAAAGCATGATGAAGAACAGCCGCCACCTGAGCTCATGTGGGGTTAAAAATATACAACAAAAAAAGCGGGGCTTTAGGCCGCCGCTTTTATTTTAGAGAGAGATATTTTTTGTATCAGTTCCATACTGCCCACCAAGACTGTCGTGTAGAAGATATCGCCTAACAGACTGTTTCTGAAGAACGGCAGTGCCATAATATAGCTTTGCATAAGGCCTGTTGTTGTGTGCGGATACATGGTGCCAAATGCCCAAACAGCCCAGTTGGTAACGAGGAAAAATATAATGCTGGCGAGAATAGTGCCAAGCGCAATCGTGGTGAAGTTTTTTTGTTTTGCAAGACGTAGGCCCATAATGCCAGTGAGAGCAAAACAAGCGTATACCGATACAACCACTTGCCATGTATAGAACCCAAGTACAATATCGCTCAGTAAAAGCGCAGTTGCAGGTACAATAATTGCTAGCCGTTTTGGAAGATACAATCCGGAAAATAATGCGATTGCGGCGATTGGTGCAAAGTTGGCAGGGTGGGGAAGCAGGCGAGCTGAAACACCAAGAGCAATAAGAATAAAAGCTGGAATATATTTTTTCATAGGTTATTTTTTTATTTTGATTATTATAATATATCCGATTATGCCGATGATACCGGCAAGTATGCTGTACAGGATACGACTAGTGTAGTTTTGAGCAAAAACCCTGTTTGTTTCCAAAACGTCATTTTGGTTTTGTGTACTGGTTGGAACCAAGCTATTTTCAGTTTGAGTTTCTGGCTGAGATTGTGTCTGTGCTTTAATTTGAACTGGGGTGCGAGTTAGTTTTTTTGGCTCGGCTTGAATTTCTGTATTAACAATAGAAATGCCCAAGACTTGACCTGTACTGGTTGGCTCCGTCATAACTAGTGGTGTTGAGGTAGTAACTGGGTCTACAGTCTCGGTTGAGGT
>CAZLNR010000006.1:28891-41875 GCA_964561035.1 uncultured Gammaproteobacteria bacterium | reverse complement strand
ACCACTGCAAAACGGCGCAAAGAAATCTTTTCACCAATTTTAGCGGTAAAATTATTAAGAACATCTTGCAAAGCTACGCCATTAGCTGTTACAGACATGGCTTGTTCCAAATTAGCTGGCTTGCTGGCAAGTAACGCAGCTGTAATGCTGTTGACCATTTGTTTAAAGTCTTCATTTTGCGCCACAAAGTCTGTTTCGGAATTTACTTCCGCAATTACGGCAGTATTACCGTCTACCACGACCTGAGTAATGCCTTCGGCGGCAACTTTGTCAGCGCGTTTAGCAGCTTTAACAATACCTTTTTTGCGTAAAATTTCAGCAGCTTTTTCCATGTCGCCAGCCGCTTCATCGAGCGCTTTTTTACAATCCATCATGCCAGCGCCGGTAAGAGATCGAAGCTTGGCAACATCTGAGGCAGTAATTGACATATATATGTGAAGATAAATGATTTATTGATACCGTATAGTATAGCAAATCACGCGCAAGCGCGCACCCTGTTATACGGATTCTTCTTTCTTAAGAGCTCTGCGTTCAGTCTTTTCTTCTTTTTCAGCGCGATGTTTTGCTGGCTCTTCTTTTGCTTTTTCTAATTTTTTCTTTTCAAATTCTTTTCTGCCTTCTTTAACAGCTTCAGCCATCATATCAGCAATCATCTTGATTGAATTTACAGAGTCATCATTGGCAGGAATTGGATAGTGCACCTTGGTTGGGTTGGTGTTAGTATCGCAAACAGCCACAGTTGGCACATCGGTTCTGTCAGTTTCGGCCAAAGCGGTTTTTTCTGTTCTCATATCGGCAATATATACTGCGTCTGGTAATTTTTCCAAACCGGTTAAACCGATCAAATATTTATCCAATTTTTCCAATTGTTTTTTCATTACAACTTGTTCTTTTTTGGTGTATTTTTCGATTTCACCGCTGTCAAACATGTCTTTCAAATTCTTATATTTCTTCAAACGGCGCTTTACTTCTTCGAAGTTAGTCAACAAACCACCAATCCAGCGTTCTACCAAATATGGCATTTCACAAGAAAGTGCGGCTTCTCTAATAGCTTCGCGAGCTTGTCGTTTTGTGCCCACAAATAAAATAACATGACCCTTTGCGGCCAAGTTTTTGGTGTATTCCAATGCTTTTTCAAGCTGAGCTTGGGTTTTTTCCAAGTCAATAATATGCACGCCGTTGCGTACGCCGAAAATGAATTGCTCCATCTTTGGGTGCCAGCGTGATTTTTGATGGCCGAAGTGAACACCGGCCTTTAACATTTCCAACAATGTTGGCATTTTCTTTGACATATTTTCCTTATTATTGCCTCCTAGCTTTGCCCCGGAGTGGTCCAAGGGAGGAAAAAGATAGCTAGCGAGAATAAATGATGGGTGGATTATATAGTAACGGCTGAAAAAAGTCAAGCCGCCTGCCCCGAACTTCTGAACTGTTTAATTTTAGCTGAAATAACATCTTTTTTCGCAACTAATTCATCAAACTGTCTCTGAAAAAACTTGCTTTCTTCGTTTAATTTAGCAAGGATATCACTATTGGCTGAATACTTAATAGCTGTTTCTTGAGTTGAGCGCAGCCTGGTTTTGACTCGTTTTAACTCATCGTCAACAGCTTCCAGCATAACGAGCAGCGAATCTTCCGTTTCTTGGCTTAAACTATCATTGTTTGTTGCAGTAGAATTTCCCTCTACAGACACATGCTCAATCTCATCATCAACAATCACCGATGGCAAGGTTTCAAATAAAGCCTCCTCATGCTTATTCTTAGGTTGAATTTCGCCTGAAATATGTGACATATTATTTATCTTAAATAACGGATTATTATACTCTAAATTTGGCACTTTGTCAATCCTTGACAAGACACTGGGATAATGCTAGTATATTACCACTTATACATAGTGTTTAACATATTTATGAAAAAGGACATTCACCCAGAATACCACAATGATACGGAAGTAATCTGTGCTTGCGGTAACAAATTTACTACTGGCAGCACTCTCAAATCTATTCGTATTGAGCTTTGCAACCAGTGCCACCCGTTCTATACCGGCAAACAGAAATTTGTTGACACTGCTCGCCGCGTAGAGAAATTCCAAGAACGCACTGATAAGAAAACAGCTGCCGCAGCCGTACGCAAAGGACAAAAAGTTAAAAAAGCTGCAGTTGCTGCTAAAAAAACCGCTAAGAAAGCTGCCGACAAAAAAGCCTAGCTTTGATAATCTCAAAAAACAGACTATAATACTTCTCATGTTTAGTCTGTTTTTTTAATGAAATTATTCAGCTCATATCCGTATGCAAAAAAAATACCTGGACATAGAACAAAAATTTAAACAGCTTGAAACCGACCTGCAAAGCCCGGCCGTACTTAATGATCCTAAAAAAATAAAAGAGATCTCCCAAGAGTATACCGAACTTAAACCGGTAGCAGACCTTATTCAGCTGCTGGCAACTACAGAAAAAAATCTGTCGCAAACCCAGGTCATTATAGAAACCGAATCCGACCCGCAAATGAAAGAATTGGCCGCAGCTGAACTGCCGGAATTACAGCAGAAAAAAACTGAGGTGGAATCTCAGCTGGAAGAACTAACTCGCCCGCAAGATCCTTTTGATAAAAAAGATGTTATTATGGAAATCCGCGCTGGCGTGGGTGGTGATGAGTCCGCCTTGTTTTCGGCTGAGCTCTACCGCATGTACAACCGATACGCTGACAGCCAAGGATGGAAAACCCAAATGCTTGATGCCAACCGCATTGGTATCGGCGGTTTTAAAGAAGTAATTTTTTCTATTAAAGGCAGAAATGTTTATAAAGATTTAAAATACGAAATGGGCGTGCATCGCGTACAACGCGTACCTGATACGGAAAAATCTGGCCGCATTCACACTTCAACCGTAACCGTAGCTGTATTGCCAGAAATCGAAGAAACAGAAATTAAAATTGAGCCAAAAGATTTACGCATTGATACATTCTGCTCAGGAGGCGCCGGAGGCCAAAGCGTAAACACCACCTATTCGGCCGTGCGCATCATTCATATTCCGACCAACATTATGGTGCAGTGCCAGGACGAACGCTCACAGACTGCCAACAAAGAAAAAGCTATGGCGGTTTTACGCTCCCGCATCTATGCAGCTCAGCGCGAAGAACAGATGAAAGCCATTACTGAAAAACGCCGCTCACAAATCGGCACAGGCGATCGCAGTGAAAAAATTCGCACCTACAACTTTCCTCAAGACCGCATCACCGACCATCGCATACATCAAAACTGGAATAATATTCCAAAAATTCTTGATGGCGACCTAGAACCTATTATCACTGCCGTACGCACCGCTGAAATGCACGGATTTGACTCCGAAGGCGCAGATCCAGACGAAGAATAAATATGACTGTACGTGAAATACAAGTTAAATTTCACATGCTACCCGCCCTTGATATTGATGTTTTGCTTGCGGGCGCTATAAAAAAAACAAAAGAATTTTTATACTCCTCTCCAAAATACAGGCTTTCATGGATAGAAAGCATGCGTTTTAATTTCTATATATCCAAGTATCGCCGAGGCTACTCTGTGGCTGCAATTCTAAAACACAAAGAATTTTTAGGGCTTGATTTTTTTGTAAATAAACATGTGCTTATCCCCCGCCCTGATACAGAGATAATGGCCAAAGAAGCAATCGACCTAATAAAACATGAGCTGGAGGCAAAAAAAACAGACATCATCTATATTGATATTGGTACTGGCAGCGGATGCATTCCCATTTCCGTTTCTCATACCATACCAAAATTATCTCATATTTTTGCTATTGATATTTCTGCTAAAGCGCTTGCAGTGGCCAAAAAAAATGCGCGCAAATACAATGCGCCAATACAATTTTTTCACGGCAATCTGTTAGAACCATTACTTAAAAAACAAACCCTGCTGGGCACGCCATGTTTTATGGTAATTACTGCCAACCTGCCGTACTTAAGTGAAGCCCAATTTAAATCCGAACCCTCCATTCAACGAGAGCCAAAAATCGCGCTCGTAGCTGAGCATAATGGTTTGGCTGCGTACAACAGCCTGCTATCTCAGATGCGAACTTTGCCGCCAACCTGCCAACTGTTTATTTTGCTTGAAATTGACCCGTCTCAAACTGCGGCAATCATCAAACTTATTCAAAACCACTTGCCATACGCGCACATAGAAATTAAAAAAGACCTATCCGGTTTTGACCGGCTAGTGGTTATAAAACTGCAAGGATAATATTATTTAATATTTATAGATGCTTCTTTTGGCACAACCTCTACCCATGTATTACCTGGTGTAAATATAATTTCTTTGCCAGCATCATCAAAAAACCTAGTACGATCGGTAATCGTTTTCTTCTTCCAAGTACCGCGAATAACTAAACCATTCTTAAATACCAATGCCTCCCCACTTCCCACTGTTACGATTTCTTGCCGCCCTTTATCATCATGAGCAATATCTGCAACCGCGGTTATTTGCACAACCACATTACGCGCCTGTACCAGCTTATCATCAGCATCTTTTTCATTTCTACCGTTGCGTACACGCTGGTACAAAGACATATCCGAATCATAATTCCATTGCACCTGATACGCGGAATTAAAATCTATTACTACACCCACACTGCTGGAAGCGACGGTTGTATCTGCTCCATATTTCCAGGCATTTTCTTGCGTAAACAGCGTAGTGCTAACACCTCTATATTCAATCATAGCGCGTAATTTTTCAGTACTGGTATACAAATTATGCGGAGCAAAATTACGATTATCGCGCCAAAAATACCTCCCCCAAAAAAATTCATTTGCATCAAACACGTGCCGCGGCTTAATTGATGCCAGCGCTTGCGGCGAGCCGCCAGAATGCACATACAAACCATCGCCATATTCCTGGATCCAGTCCAAAAAATATAATCGCGCGCTACGCACTGGACCTATCTGAGCAACTTCTTGGGCAGCATCATATAAAGCAAAGTATCGGGTAATACCGCCTTCCACCATAGTTTCATACACAATTTTTGCTTGCGATACTCCCGATTGCGGACGCGCGTCCGGATGATTATCTATCATAACCCCAATTACCTGCGCCATAGAACTGCTGGCCGGCAAACCATCAAGCGGGCTCATGATAATCGACGCATGTTCTATATTTTTGTTAGTTGGCAACAAGGTGGATTGGCGTGGCGCAACTGCCCATTTCAACACATATACAAAAATACTGCCGGTTAAAATTACCGCCAATAACCCTATACTGCTATATAGTATTGAATTAGAAATTTTTAATTTCATAGATATATGATAACAAACCAAAAACAAAACTACCAGACACAAGTCTGGTAGTTTTTAACATGTATATATTACTCTTTTTTAGCTGCAGGTTCTGCGGCTGCATCAGCAGATTCTTCATCTTCTTTCTTCTTGCCTGCAGTTTCAATCTTACTCAAGTCTACAGCGGATTTTGCAGCTTCTTCCATAGCTTTCAGCTCTTCTTCACTGATCGCAGGTGTTGCTTTAGCAACCAAGTCTTCGGAGTTAGGATTAGTAATTGTTACCGATCCAGGCACTGCCAAGTCTTTAACTTTAATCACGTCATCAAATGTTTTCAAAATAGATATATCAACATCAATATGAGAAATCAAATCTTTTGGCAAACATTTAACTTCTACTTCCGAAATATTATGCATTAAGGTGCCGCCTTGTTCTTTTATAACTGACGCTTCACCGATAAATCGCAATTCTACCGTAGCAGTCATTGGCTTGTTCATATCAATACGGCGTAAATCAACATGGATAACTTCATCGGATACTGGATCATAGGCAATATCATGAATAAGCACCTTGCCTTCATCTTTTCCATCCAAAGACAGATCAATCAAACTTGCCTCACCGGCCTGTTTATATAAACGTACAAATTCGTCATGGTTTAAAGTAATGGAGGTTGACGCACCACCCATACCATACACTACGGCTGGAAGCACAGTTTTAGTACGAACTTGTTCGCCGCGCGCTTCTCGTTTCTGAGCTGCTAATTGCAATGTCATATTATTGTTGAATTAAATCATTTTTTTCCGGAATTGACCGGTAAAATAAAATCTTTATTAAAAAATTGTCTTCCTTCAATCATTTCATCTACTGAAATAGAGGGTAACGAGTATAACTTTTTCATATCCTCAAAACTCAAATCTGTAACCATACCTACGGTACTAATGCCTTTTGGCATTGGTAAAAAAATAGCCATAAAATAGGTACGGCAATTAGGACAAGTAAAGTGCACGAATTTTGTTTCGTGTTCATCCGAAAAAACCCTAATTGCATCTGCCGGATACCCCAAACTGCAAACCGGACAATGGCTGATCAACTGTACTGTTTTTCGCCAAGAATCGTGCTTGCCGTTATGTGCCGACATACTGTAATTGATAAGAAAAAGAGCATACCCGCTCTTTACTTAGAACGAATACCGCAGCCTTTCGGTGCTAAATATATGGACTAATACTAAATTATTTTAAAGAAAATGTCAAGATGTGTATATGAGAGTTAATACTTCCGCACCGTCATACTTTCAACTACGCCCACTAAAAACATGTTTACAATCAAAGAAGAACCTCCATAACTAACAAAAGGCAGAGTAACCCCTGTAATCGGCAGAAGCCCCAGGTTAGCGCCAACATTAGTCATAAGCTGCACAAAAAACAGTATTAAAACACCTGTGGCGGTAGTTGCCACAAAATCATCTTCGGTTTTTTGTATAATGCGGAGCAATCGCCAAAACAACACCGCAAACAAAGAAAACATAGCCACAACTCCCGCGAAACCAAGCTCTTCGCCAATTACAGAAAACACAAAGTCAGTTTGCGCTTCTGGCAAAAACCTCAGCTGGCTCTGCGAGCCAAAACCAAGCCCCCGGCCAAAAACCTGCCCGGCGCCAATGGCAATGGTAGATTGAGCAATGTTATACCCGCTATCAAGCGGATCGCGCGAAGGATCAATAAAATTTAATACTCTGTCTTTTTGATAATCTTGCAAAAAGAAAAACCACCCCAACACCGCCAGCGCCGCAACTACCGCCACAAATCCTGCCAAATAAAGTCGGCGGGCACCCACAGCCCAAACCATGCCAAACCAAATGGATGTTAACAACAGCGCCGAACCCAAATCCGGCTGTGCCATTACAAGCCCAATACATGTAAATGCCACTAATCCGGTTCCGAAAAAAAATAACGGACGATCAAACCGCCGGCCAAACCGCGAAACGATGTATGCAATCATAAAAATAAGCGCCACTTTTGCCACTTCTACCGGTTGAAAAGAGAATCCAAAAAAAGAAAACCAGCCTTGAGTCCCGCGAATAGTTTGCCCAAAAATCAACACTCCCGCTAAAAGCAGAATTGCAAAAGCATATCCCCACTTTGCAACATATCGCCAAAGCGTATGCTGATTTATACTGGCAAATAACAACAGCCCTAGCCCAATTCCAAATGAAATAAGCTGTTTTTTAAAATAAAACAATTCCGATCCTCGAGAAAGATCAACACTATATACAGATGCCAACCCCATTAAAACCAAAAATACTACACAAATGAATAACTGCCAATCAAAACTGCGGGGAGATAACTTATCAAGACGCAACATAGAAAACAGGTAGATTACGGCGCATATACCGCGTCATCATAAATGTTGATAACAGGATACAAAGCTATTTCGGTCACATTTATATTTGGCGCAAAATTACGCAAATCAATTTGTTTTGATTCCAACGAATTTATTCTATCAATATGCAGTGGCAATACGCCAACTGACTGGCCGGTTTGTAGCAATACCACATAAAAATCTGCGCCAATAAAATTATACGGACTGTTGTTGATTAGCTTAAATTGCACAGCATCAGGATTATCTCCAACCTGGGCCAAGCCTCGAGAAAAAACAAAATCGCTCACCGTAAAATTAAGCCGGTATTGCTGCCAGACGGCAATATCAGGAATTTCTTTATTAGAGATTCTGGTGTATTCAACATGCTCCAGCACTACCGCCGGCGTACCCGCTCCTATTTCTTTAATACCAAGAGCCGGCACAAACCTGCTTTCTGCAGGCAACAAAAATGTTTTTTGCGTTTCAGTTTTTTTGCCATCAATGACAAAATAATATTCAAATGAAACAAAAAAACGCTCGTTCGGATTGACCAATTCTGCCACCACATCATAGCTCCCTGATCGACCTGCTAAAACTTGCGTTCTCACTACCTGCACTGGCTGCGCAGCAAAGTGAGCGTTAATTTGTGTATAATTTACAAAACGTACGGCACCGCTATCCACCCGCTGCGCTGCCGGAAAACCAATTATAAACACCACCCATTTCCACACGCTAAAACCTACCAAACTTACGGCCAAAAACAACAAAACAAACACGGTAATTTTATATAACAAAGATTTATTTTTTAGGTACCATAAACTAACTCGCAATTCTTGAGAGGTAAAATCTTTATTTGGATCTTGATACGTAATAAAGCCAGACGGTTTTTCTACAATTTTTTTTGCTAGCAAATCACCGGCACCATCCTGATTATTTCTATTTTTAAAATTATAGATATTAAACATACATATTTTACTGCCCGTTTCTCATACTCATAGTATACTCTAAAAACCATATTTAAAACAGACGATCCCATACTTGGCGAAAGCATGGGACATATAAACCTCCCTTACCCCAAAGAACTACTCTGGTTTACGCGGCACCCACACCAAACGCAATGGCGACACGAGCGCATCTCGTCTTTGTTCACATTCCATTGCATGGTAGAAACCATCATACAAGGTTTCTTCTCGGTATCCGCACGCTAGCTCAGGATGCAACCGGCACAATTCATTAACATCAACAGTCGTGACCCGATCAGATCCGATCGGCTCGGACATAATCGGTTTCTGACAATTACTGTTTACGATGTTGTCGCCGAAATGATCCAGACCAAACGCATGACCGAGTTCGTGCGCAGTTACTTTGAGCGTAATGTTCTCTACGCTCAAAAAAACGATTTCTCCATACCGCTTGTAGCAAGCCAACAGCGTAAGTGTTGCAGGCAAATGCACCTCAGAGCATCCGTTGGCACGCACCGACAAATGCACCAACCGATTGTGTAGCAAAGCAGGTGCATCTTCCACCACAACCACACTGATGTTGCTAGAAGAGACTGGCAAGCGCTTTTGCCAACTTTCCACTGCCACCTCAACCGTGTTGATGCGAGATTGCCGGCAGGTCATCTCATCAATCGAATAACGAGAATCACATCCGGCAAAAAAACTCTCGTCTGGAACTAGATACACCGGCTCACGCAGATCGAGTGTAAGCGGTGTCGCACTTTCACCTCCTCCAACCGCCACAAACTGACCTGGCTGATCAGCATGCATGTGCGCGTTTCCCGAACACGTAAACAACCCTGTTAGGAAAATTGCCACAATGATGTGATTGCGCATGATTGCCCCCTTATATTGATTATAACCGGAAGCAATAAAAAATCAAACAAAATAGCCCTGTTGCCAGGGCTATAATGCTTTTTCTTTATATTTTTTAATTTGCTGCTTTTATTTCTATTGCAAATGCGCTTGCTTCCCACAAAGATGCGCCGGCAGGATCTGCCATATCGTTCCAAGTTACTGCTGTTGAATTACTACCGGTACGAACTTCTGTTTCCATATCACCATATCCATAAGAAGTTGCCTGGTCAAATACTTCTGTCCAGCCTGTGCCAGGAGTAGCTAAACTGTTGGTATTGTTAACATCAGCAGTGCCTTTGGTGGCAACTACCACACTGTTGGTGGCAGGTGCGGCAGACAAGGTAATGGTTGCAGCACCAGAACCCAAACTTGAACCACTAGCAGTGGCACCGATTGGCGCTACTGTATCATACCCAGTGAAAGCTAAAACCTGTAAATTTACACGGGTTGGATCTGTTCCCGAAGTACCGGTAGCATCTACAGTCACCGCCATTGAAGAAGCTGCACTTACTGGGGCAGTCCAAATTTCCTGAGTATACTCATACCCATATGGATGCAAAGGAGATACAAAAGACATGCGTTTTGTCCATGCCAAACCTCCACCCGATACAGTTTCGGTACCATTAGCCTGATTACTCATCACGAGAGTGCTTACAACCAATAATGAATTGCTTGGCGGTGTAAAAGTTGCGCCCGTTACCGAAATTGGAGAGTTGGTTGATTCAGTCAACAACTGGCTTTGAATATTTGTTTGAGCTAATACTCCGCTGCCAGGATTTGCAACTGAAAACGAAGTGGATGTGTCACTTGAAACATTCGCAGATACATCACTGCATTTTACATAATAGGTGTATGCACTGCCATTAGTTAGACCGGAAAGTGCGGCACTATGAGTAACAGCTCCAGTGGTATCAAATACTGTCATAGAGCCAAACGGAATACCGGCGGTAGTTGCATATGCGCATGTAGAACTTTCATTTGTACTAACACTAAGTGTTGTAGCGGCTGTACCTGATGACAGAATAGTGCCTTGTAACGGTGCTGTAATAACAACTACCGGCGGAGTGATATCCGATGGCGGCACAGACAACGTTGTGGTTGATGCAGGTGAGGATGTGCCAGAAATATTTCCAGCTGCATCTACTGCTTTAACCGTATATGTATACAGTGTAGAGACTGTTAAACTAGTATCGCTGTAAGAATTTGTTGAAGGGGTTGCAACTGGAGTAGCACTGCCGTTGCGGAAAACTTGATAGCCGGTTACCCCAACATTATCTGTGGAAGCGGTCCAGGAAAGATTAATTTGAGTATCAGAAACCGGAACAGCTGTTACGTTTACTGGGACTGAAGGAGTTGTGGTGTCGGGAGCTGCAGTCTGCACAGCTACCAGCCAAAGATGCGCGCCCTGCACAGGAGTCGCTGTCCAGGTTACATTGTATGTACCTGCGGCAGTAACTTCTTTAGCAGCAACCACAGCCTGTACAGCACAACTAGTATTAACAAGTTGAGAATCTATAACTGTAAATCCATTATTTGGCACAGCGGTCATATTTGGATCTGCTCCATCACCAGCCCATACAGCAACAAGAGTAGCCGGACCATTTACCGTTACATTTGCACTAGTATTTGGTTCACTGCCCAATGTTTTAACCCACTGTGCATCAGCAATCACACCGCCATTTTTCACTTCTACCACAGCCATAGTAACTTCGTCTGCTGTTGGTAATGGTGCTGTAAAGATGTGATTTGCTCCGCCATTGGCAGAAGCTATTTGATACATCGCTTCTCCTGAATTAGCCCAGTATGGAGTATAATCATGAACCGTTCCAATCATACTAAGTATGTTGCCTTTATTGTCGGTAGGAATTGTACTTGCAGTAAAGTCGCCTATATTACCTCGCGCAACCCAAGCGAGCAAAGTACTATTTGAACTTTGTGTAGTAATTGGAGAGGTTGTTATAGGACCATTACTGCCACAGGCTAACCATGCTAAAGTGTGCGCTCCCAAAGAAGCAGCTCCTGTTGAGGTTGGAACCTGTGTTGTGCTTGTTGTAGCTGCAACAGAAAAACCAGAACGATTGCCCGCAGCATCATAAGCACGTACGGCAAAAGCATAAGCAGTTGCAGGGCTCAAGCCAAAATTACTAAAGAATGTATTTGCGGTTGTACCAACTTGCACACCGTCTTGAAATACTTCATACCCTACAACACCAACATTATCGGTAGAAGCTGTCCATGACAAATCAATTTGGGTACTTGACATTGGTACAGCAACAAGATTGGTTGGATCTGAAGGAGCTGTTGCATCAGCCGCAGCCGCGGTAGTAAAGGTAAAGTTTCCGCTTACTCGTTCATTTCCTGCACCATCTTTGGAACGAACACGGAAATTATATGTTGTGCTTGGATTAAGACCGGTTAAAGTAATAGAATGAGAAGTTACCAGCACTGCATCTAATGTTGTAGTTGTGCCATAACTGGTTGTAAAACCATAATTTGCTTGAGAAGTTGCTGGCTCATTTGTGGTCCAAGTAATAGTGGCGCTTGTGCCAGTAATATTACTTGAAGCTACACCCGAAATTGTTGGCGCGGTTGTATCAAGAATAATTGTAGCAGTTGAAACTGGCGACCAGTTGCCGGCTGCATCTTTAAACTGTGCATATACAGTTTTAGTGCCCGCACCGGTTGTTAGCGTCCAAGACGCGGTTGTATTATATGCAACTGCGGCATTAAAACTGGTTCCATTATTTGAAAAACGCATTTGCGTAATTGAAGTAACTGCGTCAGCAGCAGACAAAGTCAGGGTTACAGCTGTACTTCTGGTAAATGCAGCACCGCCATTTATGGCAATAGTTCCGGCAACTGGTACTTCATTATCTACGATAACATTAATAATACTTACCGAATAATTGCGAGCTGCATCACGAGTTTTGGCGGAAATTGTATGCGGACCATTTGACACAGATGTGGAATCCCATGTCATTGTATATGGGGCAATAGTATCCTCAACTCCTAAATTGGCTGCTTCGTCTAAAATAAACTGAACACCCACTACCCCTATCGCATCAGACGCGGAAGCTGTAAGAGTAAGTGCAGTTCCCGCCACTGCCGAATCGGCAACAGGCGCAGTAACATTTGTTACTGGTGGTGTAGTGTCAGCCGCATGCGCAGCAGCACTCACACCAAACGCCGCGACAACGACTGCAACCATTGCCGCAAAGCGCATATATGCATGACGCATAAATGTGTGTTAATGAATAAAAACGTTTTGTCATAAAGTATAACAAGACCGAACATCAAAAACAATTTTTATGCAATAGCTAACAAAGCATTTTATGCACACTAAAAATAAAACACAACTCTATTTTGCAGAGTTGTGTTTTTTGCATTGGCTTCAAAAATTTTAAAGACATGGCAACGAATCGACTGTCTATCCCCTCCTGCCCGCATGCGGGACAGATAGACAGCCGTGGCGGCTGGCGACGAGTCGCTCAGCCGTAGATGTAGCAGA
>CAZLNR010000006.1:0-28791 GCA_964561035.1 uncultured Gammaproteobacteria bacterium | reverse complement strand
AGAACGATCAGCCATTAACCAAACACACAGCATGTGTGTCGGTTATGTTTAGGATGATATTACCCTTTTCCCTCAATCCATGTAGAGATACATTCTCTACATGGTCTTAGTATAAAAGCAACGACATCCTAACCATAATATACTGACCATCTTGTCTTCATCTGACTACTTAATAAAAAGAGCAAATCGTATACACAGATTACTATACTTAAGTGATTTTGTCAATAATTTTATGTCTCCATAGACAGTTTTTTGGCTCTATATACAACAAAAGCCGACGCCTCTCTTCTCCACGTCGGCTGCCCCCGCTAGGCATGCGCCTAGACGTCTTCCCCTTCCTTACTCGGCCGAAGCCGAACCAAAAGAACAATCACCAGGTACAGGCACACCGGCCCTGTACCAGCCACTACACACAGTTCAAGTACAGACTTCATATGTCTTCCTCCCAAGAGTTGACAGGCGCGCTGGGCAGCATATTTTCTCTTGCCCTGCGCTTGGTACTATGATAAAATACTATACATGAAATTTTTATAAAATTAAACAGATTTGTTTTATAACCCAACATCGTATGCCCACCAAAAAAGTTGAGAAAGGAAGGATTGAAACAACACCAGAAGAAAAACCAGCACCTGTAAAAACCAAATCCAAAGTATCTGACAAACCAACTGGAGCCTATAGTGCACAAAGTATTACTGTTCTGGAAGGTTTAGAAGCCGTTCGCCGCCGTCCGGGCATGTACATTGGCTCAACCGGACCAGTCGGTTTACATCACCTTATTTGGGAGGTTGTAGACAACTCCATCGATGAATCCATGGCTGGTTTTTGTAATCAAATAGACATTGCTCTACTCCCTGATCATTATATAGAAGTAAAAGATAATGGCCGCGGTATTCCTGTTGATATTCATCCGCAAATGGGTGTAAGCGCTCTGGAAGTGGTTATGACCAAACTGCATGCCGGTGGTAAATTTGATTCTGGCAGTTATAAAGTGTCAGGCGGTTTGCATGGCGTGGGTGTTTCTGTTGTAAATGCATTGTCCACTCACACTAAAGCGGAAGTACATCGCGATGGAAAAATCTGGGTTCAAGAATTTAGAGATGGCGGCAAGCCGGTAAAAAAAGCCAAAGAAATTGGCACTTGTAAAGACACAGGCACCACAATTACTTTCCGCGCCGACGACACAATTTTTGAAACTATAGATTACGATTGGAAAACAATCATAGATCATATTCGCCAACAAGCATATCTTTCCAAAGGCATTCGCATTTCCATTACCGATAAACGTGAAGGCGAAGAAAAAGCTCAAGATAAAACCGCTATTGCATTTCCAAATCCAACCTACAGTTTTTATTTTGAAGGCGGTGTCGCTTCATATGTTAGACACCTCAACCAAAATAAAGATGTCAAAAATGAAAATGTTTTTTATATAGAAAAGGAACAAGATAATGTTAAAGTTGAAGTTGCCTTGCAATACAGCAATGAATTTAGCGAATCATTATTTGCTTTCACCAATAATATCTACAACCCCGAAGGCGGTACTCATGTAGCCGGTTTTCGCACCGCTCTCACTCGCAGCTTAAACAGCTATGCCCGCAACAAAGGATTCTTAAAAGAAAAAGATTCCAATCTTACCGGCGAAGATGTGCGCGAAGGTTTGGTTTGTATTATTTCCATAAAAGTAACCGAACCTCAATTTGAAGGACAGACCAAAGCCAAACTTGGCAACACTGAAGTAAAGGCCGCGGTAGAAACCGTAATGAGTGAAGCGTTTTTAGTATTTTTGGAAGAACATCCAAAAGACGCGGAAGGTATCGTAGAAAAATGCTTGTTGTCCGCCCGCGCTCGCAACGCTGCCAAAATGGCGCGTGATACAATTTTACGCAAAGGCGCTCTGGAAGGCTTTACCCTCCCTGGTAAATTGGCCGACTGCAGCAGTCGTCGCGCCGAAGAATCCGAACTCTTCATTGTAGAGGGTGATTCGGCTGGCGGCAGCGCCAAACAAGGACGCGACCGTGAACATCAGGCCATCTTGCCTCTCCGCGGTAAAGTGCTCAATGTGGAACGCGCCCGCTTAGATAAAATTTTGGCAAACAATGAATTAAAATCTCTCATCATTGCCATGGGCACCAACATTGGCGAGCAGTTTGACATTTCTAAATTACGCTATCACCGTCTGGTTATTATGACCGACGCCGATGTAGACGGCGCGCATATCCGCACTTTGCTTCTTACTTTCTTCTACCGCTACTACCCTGCCCTAATTACTGGTGGACACATCTTGATCGCTCAACCCCCACTATACAGTTTGAAATACGGCAAAAACATGAAATACGCATATAACGATGAAGAAAAAGAAAAAATTCTTGCCGAAATTTCCAAATCACAATCTGGGGCAGCAGCAAAAAACACAGCAAAGAAAACAAAGTCCGAAGAAAAAACCGAGACTGGAGCAGAAGCAGAAAACGGAGACGACAGCATTCAAGGCCTGGAAATAAATGGCGTTAAAGTAAACATTCAACGCTATAAAGGTTTGGGAGAAATGAACCCTGAACAGCTCTGGGAAACTACTATGAACCCGCAAAATCGCATGATGAAACGGGTTACCATTGAAGATGCCGAGCTGGCAAACGAGGTCTTTGAAGTGCTTATGGGTGACGAAGTTGGCCCTCGCAAGAGCTTTATCCAAACCCATGCCAAGAGCGTCAATAATTTGGATATATAAACAAGTCAAAATACTGTGGACAAACACTTGACTTTTTCAGCCATTTAAACTATACTTAATTATATACATTTAAAGCAGCCCGAAAAGGCTGTTTTAAAAACCAAGCGAGTAAGCGAAGCGAAAAACTTACTAAAACACTTCCAAACGAACCTGGTTTTCACTCAGAGATTAAAATTAAATTCATTATCATTTATGTTTACCGCTATAAAAAACTACTTTGTGGGATCATACCAAGAGATGAAAAAAGTTACCTGGCCTACCAAAAGCCAAACCATCAACTACAGCGCTTTGGTAATCGGTCTCAGTGTTGGCATGGCTTTATTTTTAGGAGTTTTAGACTATATTTTCAACTTAGGAATTACTTCTGTATTTTTAAAATAAATAATTATTTCGCATATACGGGGTAAAACCCATAAAAATTCATTCACGTATGGCAAAACAGACACTTAATTTAGGCAGACGCTGGTATGTGCTTCACACTTACAGCGGCTATGAAGAAAACGTAAAAAGCAATCTTGAACAACGCATTGAATCTTTTGCCATGCAAGATAAGATTTTTAGCGTTCTGGTTCCAAAAGAAAAAAAGATTAAAATTAAAAACAGCAAGCGTTCTGTAGTGGAAGAAAAAATATTTCCAGGATACGTGCTGGTAGAAATGATTGTTACTGACGATTCCTGGTATGTTGTACGCAATACTCCAAACGTTACCGGCTTTGTTGGTTCTGGCACCACCCCTACTCCAATTGACCAGTCCGAAGTTGATTCATTGTTGCGCCGCATGTCTGCCGCCGAACCTCAACATAAAATTGATATGGAAATTGGCGATACCGTACGCATTAACGACGGACCGTTCAAGAATTTTGAAGGTAAGATAAACAATGTTGATCAGGAACGCGGCAAAATCAAAGTTCTTATCACCATGTTTGGACGTGAAACACCGGTTGAGCTGGATGCAATGCAGGTTAAAAAGAGTTAATTTATTAATTCACTAGACTGTCCCGATATCGGGAGCTTCTCTGTCTAGAATATAATACATATATATGGCTAAAAAATTAGTCACACAAATCAAGCTACAGATCGTCGGAGGAGCTGCAAACCCAGCACCACCAGTTGGTCCAGCCCTTGGTCAGCACGGCTTAAACATCCAGGCTTTCTGCAAGGAGTTTAACGACAAAACTCAAGACAAAAAAGGTGAAGTTGTGCCAATCGTTATTTCCGTATACGCCGACCGCACATTTGATTTCATCATGAAAACCGCTCCAGTTCCAGAGCTTATCAAAAAAGCAGCCAAAATCTCCAAAGGCTCTTCAAAACCTTTGCAAGATAAGGTTGGCAAATTGACCAAAGCTCAAGTGAGAGAAATTGCGGAAAAGAAAATGCCTGACCTTAACGCTCATACCGTTGAAGCAGCCATGAAAATGGTAGAAGGCACTGCCAGAAATATGGGTGTTACTATCGAAGGATAAACATTAAAAATAAAAAAGCTCCCTAATCGGAGCTTTTTTATTTTTAAAACCACAATTCAATTTGCTAATACATGCTAATTAACGAGGCGATAATTTTTATTCTGCTGAATAATTTTCATCATATCTTCACGCAATTCAGCATCCGACACTTGGCCTAACACATCAAGAGCCTTTTCAAATGATTCTTTGTGCTCATAACACAGCGCCATTAATACTACATTTAAATCTCTCTCCGTTTGATCTAGTTCGTACGCATTTATCTTTGCGGCATTTTCTGACCTATTCTGCATAGTTAGGCTGTATACAAACCGCCGCACCACTTGCGTGCGCTGCACTGAATTCAATGCATCCAGCTTTTGTCGCATCCATGCTTCACGCCCCTGGCCAGCCAAAAACCTATCAACCGCTTGCTCTGCCACCAAAACTTCTTGGGGTTGAATCTCTGTTTCGCTCGGCCAACCATTTTTAACAATTTTTCTAAGCTCAACAAGGGAACTTATTGTTATCCGGTCTTGCTCGGAAATATTTTGACTCTCTATGTCAAACACTACCTCTCCTCGTTCTCGTTTTGTCATATATTAAAAAATAAACATCGCATCTCCAAAACTAAAAAATCTATATTTTTCTTCTACTGCTTTCTTATAACATTGTAAAACAAAATTACGATCCCTGGCAAATGCGGAAACCAACATGAGTAAAGTTGATTTGGGCAAATGGAAATTAGTAATTAGGGCATCTACTATCTTAAACTCAAAACCAGGGTAAATAAAAATATTAATATCACCAGCATACGGGCGCAACAAACCTTCTGTTTTTACAACCCCTTCCAACACCCGTACCGTAGTGGTTCCTACTGCCACCACTCGCCTGCCTTCAGATTTTGCCTGATTAATGGCATCGGCATTTTTTGCGGTAATCTCAACCCACTCACTATGCATTTTATGATCTTCAATAGCATCTGTTTTTACCGGCAAAAACGTACCAAGCCCCACATGCAATGTAACTTCGGCAAATTCTACTCCTTTTTGTTTTAACGCTTCAATTAGTTCAGGTGTAAAATGAAACCCGGCGGTTGGCGCAGCTACCGACCCCTCTTCTTTCGCATATACAGTCTGATATCGATCCACAACTTCAGCCTGTTCTTGAGCTTGCTCAATATATGGAGGTGTTGGCACTTCGCCATATTTATTGGCTTTAGCTCTCACGGACATATCATCTTCAGCAAACTGAATTAGATATGTTCCATCATTTTCTTTTAAAATTACTTCGGCTTCAAAATCTTCAGCAAACACCACCTTCATACCCAAACGCAACTTACGCCCTGGCTTGGCCAGCACTTTCCATACCATGTTATTTTCCATCGGCTTTACCAAAAAAATCTCAACCGGAGCAGCATTTAAAATTTTATCGGATACAGGCACATCAATCTGCGGCTTAATAATCTGCTCATCCAGCATAATTTTTCCTTTCAAACGAGCTTTAAATACTTTAGTGTTATTCCACACCAACAAATCTCCCGCTTGTAAAAAATTAATAATATCCGCAAAACGATGGTTAGCAAAGGTTTTTTTCTGTCTATTTATAGTCATTAAACGAGAGCTATCGCGCGGCTCGGCCGGAGTTTGGGCTATCAATTCTTTTGGTAAGAAATAATCAAAATCAGCTGTCTGCATATTATAAATATTTTTTATTGGCCGCATGCTGTTCAAGTGTTTGCGCATAATGCACGGTACCGTCTTTGCCTGTTAAAAAATACCAGTATGAATTTTTTTCTGGATATACTGCGGCTTTTATTGAAACGATTCCCGGATTGGAAATTGGACCAAGCGGCAACCCTGGATATTTATATGTATTCCATGGCGAATCAATCTGCCTCTCTTTTTCACGCGTAAACACATCTCCAGATCGATCTACAATGTAATGCACGCTTGAATCAACCTGCAAAGCCCAATTTTTTTCAAGGCGCCGCCATAAAATATCTGCTACCCTGGCTTTATCTTCTGGTTTTTGCACTTCTTTTTCCAAAATGCTTGCCATGATAATAATCTCATGCACGGAACGTCCGCTATTTTTTATACCCGCTCTTATTTGTTCGTCTATTTCACTGTCACGCTGATCGATTAATTTACGCACAATATCTTCAACACTAGCATCGGCAAAAAAACGATATGTTTCCGGTGCCAAATACCCCTCATATGAAGCATATGCTGGCTTATCAGATACAATTACTCCCTTCCCAAACAGCGGCAATGTGGCGGCTGTTACCCGATAATCATAAGCAGGATAACCCGTAAGCCGGTATACATCCTCCGTGCTGGAAGCAAAGCCTTTTTGTACTATATATTCGGCAATTTCTCGCAGATCCCACCCAGGAATAAACGTAAGTGTTACTTCCGGCTTTGGCAATATAGGCGCAGGAGTGCGTGTATTTTTTTTAAAAAAAATAGCACCGCCCACTACGGCTACTATAATTACAAGAACAGAAAAATATATTGTTTTTTGATTAAAAGACATGAAAATTAAACATCGCGTTCACTCCAATTATTTCGCGCCCACTCCAAACGCTCCGGCACTCCAATATCAACCCATGGATCATTTGACTCAAACACATACAAATTTCTCATTTGCGGGAATACGTCGTATTCAATACTAAACGATTGTTTGTGAGGAAAATATTGCTTAGCGGACGTATTAAATATATATATACCGCCATTTATATACCCCGGCTCTTTTTTACCCTCTTTTTCCTTAAAACTCTTCAAGTGAAATTTGACATCATACTCCAATGTGCCATAGCTGGAAGCATCTTCAACTCGCACACCCAAAATCATACCATCACTTGCCGGCGACACATAACGCACCATATCTTCCAAATGAACACCTGTAAACACATCGCCGTTTAAAACAATCACCGGATCTTTGGGTTTGGAGACATATTCCCAAGCATGTTTTATCGCTCCGCCAGTACCCAAACGCTCCTGCTCTATTGCATACACAATATCAACGCCGTTTCTATGCATACCTACAGTTTTTTCAAGCGCCTCAGATAAATGACCGGCTGCTAAAACAACTTCTGATATACCGATTTTTTTTAATTTTTCCAGCTGCCAATCCAAAACTGTTTTACCTTTTATTTCCAATAATACTTTTGGAACAGTTTTTGTAATTTCACCCAATCGAGTGGAAAGCCCTCCGCATAAAATAATTGCATTCATATCATTACATTAGATGTAAAAACATTGCTAAATACCTGGCTATCATACTAACAAATAGCGCGACCGTAAAGCCGCCGACAATATCAAGCGGATAATGAACACCAGCAAAAACTCTGCCCCAACACACCCAAATCGCCATTGGAATGAGCGCCCAAGATCCAGGCAAGTTAAATAGATACGCAAAAAAAACGATAATAAACGCAGATGCGGCATGATCCGATGGAAACGATTTCCAGGCCATCAGTGGTGTAAATAAAGTTTTGATATGCGGATATGTAACAAACGGACGTGATTCTCGAACTAAGGATGCAACACCTAAATTGATCAGCCACATTACAGACCAGCCTACTAATAAAAATACTAAAGGCCAGATAACCCTAGCTGTTTCCGGCATTCGAGCTACTAACACCGCTCCTCCATACCAGGCACCCATAGCTATAATAAGCCACTCCGCGCCAGCGCGGCCAAAGTTATCCAAAAATCGCGATCTGCCGACCAGCTTATTGATTACAAAGAAAATAGCTGTATTTATATCATTCATAAAACTGTAAAGACACACCCTAATTTTAGCAACTTACCAACGGTTTGACAATATAAAGACCAACCAAACAAGGGTTGAAATTATTATCATACATGCTATACTTGGGTTTATTGTTGAGCGCCCGTAGCTCAGCGGTTAGAGCACCGCCCTTATAAGGCGGGGGTCGACGGTTCAAATCCATCCGGGCGCACCAATTGCGTATTTTTTCAAAAAATAATGTAGATATATCCACGTCGCTCGCAGAAAATGAAAATTTATTTTCATTTTGCTGCTCACTAGCGGATATAAGGCGGGGGTCGACGGTTCAAATCCATCCGGGCGCACTACTCCGCACAATTGGTATTACTTATATACAATCTATGCCTAACCTAAGCTTACCTCCGCTGCGCATACCAAAACCGACAAGCAAACCATCTGGTATTACCAGTATTGCCAGACAAACTGGCAAAACCTCCGCCTTCCGCCAGTTTGGAGATAGCGTTAGTCATACCGCGCAAAATGAACGATCGGGTAAAATTTTTAGCAGTATTAGCCGCGCTATCAAAAATCGCAGCACAAACCCTGACGCAAAAACACTACCAAAAACAAATCAGAATTTTAAACCAAAAATCTAACATGTCTGCAATAAAAAAAATTATCATTACCGAGGAACATTCCGGACAACGGCTTGATGTTGCGTTATCTATATTACTTGGCATAAGCCGTTCGCAGGCCCAAAAAACCATTGAGCAGGGAAATATTTTGATAAACAAAAATCATACTACCAAACCAGCTCAACGCATACAATCCGGAGATAGCATCACTTTCTCAAATAACTCAACTTCCCGACAATCCACAACCGCTCTAAAAACAACCAACACCGCCGCTAAAAAAACAGCTGCAAAAATGCCTGCGATAACCATTGTTGCAGATACAGCAGACTACATGATTATCAACAAGCCAGTCGGCATACTCACCCACCCAACCATGGCTAAAGAAAAAAATACCCTGGTTGATTTTGTGATCAAAAAATACCCACGCATTAAAAAAATCGGAGATGATCCGATTCGCCCTGGCATTGTACACCGCTTAGACAAAGAAGCATCCGGGCTTATCGTTGTAGCCAAAACTCAAAAAATGTTTGACCATCTTAAAGAACAGTTTAAAAACCGCACAATTGAAAAAGAATATAATGCGCTTGTGCATGGCCGAGTAGCTCGTGAATGGGGTGAAATCCTCTTTCCTATCGCTCGCTCCGAAAACGCCGAACGAATGGCCGCTTTACCACCCGGCGCAATTAACACACCGGGAGCAAAAGAAGCAAAAACCGAATTTTGGATTGAAAAACAATTTACTAATTTCACCCTGCTTCGCATAAAAATTCACACCGGTCGCATGCACCAAATTCGTGTTCACTTATTTGCCTATAACCATCCTCTGGTTGGCGACCCGCTTTATTTCCATAAAAAACAGAAGCGGACCTGGGATGAAAAGCTAGGCAGACTTTTTTTACATTCAGCCAAACTAGGATTTACCGATCTGCAAGACAAAAAACAAATCTTTGAACTGCCTCTGCCAAAAGAATTAGCGGATTTTTTAACACTATTGCGGTAGTATGGCTACTCAACAAAAAAAAGGGTTGCTTGTTATAATATCTTCCCCCTCAGGAGGTGGAAAAGATACTGTTATTAACGCTCTTCTTAAAATTTTCCCAAACTCTACTCGACTCATCACAACCACCTCTCGCCCACCTCGACCTGGCAACATCGATGGTGTTGACTACCATTTTGTTACTGTAGATGAATTTAAGCGGCGTCTTAAAGCCGACGCGTTTCTTGAATACAATATTTATGCTGGAAATTATTATGGTGAAGAAAAATCAATCATTAATGACTGCCTTGCAAATTTTGAAATAGTATTTACTCAAATTGATGTAACCGGAAAACACGCTTTGGATAAGATGGGATTTCCCCACCTAGCTATTTTTCTTGCTCCGGAAAATCTTGATGTTTTGCGGCAGCGTATTGAAAAACGAGGCGGCCTAGACCAGGAAGCTATTGAACAGCGCCTAAAAATAGCAGAAAACGAAATTGAGCTTTCTGCCGATTATACATATAGAATTGTGAACCTAGAAGGTAAATTAGATGAAACTATCGCAAAAATAGCCGAAATAATACAGAAAACCCTTGCCTCTCAGGACGCTAGCAATTTGGGGTTGACAAAAAACCAACAATAGGCTAATATACGCCCTACATAAAAACAACTAAATATACGTTAATACTATATGTCAGAAAATACCACTGAAAATAAAACCTCCTACAAACCAGGCATGCTGGTAAAGGTACATCAAAAAATTAAAGAAATGAATACCAAAGGAGAAGAAAAAGATCGTATTCAGGTCTTTGAAGGCACTATTATCGCTGCTAAACACGGAAAAGAAGCAGGCGCAACCATCACCGTACGTAAAATTTCCAACGGCATTGGCGTAGAAAAAATCTTCCCTATCCACTCTCCAGTTATTGATAAAATTGAAGTGGTCAAGGAATATATAGTACGCAGAGCTAAACTTGGCTACTTACGCGATCCGAAATTCAAAAGAAAGATGGAAGAAAAGAAAACTAAATAAAAATCTTACTTCAAAAAAGACGCCGCGAATCGGCGTCTTTTTTAGTGTAAATAAATGTATCTTAGCGGATTGTCTTGAGAAACTTACCAGTCCAACTTTGTTTATTCTTCATAACATCGGCCACTGTTCCTTGCGCAACCACCTTACCGCCATGCCTGCCTCCGCCCGGACCCATATCAATAATCCAATCTGAGCATGCAATAATTTCTATATTATGCTCAATAAGTAGCACAGTATTACCTTTGCTTACCAACCGATTGAGCACCTGCAACAAATGGCTAATATCTTCAAAGTGCAACCCGGTAGTGGGCTCATCCAGAATATATAATGTTTTGCCGGTGGACACACGAGAGAGTTCGGTAGCCAGCTTTACGCGTTGCGCCTCACCGCCAGATAGTTTGGTAGCTGGCTGTCCAAGATGCATATAACCAAGACCTACTTCTTTCAAAATAGAAAGCTTCTCAGCAATATTTTGCACATCGCCAAAAAATACCGCCGCTTCATCAACAGTCATAGCCAGCACATCGGCAATATTTTTATTCTTATAGTGAATTTCCAAGGCTTCACGGTTATATCGAGCTCCATCACATTCAGAGCACTGCACATACACATCGGCCAAAAATTGCATCGGAATTCTAGTATATCCATCACCCGCACATGCTTCACATCGACCGCCACCCTTTACATTGAAACTAAATTTGCCAGCGTCATAATTATTCATGCGAGCTTCAGGCAAATCTGCAAATAAATCTCGGATTAATGTGAAAACACCGGTATAGGTAGCTGGACTGGAACGAGGAGTTCGACCAATCGGAGACTGGTCAATAGCAATCACTTTATCGATGTGCTCTATACCCTTAATCGCCTTATGCTCACCCGGCTCTTCTTTAGCGCGATAAAAATGCTTAGTAAGCGCCTTACCCAAAATATCAATGACCAGTGTTGATTTGCCTGAACCAGAAACACCAGTAACGCAGACCAGTTTACCTAAAGGAATGTTAACATCAACATTTTGCAAGTTAAACGCTTTAGCTCCCACCACTTGCAGCATGCTAGAATTTTTTTTCTGAGCTACTAGTGTTTTTTTGCCAGTGAGCGCACAGGTAATTTTTGTGCGGCCGGAAAGATAGTCGCCTGTTAAAGAATGCTTATTCTTTTTAATTTGCGCTACCGTACCAGAAGCCACAATCTGGCCTCCGCCCACGCCCGCACCAGGACCAACATCAATAATATAATCCGCGGCTTCCATCATAGCGCTGTCATGCTCAACCACAATCACACTATTTCCTAGATCACGCAGCGATTTTAAACTATCAATCAGCAAATCATTATCTTTTGGATGCAACCCGATAGAAGGCTCATCTAAAATATAGATAACGCCGATCAAGCCAGTAGAAAGTTGAGTAGCAAGTCTGGTTCTGGTTACTTCACCGCCAGACAATGTATTCATCGATCGATCAAGCGATAAATAACTGAGGCCAACTTTGCTTAAACTTTCTAACCGCTGCACAATTTCTTTAATAACTGGTTTGGCAATCGCCAATTTTTGAGGATCAGCCAGCGCAGATAAAATGGCAGGGTTAGTTTTCTTTGCGGCTCCTAAACCAGAAAATAACACAAGCAAATCTTCAATACTTGAAGCAGACAGATCGGCAATAGACAAATCGCCAATTTTAACGGACAGTGAACTTGCTTGCAATCGTTTACCCTTACAAACCGGGCAAACACCTTCACGCATATACTGCTCAATTTCACGACGCACATATTCGGAATCTGTTTCTAAATGCCGTTGAAGTAAATTTGGCACCACACCCGCAAACTTGGTTTTCTTGCCGTCCACCACATACTCATCTTCACCGGTACCATACAAAATAATAAGCTTTATCTTTGCGCCTAAATCTTTAACTGGCGTGTGCACTGAAAAACCATGACGCACCGCAACCTCTATCATAATTTTTTGGTACCAATTTTGATTGCCAGTAATACGTGTCCACGGCTGGATAGCGCCTTCAGCCAAAGTTAAACGACTATTTGGGATAACGAGCTCTGGATCAACTTCCTGAGTAACACCCAAACCGGTACAGCGGCTGCATGCGCCATATGGACTATTAAAACTAAAACTGCGCATATCAAGCGGCGGCACTCGTTTGCCACAACTTAAGCACAGGCCTATAGTAGAAAATATATACTCTTTTTGACCGTCAAAAACTACCAATATCCCATCACTTAAATCCAAGGCTGTTTCTACCATTTTCATTACATCTTGTTTTTGGGTTTCGGTTATTCTGCCAATAACAAGTTCGATTGAATAGGTTTTTTTATCAATAAAATTATAAACAGCAAAATCATTTATTTTCATCACTTCTCCATTTACACGCACCCATTCATATCCGGATTTTTCTACTTTTTCTACCACGCTCGCTTTGCGCACCTGCTCATTTCTAACCAGCGGAGATAATAATAAGATCTCAGTATTTTTCTTTTTATTACCGGCTGCGGTTCTCACAACCCGACGCACTTCTTCCAAAATCGCGCCTGGCAAATATGCTCGCACTGGTTCATGGCAATCCGGACAATATTGCTGTCCTACGCGCGCAAATAATAAACGCAAATAATCGTAGATTTCAGTGACAGTACCAACCGTGGAACGCGGATTCTGAGTGTAGCTTTTTTGATCAATCGCAATCGTTGGGGAAAGCCCTTCTACCGCATCTACATCAGGCTTGTCTCGCACTTCCATAAACTGCCGCGCATAAGAAGAAAGCGATTCGGCATACCGACGCTGACCTTCAGCATAAATAGTATCAAACGCTAAGCTTGATTTTCCCGAACCTGAAAGTCCGGTAATAACCACTAATTTATTTTTCGGAATCTCTAAAGAAACATTTTTTAAATTATGTACGCGAGCGCCTTTGATAATTAACTTGTCGTGCATAAATTAACGAGTTATATGTGCTGTGTAAATTAGTGGTATATTGTACCAGGTTTTTGCGATATGTCAATTAGCCGAACAAAACAAAAGCCTCCGCTTTACGGAGGCTTTTGTTTTACCAATTTATTGCGCCGGCACACCTGGGTCTATATTTTCCGAAAAACTGGCGGGGGTTTCACTTTTTTTACCCTGCATCCTGATTATTTTGCTTAAAGGCAAACTAATATCAAGAATAATCGGACCTTTTTTTAATTCTTCTATCGGTATATAATTATTAATCGTTTTCACATCATCAGAGAAAGTACCAAAAACTGCCTGCTTTGTGCTTCGGTTATACCCGACACTTAAATTTGGCTCTGGGTCGCTACTAAATGCTCGGCTTAAAAAGTCCAACTGCCCATAACCGGGTATCAATGTTTTTAAATTTGGGCCATATTTTTCCCAAGCAGATCGATCACCTATTGTTTCTATTCTCAATAAATAACCGACTAAATCGCCTCCTTTTTCACAACTCCACCCCGCTCCTTCGGGGTCCGCAAGACCTCTATAACCAATTGTGTACTCATGATACGTGTCGGGTTTTACGTTACGCACTACTGTTTGACGTCCAGAACTAATTTGCCAACTCTTGGAGACTCCTTTATTTGCTAAATATACAGTATCTCCCACCCTGCACACGCCTCTCATTTCTTCTGAATCTTTCAGCCAATCAGCTCTAAGAGCTTTTTTTACAAATGCCCCAACCACCTGACTTACAACCGGCACATTAGAATCTGCAATATAATCTTGAGCATCTTGGCCGGCACTAAACGACTCGGTGTTAATACTTAAATTTACAAATAACTCTCCGGGATAACATGCCAGTTTTTTATCCGCCCCTTCAACACACCCGCTTCTGTTTCCCCGCTCGGAAGAACAGATGTCTGCAAAACAAGTTTGGGTACCGCTGTCTTCTGGTAAAAATCTTCGTCCGCAACTAAATATATCCAAGTTATTCGCATCCTTTTGTCCATATGGCATAGTTTCTGTGCCCGCTTTTTTAATATCAACTGCCGACGTCTGATCATCTTCTCTGGAATAAAATCTAAATTTCAACTTGCCATTTTCAGCTCCTTCCAATTGTTTGCAAAATTTTGGAATAAGTTGTTGAGGACGAATGAGCCATACTTGGGGCAGCCGAAAATTAACCAAAGCTGGATTGATGGTATTTAAAATAAAATAGGACATGTAGGCAATAAATAAGCCTATGACTGCTCCCGAAATTCTGTGTTTAGCACCACTAATTGTTTCACTATTACCTCCTGAAGTAAGCCATTGTATACCAGCTAAAATAATCATAATGACCGCTACAATGCTGGCGATACCGACCAAATATTTATACATTGAAACTATAAACACGCCTATGTTGGCAAATTTATTTTCTCCACCAAAAGAAATTTCTGTTTTGGACACGCCAGCAGGAAGGCAGCGGCCCCACTCTTCATCACCTTCGCCACCTACACACGGAGCTGCAGTTGGGCCGGTTACAAAACCGTCTTTAGCCAGAGTTTCGACTGATGGGTCACCGAGTACATATTTACCCCGAACTTCTACACAGTCTTTCTTATGCCAACAAAATGGATTGAGGGCTGGAATTTTACTTGACCCATCCACGGCTGCCCCGGCCACACCAGGAATTGCCAAAATACACAGAACCGCAGCTAGAATAATTTTTCTAGACATATACATAATTAAAATTGTTTAACAAAACCATCCCAAACCTCCCACGGCACCACACCTTCAATTTTTTTGCCATTAACAAAAAAGGTTGGCGTGCCCCCAACACCAAACCGAACTCCGTCTGCATAATCACGATTAATTTTTACCAAAGATGCTTCGCTTGAGCTTAGGCAACTATTTAACTGTGTCATGTCCAAATTTAGCTCTTGGGCTATTTTGGCAATATCTTGATCCGACAGATTGACCGGCAATTCGTTCTGGTGAGCAAAAAGATAATTATGCAAACCCCAATACGCTTCCTGACTCTGCTTATAGGTACACACACTAAGTTGAGCTAACTTGTTTGCCCCCGGATGAATAGATTCGCCCGGAAAATGTCTAAACACAAGCCTTACCTTATCTGAATATTGCCCTAAAAGACGCTGCATAATAGGCCAAGCATTTTTTGTATTAGGGCATTTAAAATCACCAAATAAAACCACAGTGATTGGAGCATTTGGATTACCCAGAGAAGGAAAATCACCTTTTTCTAAAACTGACCTATCAACATTTGCCGTCTGAGCGCTCGCTTGCTGCCGATCAAAACCCCCATACTGTTGCTGTAAAACAGCGCTGCCGCCATGGCGTATCTGCCACCAAAAACGTATCGTTATTGACCCAAACGCAATAACTCCAACCATTACCACACCGGCAAAACCAAGTAACGCGATTCCCCAAACAGTTTGATACCACTTCATAACGCGCTAAACTTAAAAATATATGTTAAGTATACTATAAATACATCTCATTGACAAAATAAAGCGGTAATGATATAATTCATTTGCTCAAAAATTCTTCTATACACATCTATGATCGCAACAATCTTAAATATCGTGCAGTTTGTTTTAGCAGCGCTTCTAATTGCCGTTATTTTACTCCAGCAAAAAGGCACTGGCTTAAGCGGTGTATTTGGCGGATCAAGCAATATCTACAGCACTAAACGAGGCGTTGATCGCATCCTACATTTATCTACCATAGTTATTGCAGTTGCTTTTTTTAGCATTTCTCTGGCGCGCTTGGTTATCTAAGCGCATATTTAGGAATTAGGCATCACGAACCTAAACAGCAGTTTGTTCATGGTGCGTAATTCATACTTCAATTTACGTACATGAAATTATCCAAATTATTTTTTTGGATTAAAAAACAAAAAGGCACTTCGCGCACTGCCAGACCATCTTACGCCTTTGACCAAAAATTGGTAAAACGAATTCGCACCAATATTATTCCCAAATGGTCCCAATTAAAATATGTGGGAAATTTTTTAACTGGTTTAGAGAAAAAAATAGTCGGCATCTCTACCGCAATTTTTATTCTTTCGACAATTGCTTTGGGTACAACCTGGATTTTTTCACACCAAACTGTACTACCTGCGACTGGCGGCGAATATACCGAGGCTCTTATTGGAGAGCCAAAATATATTAACCCTCTTTTTGCGAGCGCTAACGATGTGGATGCGGATATCACTTCCCTCATGTATTCAGGCCTATTCTCTTATAATACCCAGCAACAACTTGTGCCTGATCTGGCAGAAAACTACACAGTCAGCGAAGATGGTAAAATTTACGACATCAAACTGCGATCCAATATAGCCTGGTCCGACAACGAACCGCTCACGGCAAACGACATACTCTTTACTTTCCAAACTATTCAAGATCCAGAAGTTGGCAGCCCGCTTATCTCAGCATTTCAGGGTGTGACTGTAGAAAAAATCGATGATTTTTCTATACGTTTTACTTTAAAAGACGCATTTTCTCCATTTTTACACAGCCTTACCCTTGGTATTTTACCAGAACATATTTGGTCAGCTATCCCTCCTTCAGGAGTTCGGTTAGCAAAAACCAACTTGCAGCCAGTCGGTACTGGTCCGTGGAAATTCAACAAACTAACTAAAGACGCGAGCGGCAACATTCAAAGCTATGTTTTGGAACCAAATTCCACATATTACAAACAACCTCCTTATCTAAAAAAGCTTACATTTAAATTCTATCCAGATTTTATTCAAGCTGCCACAGCTCTTAAAAGCCAAGATGTGAATGCCGTCAGCTTTCTACCCAGTGATTTAACTGAAAAAATTATCGGTAAAAATTTTATTGCCCAACAATTCACCTTACCTCAGTATACAGCTGTATTTTTTAACGAAGATTCAGCCATTCTTAAAGACAGTAACATTCGCGCTGCTTTAGCATCGGCTTTAGATAAACAGTCAATTATAGATAATGCTTTACAAAAAAATGTAACCCTTATCAATTCCCCTATTCTTGAAGGAATGCTTGGTTATAATCCTGAAATAAAAACCCCTGCATTTGACATAGACGCAGCCAACGAAATGCTCAATAAAAATTGGAAAAAAATTCAACCTGAAGATTTTTTTCAAACCCAATATGACAGCATCCTAAAAACTAGAGAAGAGGAAATCTCGGCAATTAAAGCTAATACCAGCACGCCACCGGAAGAGCAAGAGGCGCAGATTAAAAAAATAGAAGAAGAAACCGCCCAATCTATTCGCGACGAAATGAATCCTGAACAAAGTTTCTATCGAAAAAATAAAAACAACGATATCTTACATATCACCATCACCACAGTGGAAAGCCCTGAGTATCAGCAGGTGGCAAATGAGATAGCAAAGATGTGGCGAGCGGTGGGCGTTAAGACTGATATAAATACAAGCGCCAGCACCCAAATCTCTCGCGAGGTACTGCGTAACCGAAGTTACGATGCATTATTATATGGTGAAATTATCGGTACCGATTCTGATCCGTTTCCATTCTGGCACTCATCTCAAACCGCTTATCCGGGCTTAAACTTATCAATGTTCTCCGACCGCGCCGCCGACAAACTGCTTGAAGATGCCCGCACCACTACTACCGAACAAATTAAAATTGAAAACTATCGCAAATTCCAAGACATTATTGCTAAAGACAATCCCGCTATTTTCTTATATACGCCAATTTATAATTTTGTTTTCAGCAAAGAAATAAAAGGTGTTACTTTCACAACCATCCCATCTCCATCCAGCAGATTTGTCGACATGGAACACTGGTATATTAAAACAAAACGCCAATGGAACAAATCTAACTAAGATCTCAACCTGCAACGGGCGAGTGGCGGAACTGGTATACGCGTACGTCTCAGAAGCGTATGGAGCAATCCTTGAGGGTTCAAGTCCCTCTTCGCCCACATTTTTAATACATCGTATAATTTATATTATGATGAGATATTCAGCTGTCCCAAATCAGGGACAAAATAGAGCGCTCACTCCCCACACTGGTCGGACGGGAGGCTCACAATATAGCCAGTCTCAACCGCAAGGTACTGGCATTCAAAGACAGCGTAGGTCATTCCAAACCGGAAGATCAGTTGCGCGCACAAATAAACCTGCTCCTGAAGGCCCTTCTTTTGGCAGGTTCAGAACAGGAGATAAAAAACTAAAAGTGGCAGTAATCGGCGGCTTGGAAGAAGTTGGCCGAAACTGCACGCTTATGGAATATGGAGACGATATTATTTTAATTGATATGGGTCTTCAATTTCCTGAAGAAGACATGCCTGGAATTGATTATATTATTCCAAACATGACCTATCTAAAAGGAAAAGAAAAAAATATTCGCGGCGTCATTATTACCCACGCTCACTACGATCATATCGGCGGCATCCCCCACCTCATTCCTATGCTAGGCTACCCGCCTATTTACGGCCTACCTCTTACCAATGCCGTAATTAAAAAACGCCAGGAAGATTACAAAAATTTACGACCTCTCAACATTCATAATGTAAACCTCAATGACAAGCTCATGCTTGGTTCATTTGAGCTTGAATTTTTCCATCTCAACCACAACATCCCGGACTCAATGGGTATTATCATCAGAACTCCGGAAGGCACCCTCATTCACACCGGTGACTGGAAATTTGATTATCAGCCAACCGGCGAACAGCCAGCTGATTTACAAAAAATTGCGCGTATCGGCAGCGAAGGAGTACTTGCGCTGCTTTCTGACAGCACCAACGCTTCACAACCCGGACACCAAATCTCAGAATCAGAAATCGGTGTAAATCTGGAAGATATTATCACCAAAGCTCCAGGGCGCATCATCATCGGCACGTTTGCTTCCTTGCTTACACGTATCAAACAAATCATTGAGGTTTCCGAAAAAATCGGCAAGGTGGTAGCCTTGGGCGGTTTTAGCATTAAAACTAACGTGGAAATCGCCAAAGAACTCGGGTACATGAAATTTAACCCGAAAACATTGGTGGATTTGCGTCAATTGGATAACTACCCTCATAACAAAGTTGTTATTATTTGCACTGGTGCGCAGGGAGAAAAGAATGCATCATTAATGCGCATTGCCAACGGAGAACACCGAGAAATAAAATTAGTTGAAGGAGATACCGTTGTATTCTCATCTTCGGTTATTCCCGGCAACGAACGCATGGTGCAACGATTAAAAGATACACTGTTCCGCAAAGGCGCTGAGGTAATCCACCACCAAATGATGGACGTGCACGCCGGCGGACACGCAAAAATGGAAGACGTAAAACTCATGATTCGCCTGCTCAATCCAAAATATTTTGTACCAATCCACGGCAATCACTTCTTGCTTAGATATAATGGAAAAATTGCCGAGGCTATGGGCTATCAGAAATCAAATATTTTTATTGCAGACAACGGACAAGTAATGGAATTTAGCCACGGAGCCGGCATTCTTACCAAAAACAAGATTCCTTCGGACCACGTGTTCGTAGATGGTTTGGGTGTAAGCCATGAAACTAATATTGTGTTGCGCGACAGACAAGTGCTGGCCGAAGATGGCATGGTGGTAATTATCGCAACTGTGGACAGTAAAACCGGCAAACTGATTCAAAATCCAGATATCATCTCACGCGGTTTTGTATTCTTGAAGGAACACAAGGAGCTAATCGAGGACCTGCGTCATCGAGTAAAGAAAATCGTCACAGATTCCGACCCTCTTTCATGGGCTGACACTAATGATATTAAGAACAAAATCAGAGATTATGTCGGCCAATTCTTGTTTACGAAAACAGAAAAAAGGCCTATGATATTACCAGTGGTTATAGAAGTATAATATTTATTTATGCCTAAAAAACCAACGGTTGCATTTTACGGCATCTGGCCTGAAATGCAGGAATATGTAAAAACAAAACTTAAAGGTTTTTCTGTGATCACTTCCCCGGATAAAATCACAGAAAAAAATTTAGATCCGCAAACCAATATTCTGGCGGTGTTTGTGGAAGCGCCGGTAACTAAAAAAATTATTGAGAGCCTGCCTAGTTTAAAAATGATCGCTACCATGAGCACCGGGTTTGATCATATTGATTTAGACACAGCAAAAAAACAAGGCATTCCGGTTTGTAATGTACCAACCTATGGAGAAAACACCGTAGCCGAACATGCCATGGCGCTCATACTTGGCTTAACTCGAAAATTATTCCCATCCGTAAAACGAGTTAAAGAAGGCGTATACGATTTTCACGGCTTGCGAGGCGTTGATATTAAAGGAAAAACAATCGGCGTAATTGGCACCGGACATATTGGCATGCATTTAATAAAAATGCTAAGCGGCTTTGAAGCAAAAATTGTTGCCTATGACGCATTTCCAAATAAAGACAGAGCAAAAGAATTTGGCTTCACTTATCTTACGCTTGAAAAACTACTCGCCTCTTCTGACATCATCAGCTTGCACACTCCGCTACTCCCTTCAACTCGACACCTGATAAATAAAAAAAATGTCAAAAAAATTAAAAAGGGCGCATATCTTATCAACACAGCTCGCGGCGCACTGGTTGAGCCCGAAGCAATTGTCTGGGCTCTGCAAAATAACCATTTAGCTGGTGTTGGTCTTGATGTTCTAGAGGATGAAAATTTAATTCAAAACTACGAAGAAGTTATATCGTGTAAAGATGATTGCAAAATAAAAACCACCATGCTCAACAACATCATCATCGATCATCCAAACAGCATCGTCACACCACACAATGCTTTCAACAGCACCGAGGCAATTCAACGAATTTTGGATGTTACGATGGATAACATACAATCGTTTTCTAAAAATAATATCATCAACGACGTAACAACTAAAAAATAAATATATAAAAAAATATCCCGTTTTACCGGGATATTTTTTTATAGCTTAAGCCGAATTTTGTAACTCTTAAAAATAAATTTTTAAGAGAGATGATCATTTATCTAGAGATGGCGTTACCGCCATTCTTAAGCGAGCGAACTTTTCCAAAACCGTTGCCGGTTAGGGCTGCTCTTGCATCCGAGTAAGGATTTTGCCGTTTCACCTCTTAGCTTACTACCTTCGCTAAGAGCTAAGCAATTACGTATGATTTTAACACACATATAAGGTTTGCTTTTTCTTTCTTTTCAGAAAGAAACGTCTCTGCTCGCACCTCTTCCCGACAAGTCGGGACGACGGGTGTTACCCGCTACTCTTCTCCTCCGGCGTGACTATACAGAGGGAATGTTCGGACTTTCCTCCCCGAAAAAATCGAGGCGATCATCGCTACGGCCATAGAATATCACATATTAGCCATTTTGTCAATAAACAAAGGCAAAAAAACAGCGGGGCCGCAGACATTTTTTTCTTGCTTAAACCAAAAAACTAGGATAAAATACGATAAATATATACATTATCGGTATTAACATATGAAAAAATTAGACCTCACCCTTGCTTTTTTTCAACTGCCGCTCGATTATATCCTGATCGTTCTAGCTGGTTTTACCGCATACCTGCTCCGCTTCACTGCATTCACAAAAAATATTCGTCCCGTGCTTTTTAACCTTTCCTGGGATGCATATTGGCCGCTCGTACTCATTACCGCCTTAGGATGGATACTTATTTTTGCGCTATCAGGTTTATACAAAACAAGCTACCACCGGACTCTGGCAGGCGACCTAACCAAAGTGGTCTTCGCCTGCTCCACCGGTTTTGCTACCATTACCATATATGTATTTTTTAGTCTGCAAAAATTTGATTCCCGTTTCCTGATTTTAGCTGGATGGCTGCTAGCCATAGCATATGTCTGTGCCGGACGCATTGCAATGAACGGTTTAAAAAAACTTTTATACATCATGGGTTTTGGCTTGCGAACTACCGTTATTATTGGCAAAGAAAAAATCGCTGAACAGATAAAAGAATCTCTTCTTTCACGTCCAAGCCTGGGATATAAAGTTATCGGCACCTATCCTCATTTTACCCTGGATACCAGAAACGCTCTTTTGCAAAACCGGCCTAATGAAATTATTTTTACTGACCCAAAAGCGCACGGCGACGAAGCTATAGAAGCCATAGATTTTGCTAATGAACACCACATTACATTTCGCTACTCTGCCGATTTATTTTCCACAATTTCGACCAACATGGCTGTAAGCACTCTTGGCGGCATACCGATTATCGAACTGCGCCTCACTCGCCTCACTGGATGGAACAGAATAATCAAGCGCGTAGTTGATATTCTCCTCAGTATATTTTTTATCATTATTTTTTCACCTTTATTTATTATCAGCTCTCTTATCGTAGCCCTAGAAACAGGTTTTCCGGTAATTTATAAAAATGAACGAGTTGGACAAGAAGATAAAAAATTCTTTGCGCTCAAATTTAGAACCATGTACCAAAAATTTTCAACCGGCATCCAATTTGGCAAACAAGGAGAAGAAGCGCTAGTAGCAGAAAAAGAACTTATTGAAAAACAAAGCATTAAGCCAGGCCCGATTTATAAAATTAAAGACGATCCTCGAATTACAAAAGCTGGTAAATTTCTACGCCGCTGGAGCATTGATGAGCTGCCTCAATTTTTCAATGTTCTCGCCGGAGACATGAGTTTGGTAGGGCCCCGCCCGCATCAACCGCGCGAAGTACAGGGCTATAAACGACAGCATAAAATTGTCTTGGCAATCAAGCCCGGCATTACCGGATTGTCGCAAATTTCAGGGCGCAGCAACTTAAGCTACGAAGAAGAAATAAATTTGGATACATTTTATATTGAAAACTGGAGCCTCTATATGGACTTAATAATTCTTATCAAAACTCCTTTTGTTATTTTGACCCGAAAAGGCTCTGTGGTTTAATACATGATATGAAAATTGCGTTAGTACATGATTATTTGGCGCAAGACGGAGGTGCAGAGCGCGTATTAAAAACACTGCACCATTTATGGCCTGAAGCGCCTATTTTTGTCTTGTTTCATGACAAAGAAAAAATACCGTACTTTAACCATAACAAAATCCAAGAATCTTTTTTATCCAAACTACCATTCCATAATACGGCCTACCAATGGTATCTCCCCCTCATGCCGCTCGCTACCGAACAGCACGATCTGACTGATTTTGATTTGGTTATTTCCACCTCAAGCATGTTCGCCAAAGGAGTTATTACTGGACCGCATACGCTTCATATCTCCTATTGCCACACCCCCGCTCGTTTTCTCTGGGCAGATAACCATACGTACATCACAGATTTAAAACAAAGCCGTTTAATCAAATATGTTCTTCCCTCTTTTATTCACAGGCTTCGCATATGGGATAAAATGAGCGTCGATAGAGTTGACCACTTTATTGCCAACTCACACACTGTTTCACAGCGCATACATAAATATTACCGCCGAGAAAGCACTGTTATTTATCCTCCAGTAGAACTTACCTCCTGTTCTTTGGAAAAACCCGGCGACTACTTTGTAGGCGGCGGACGACTTGTTGGCTACAAACGATTTGATTTGATGATACAGGCATTTAACAGATTGCGCTGGCCGCTAAAAATTTTTGGAGACGGGCCAGAACTGGCATCGCTACAAAAGATGGCTAAATCAAATATTGAATTCTTGGGCCATATTTCCGATGAAGAAAAATACCGCGTCTTATCTGGCGCCCGCGCTTTTATTCACCCGCAACTGGAGGATTTTGGTATTACCGCGGTTGAAGCTATGGCCTGCGGACGACCAGTAATTGCGTTTGCACATGGAGGCGCTAGCGAAACCGTAATACCAAATGAAACGGGAATTTTTTTTCACTCTCAAACCTGGGAATCGCTGCTTGATACTTTACTGAGCTTTAATCACCAACAATGGGACAGCGCCAAAATACGGCAGCACGCCACACAGTTTGACGCACAGCATTTCAAACAAAGCATACAAACATACATCGCCAACCGATACGAAGAATTTACTCGCAATCTAAAACAAAGACCATTATTTACGGCTACATCCTAATATGCGCATCGGTATTGATATACGATCTCTCATGTCGCCGATTCGGTCCGGTGTAGGCGAATTTACTTTTCAACTTCTTGATGCACTGTTTGCCGCAGAAAAACAGCACCAATATTTCCTCTTTTATAATTCATATCGCGATATCAGTAAAAATCTTCCTGCTTGGCATCAACCATCGGTTCACACCATCTCGTACCCATGGCCAAATAAAGTATTCAACCTGGCAACCAAAATATTTGAACGACCGCGCATAGATACGCTGCTCATCAAAAAATTAAATGGCGCGACTTTAGATTTTTTCTTTTCTCCCAATTTAAATTTTACGGCTCTCTCAAAAAATACTAAGCATATTTTAACTGTTCACGATCTTTCCTTTGAGCTGTACCCGGAATTCTTTTCGCTCAAACAGCGCCTATGGCACAAAGCAATTGCGCCGCGCGCCCAGTGCCAAGCAGCCTATCGCATACTCACTCCCTCGCTTTATACAAAGCATGATCTTATTTCCAAATACGGCATCTCACCTGAAAAAATAGAGGTTTTGTATCCTGGCGTCACTACCCAAAATTTGACTCAGCCGGTAGATAGCGCATCAATTGCAAAAAAATATGCGCTTCCAAAAAATTTTATTTTATGTATAAGCACTATTGAGCCAAGAAAAAATATTGCCGGACTAATTAAAGCGTTTGAGCTTTTCTCTCCTACTGCCCCTCAATACCATCTGGTTATCGCCGGATATCCGGGCTGGAACAATCAGCAAACCTACCGGGCTTACCAATCTTCTCCCTTAAAAGAAAAAATCCATTTTATCGGCTCGGTAGAAGCCCAAGAAAAACCGGCCTTATACGCGCTATCTCGTTTATTTGTTTACCCGAGCTTCTATGAAGGTTTTGGCTTGCCAGTAATTGAGGCAATGAATTGCGGTACGCCTGTTATAACTTCAAACCGATCATCCTTGCCAGAAATTACCGATAACGCCGCCGTTTTAACTGATCCTAATAGGCCAGGAGATATAGCCCAAGCCATCAGCCGTATTATCTCTGACCCACGCCTACACCAACATCTTTCCGAAAAAAGCCGGGCGCAAGCCAGCCGATTTAACTGGCGCATCACAGCCCAAAATTTTTTACGCATACTTGAGTCATAACCTTGAACAAGCAGGCATATCTATGGGATAATAAGCAATATTGTATATACTAATTTTTTCCGTATGCCGAATCACACACCACGCATTTTGATCATGCATGACTATTTCATCTACAAAGGCGGAGGCGAACGCTTAGTTATCAGCTTAGCAAAAAATCTACAAGCCGATATAGCCACAGCTTTTATTGCCAAAGACGCCTTTAACCCCCACGATGTGGGTATCCGAGCTATAGAACTATATAAAGAAAAACCTTGGTCACGCCTGCCTGGCTTCCGTTATTTACAGGTTCAGCTGTCTTTTTTATTCAAAACATATTTTGCCAAACATTACGATATTATCATCTATAGCGGCGACTGCTTAATCGGCATGGTCCCTATGTTAATTCGTAAAGCATTGCGTAAAAATACAGGAATCTCATTTCCTCGGCATATTGCATACATGCACACTCCTCCTCGGCATTTATACGACACCTACCAAGATCGTCTCGATTCTTATCCGTGGTGGAAAAAAATGATTTTCATTCCTTTTGTTCGTCTTAATCGCTGGCGCTTTGAACAACTTGCTCAACGGCTCGACTTAATTATTACCAACTCACGAAATACACAAAATAGAATCAAACAATATCTCGGCCTTGATTCCACTATTGTATATCCACCCTGCGATACGCTGCCATTTAAAAATCTCGGCTATGGCGATTACTTCTTTTCTTGGGCGCGCTTGTATGATGTAAAACGCGTAGATAAAATTGTGGAAGCGTTTACACACATGCCTGATAAAAAATTGGTGGTGGCTTCGGGCGGACCAGAATTGGAAAAAATTAAAAAAATGGCACAGGGACATGACAATATAACTATTCTTGGATGGGTAGATAATAATCAGTTACTGCACTATTTGGGCAACTGCCTGGCAACCATTTACATACCAATACGAGAAGATTTTGGCATGAGCGCGGTTGAATCCATGAAAGCTGGCAAACCAGTAATCGGCGTGGCTGAAGGCGGGTTGCTAGAAATTATTGACCATGATAAAACCGGCACCCTGCTACCCCCTCATTTTAGTACTGCAGATTTGCAAAACGCCATACAGTCAATGACCATAGATAAGGCTCGCGCTATGGAAGCTGCGTGCTACAAAACTGCCGATCGTTTCTCTGAAAAAACATTTATTGAGCATATCAAAAAAGCCCTGGCAATTGCCTAAATTATACACAGGCATTTTGTAAAAAACAGTGTCCTCAAAAACACAAAAATAGTGTATACTAATACAGTAGTAGAATACTTTTTTTGTTCATGAAAAAAACAACTGCGCCAACCTCGCAAATTCAGGTTCGCCGGTGTGGTTTCTGCCAAAAAACAGGGCACAACAAATCTACTTGTCAACAAAAAATTGACCACGAAGACACTCACGCCCTATATACAGAAACACCACCAGAACCAATCAGACAAACGGTGCGCCAGCCGCTCAATTTTTTTGTACATCACGTGCAATATCAAAATCACGAATCTCCGCATGTAGTAAATCTCAAAGAACAAACAAGCTCTTTGCACCACACCATTGAATCGGCCGCACCCGCGGAAAAAAATGATTTCTATTTTTTTCACGATACCCCAAAAAAAACAACACCGCCCCAGCCAGTAATCTCTTTTATTCCAGATAAAATTTTAGCAGAGGCCGAAAAAGCAAAAATACAAGCCATTCACACTCCTACTACACCAATCGCTGCCCCAAAACCTCAGACGACCCACATAACTCCCGATCGCCCACCCCGCACCAAACAAACCATAAAAAAAGTTTTATCTCATATAAAAAATGCACACCAGCGCACCGTGCATACAGTTGCAAAAACCGTAGCTCCAAAACATATTATCGGCATTTCCATGGCTGTACTTTGCCTGCTTTTTATTCCAACTCACGCCCGCACCTACTACTCAAACCTTCGCACTACTGCAGACCAGGTAAGCAACAATAGTACTGCTGGTTTTTCTGCGTTGCACGATTCAACTTCAGCCCTTATGAGCGGCAATCTAGCCAACGCTCAAACATCGCTTACCACAGCGCTACAAAATTTTGACGCGGCTGTTATCACTATCAACAACCAATATAGTTTTTTACAAAAAATAGCTGCCTCCGTACCGGTGGTCAATAAAGAAATTACCGGCCGCCAAAAACTCATTACAGCTGGACAAGAGATTTCTCTGGGCAACACATATTTACTGAAAGGCCTATCCGAAATCAAAGAAAATCCGTCTTCAACACTGACTGCGAATCTCGCCTTAATCAAAAACCACCTTGATGCTTCCCTGCCGCACTACAACACCGCTCTTACTGATTTAGACGGCATTGATTCCGATGTTTTACCTTTTGAATACCAAGATACTTTTAAAGAATTTCGCGTACTCTTTAACCTCTACGTGCAAGATTTACAAAAAATCAGCCAGCTAAGCATGGCTGTCCAAGAAATATTTGGCGGCAAAGGTTTGCGCCGATACCTGCTTGTATTTCAAAATCCAGCAGAAATTCGTCCCACCGGAGGATTTGCTGGCAGTTTTGCTTTGGCAGACATAAAAGATGGGCAGATTGTTAGTATAGATATACCGGCTGGCGGATCATACGACCTGCAAGGCCAGCTCTCTGAATATATTACTCCTCCTACCCCGCTCTTACTATCCAATAAACGCTGGGAATTTCAAGACGCCAACTGGTTCCCTGACTTTGCTGCCAGCGCGCAAAAAATGCTTTGGTTCTATCGACACAGCCGCAACATAACTGCAGACGGTGTTATCGCTATCAACGCCACCGTACTTAACCGACTACTACAAATTACCGGCCCTATACTTTCTGAAGATAGAAATTTACTAATCGACCAATACAACGCGCTTGATACCATACAGCATATTGTAGAGTTTGGACCGGAGAAAAAAGAAAAAAAACCAAAACAAATCATTTCGGATCTGGCTGGTATTTTTATTGAAAATTTCAAAAACACCAAGCCACAGGACATTTTACCAATACTGATTAACCTAGAAGATGCCTTGCAAAAAAAAGAAATTCAATCATATTTTACCGATCAAAACACTCAGCGCACTATGCATGAGTTCGGATGGACCGGCGAAATTTCTGCCACTCAAGAGAACCAGGATTACATGATGGTAGTAAATACAAATATTCAAGGACAAAAAAGCGACG
>CAZLNR010000005.1:47181-48967 GCA_964561035.1 uncultured Gammaproteobacteria bacterium | reverse complement strand
GATTAGAAAGAAAAAAGAGAAATCAAATCTTGATTGCTCTTTTTTCTTTCCCTCGTTTTAAGGCGAGGCGGGCAGTTTCCATAACATGGACTTGCCTGGAAATATTTAGTTTTAATGAGAGATTTTTTGCCGTGTTTGTATTAACTTTTTTTAACTTCTACATCTTAACACTTGTCTAAAATATTGTCAACCCCATATAGCCTTTCAAATTTCCACAGACTGTGGATAAGTAAAATTTGCTAAAATTAGGGCAAATTAGACAACCAACTATCCCCTATCATTCTTTAAAAAATCTGCCAGGTTTCCCATATACACATCTTGCGGATTAAAACGAATAGGGTCTCGTGTCAAAGCGATTCTTATTGGTTGTAAAGCTTTTAAATACTGATCAAAAATTTCTTTTCGATTATTTATTGTTGGTAATTTTGTCATTCTTGAAATAGCACAATGTAAAAAATTATCTAGCAATTTAACAGGTCGTAATCCTTGTGCACTGTATTCATTTTTCAAAAACTCTCGCATAGTTTTGATTGAGTCCGGAATTTTTGTAGCTGCCAAAAACGCACCGGTTCTTTCGTAAACTAATAAACCATACTCCAACTCGGTATTTAAAATATTTTGACACATTTCGTTAAAAGCACCTGAGTCTGTTAAAGTTTTTTCCGCCTCCAACAGATCATCCTCATTCTCAGCTTTACCAGTAAGAATAGTGCAATGAAAAGGCACATCTCGCACTGCCAGAGAAAAATTTAAACCAAGAGATTCTTCTAAGCTGATTAAAGGTTGAATTACCCTGTCTTCTACCTCTTTAATATTGTTAGGCGCAAATTCCAAAATAACTGCAAGTTTTTTGGGAGTATCTTCAAATTCCTGAAATTCTTTTAGCTCAGTATCAGTAAGCAAAGCAAACTTACCTTCAAGTTCTGAATGGGCATATTTTTTCACCGAGTCTAGTTTGCCTGCCGATTCTAAACGATCAAAAATTGGCTGTCTCATACAACAACTTATTTAGATTGTTTTTGCCTCCACTCACCTATCTTCTTATGATCTCCGGACAGTAAAACTTTTGGCACTTTTAAACCCATAAAATTTTCCGGTCTTGTATATTGCGGATATTCTTTCTGGTCTTTTTCAAATGTTTCTTCTTTTAAAGAATCGGCATTGCCCAGCACACCGGGCACCAACCTGGAAGTTGCTTCTATAATTGTTAAAGCTGCCAATTCACCGCCAGCCAATACGTAATCACCTACCGACACTCGCTCATCAGCTAGTTTATATATTCGCGCATCAAACCCTTCATACCTGCCCGCAACCAAAACCAGCCTATCTAATTTGGAAAATTTCTTAGCCATTTTTTGATCAAATTTTTTTCCAGCCGGATCCATAATAATTACTTTGGTATTCTTTGTTTTACTTTTCTTCGGCTTGCCGTTTTTGCCAACAGCAACGGCGCCAATATTTTTTAGGCATTCAAAAATCGGCTGTACTTGCAACACCATTCCCGGACCACCGCCATACGGCGTATCATCAACATGACCACGCTTGTCGCTGGAATATTTTCTAAAATCGTGGGCGTCTATTTGGATATGCCCAGCCTTTTGTCCGCGACCCAAAATACTCTGACTGGCGTAACCAGAAATTATTTCTGAGAAAATTGTAAGAACTTCAAATTTCATACCTATATTCTATTACTATAGTAAAAAAAATACAATCAGCTAGGACCCTAAAACACTAAGAGCCGCCGCGGATGCGACGACTCTCGTAAGACTCGAGCTCGGCACGGACT
>CAZLNR010000005.1:0-47081 GCA_964561035.1 uncultured Gammaproteobacteria bacterium | reverse complement strand
CTAAGAGCCGCCGCGGATGCGACGACTCTCGTAAGACTCGAGCTCGGCACGGACTCGAAGAATCCGAACGAAGCTACTTCACGGGCACACGGCCCGTTCGAGGATGTCAGCCTCGGTGAGATGTCGGGTGACTGCATCAACCTCGGGGGATGGCCACCAGTCCCCCTTGTCGCCGTTGCGGCAGTGGGGGTGCAGGCTCAGATCGGTCCTGCCGAACTTGACCGTATGGGTCTCGGCACCGGCGAACATGTACACGTTGTGGGGGCAGCCGGGTTGGCTCTGCACCGTACCGCCGGCGTTGATGATCTGGATCTTGACGTCGCCGTTCGGCTGGAGCTCGGCGAAGGCGATGCGGCCTCTCTGCACCGCGTACCACTCGATTGCGCCGTGGTGGAAGTGGCTGTTCTGCCACCCCCCTGTGTTGCCAGCGACGGTACGGATGTAGCCGCTGCCATCAGATCCCATCAGACGGAAGCGGAGCTCGTCGTTGTCCATCTGGTGGCTGGGGCAGCTCAGGCCGTAGGCAGACACTTCTTCACTACTCAACTGACGGGGCATACGCCCTCCTTGCGGCCCGGTAGTTAATTGATTGGGCCAAAACTATGATCAAACAATCATAATTTTTACCCAACCAAATCGACATACGAACAAATAAATATATCAGACTATTGATTTTTTGTCAACCTAGACTTATGATTAAATCAAATATAACCAGATTTTAAACTATGCAAAAAAACTTTTATCAAAATACTGAAATTAAAAAAATAATGAAAATATCTGAACGAGCAAAAAAACTACTCATAAATTTAATTAAAAAAAGAAAGGGGGCTGGTTTGATAGAGTTTTCCAAGGGCGGTGCTGATTTTTTAACTGAAGCAGACGCGGCAATTGATACTCTTCTCATTAAAGAGTTATCAAAAGATTTTCCAAATGATTCAATTTTAACCGAGGAAAGCGCGGGAGAGAACATGGATGAATACAAAAATTTTACCGGGGGACGCGTATGGATCATTGATCCAATTGATGGCACAGCAAATTTTTCGCGAGGCAATGATAATTTTGCTATCTCTATCGCACTAGTTGAAAATTCTCAACCTGTGATAGCGATCATTCTAATGCCACAAAAAAATATAACTATTTTTGCTCACAGAGACAGGCCTAAAGCCACAATTAACAATCGACCTATTCATGTTTCTAAGACAGAAATCCTATCAAAAGCTACTATAGCTTTTGATTTTCCATGGGATTCGCATAAAAGACGCATAACCAGTGACACAATCAATAAACTATCGCCTCATATTCGACAAGTAAAGGTAATGGGAAGCTCTGTTTCGGATATTGCGAGACTGGCGTTTGGTGAAATCGATGGCTACATCCAACCAGGTGTCAAGCCATGGGATGTCGCAGCAGTCGCTTTAGTTGCAGAAAAAGCCGGTGCTACTATAACCAAACTAGATGGCAGCCCATGGGATGTGTTTACACCGGATATACTAGTCTCAAACGGAAAAATACATGATAAAATTTTAAATCTGATTAGATAAAATAAAACAGACTCTGTATTACAGGGTCTGTTTTATTTAAAAAATTTTTGTTTTAGATATTCAAGCTGTCTACTGCGCTGGTGTCAATCATTTGGTTGTCCATGTGCTGGTCATCCATATGATTCATGCGAGGAGCTCTGCCTCCGGCAGGTTCATTGATCTTGAGGTTAACGCGAGCATTGTGCTTAGCGCCAACGATCTTGAGCAATGTGCGGATAGAGCGTGCAGTCTGACCTTGTCTGCCAATCACATAGCCCATATCGGCTGGATTAACATCTAAGGTGATAAGCACTCCTCTTTCATCTATAGTGCGCAATGTTTTCACATCTTCAGGGTTGTTGACAATCGATTTAACGAGTGTCTCTACAAACTGTTGATCTGCTTCCATCATATGCGTATTCATTCTTCAAAATTAATTGCAGCCTGTCGACCGTGGATAACCTCCACCAGTTCTGCTTGTCTATAATAATATCAAATCTTCCAAAACGGGTCAATCAATTTTATTTATGCGGCTGCTGTTTTTTTCTTTTCTGCAATTTTTGCAGCGCGTTTAGCGGAAATATATACAGCTTTCTTTTTCTTTTCTCCGCTGATAATACCAGATTGCAAAAACAAATTATGCAATGTGTCGGATGGCTGAGCGCCTTTTTCCAGCCAATATTTAATTCGGTCGGTATTTGGCACAAATCCATTTTCTTTAGCACGAGGATTAAAAGTTCCTAAAAGCTCCAAATTTCTACCTTGAGTGTCGCGGCCTTTTTCCGCAAGAACCAGGCGATATGTAGGCGCATTTTTTTTACCAAGTCTTTGTAAACGAATAGTTAACATAAATTTTAATTTTTTAAACGATAACATCCGGATTTTACCGGTATATATAATATTTAAGTGACGTTTTAAGAGCAGAAATACTATACAATAATTACACCTTTCTGTCAATACTTACACCACGGTTTTTGCTGTATCTGCGGAGTAATCTGGCACTTCTTCCAATTTCACGCTCAAAAGTTTGGAAATACCGTCATTGTTCATTACCACGCCATAGAGGGCATCTGCCGCATGCATAGTAACTCGGTTATGACTGATAATAATGAATTGGGAACGGGTTGAAAGTTCGGAAACAATTTGAGCAAAACGGCGCGTGTTTGCCTCATCAAGCGCAGCTTCTACTTCGTCCAAAACCACAAACGGTGATGGATTGTAGCTCAAAATTGCACAGATAAGCGCAATGGATGCCAGGGTGCGCTCTCCGCCGGATAATGTGTTAATATTTTTGACTTTTTTGCCGGGCGGATTAATGGAAATATCTATGCCAGTTAAAATCTTTTCTTGTTTTGGCTTTGCCTCTTCGACTACAAGCACATCGGTTTCAGCGTCAACCTGATCCTCTTCATTTGTTTGGCCGTATACTTCATATATATCACCATCTCCGCCGCCAAACAAAATTTTAATATACCGATCAAATTCTTTACGAATTTTTTTAAATGACGCGGCGCGTTTTTTCTTCATGATTTCATCCAGCTCAAGAATCATTTTTTCCAAATCAGCAAACGCTGCGCGCAAATCGGAAATCTGCCCAGATAAGAAATCGAACCGTTCTTTGGTTTGCTCATATTCGCCCACCACTTCCGTGTCAATACCGCCAATCAAGCTTAATTGGTATTTTAATTTTTGAATTTCATCAAGCAGCTGCGCCATATGCTCGCGGCCCAGCACCGATGGATGAATTTGTGAAACTGTTTCCACCGACACACCCAGCTCCATACGAACCTCTTCGGCAATAGCATCTTGCTTAGTTTCCAATTTGGCAACTTCAATTTTAAGATCGCTGCGCTTTGCCAAAATTTCGTTCAGGTGCTGTTGTTTTTTCTGCATTAAGTCTTGCAATAAAAACACGCGCTGTTTTTTCTCTTCTTCTTCACGGTTAAAGTTATTGATTTTATCGGCGCAAGCGGCAACCTCGGTTTCTTTTTCAATTTTCTGGGCTTCCAGCACTTTCTTTTCTGCGGCCAACTGCGCAAGCAGCGCGCCAATTTGAGCTGGATCAGCGCTATACAAAGCACGCTCATGTTCTAAACTGCCTTTTTCCTCGGCCGCTTTTTTTATTTCTTCTTCCAACAGCTGCAACCGAGAACTAGCAATTTGTTTTTTTGATTCAGCCGCGAATAGCTGTTCTTTGGTTGTTTCGTAGCGTACTTCCAAATCGGCAATTTTTTGTTTTTCAAGCTGCACTTCAGCCTGTGATTGCGCGAGCTTATCCTGACTCCATGACACATGACCGGAAAAACCAAGCGAACCTTTTTTAATTTGCTTGAAACCGCCTTTCATAGCACCGGTTTTTTCTACCACATCGCCAGCCAATGTAACCATGCGCGCACGACCTACACCGATTTTTTGAGCAGCCATTAAATCTTCTACCACCACAGTTTGCCCAAATACGAAAGAAAAAATTGTATGAAATTTATCTTCATATTTGATAATATCCGAAGCCAAACCAATTACCCCTGGCATCTGCAATATATAATCAATCGCTTCATCGCCCGAACGAGGACGAATTTTATTAAGCGGTAAAAACGTTGCTGTGCCCAACCGGTTATGGCGTAAAAATTCTATTCCCAACCGCGCTACCTCTTCGTTTTCCACTACCACTGCGGAAAGATATGATCCGGCTGCAACTTCAAGCGCCAAACGGTATTTTTCTTCCACCTCACCGAGTTCTGCCACCAATCCATAGACCGTACCAAACCGATCTTTATTTTCTAAAATAGATTGTACCGCAAACAAACCGCTGACTTGGCGATAATTATGTTCGGACTGGTCGTAGAAAATCTGCTTTTCCAAATCAGCAACTTTTAACTGAGCGCGGGTTTTTTCAGCGGAAATTTGTTCTAAGATATTTTTCTGTTCAACCACAATAGAGCTCGACTGTTCCAACTCCAATTGCATGGCGCTTATATGCGCAGACAACGCATCATATTGTGATGACAAAGTGTGAATTTTTTCATCAAGCCAACTAATATTTTGCTTGCCTTCTTTTCCATATTCAGAACGCATCTGTCCGTCTTTGATGGCGAGCTGGCGTTCAATATCATTTTTTTCTCGCATTAAAATTTGAAACTGGGTTTGCAGCTGACTAAACACTTCTTGCCGGGTTGATGCTTTGGCGAGCGTCGCTAATTCATTTTGCACCTGATCCAGTTCGCCAAATACGGCGCGATAATCTACTTCGACTTGAGATAATGTTTGCGCAATCACATCAAGCTCTGCTTTGTTTGCGGTAAACAGCGAAGCATAATACGTTTCCTGTTGCGATTTTAATTCAATTTCAATCTCTTGTCTTTTTTCCAATTTCTTTACCTGTTTTGCCAAAATTTTCAAACGCGGCTCAACTTCATCAACCAGGCGCTGCGCTTGTTCTAAATTTTCTTTGGTACGCGATAATTTCAACTGCGCTTGATGCTGTTTAATTTGAAATTCTTTTATACCTGAAGCTTCATCTAAAAAATCTTTGCGCTCAACCGGTGTTACGGTAAGCAACTTGTCGATGGTGCCTTGGCCAACCACGCTATATGAATGCTGGGCAAACTGCGCTTGCGCCAAAAACAAGTGCACATCAAGCAGGCGCACCGGATTATTATTTATTAAATATTCACCTTCACCCGATCGATATAATCGGCGCGACACGGTAATCTCAGAAAAATCCGGCATTATGGCGCTGGGCTGATCCGCTACTACCGGGCTATTATCCAATACCATGGTTACTTCAGCGGCACTCAGCTGCCCTTTTACTTCAGAGCCGTTAAAAATAACATCTTCGCTTTTCTTGCCGCGCAATGTTTTAAGGCTTTGTTCACCCATTACCCATCGAATAGCATCCGAAACATTTGATTTGCCAGAACCATTTGGGCCAACAATTGCCGTAATGCTATAACGATTATTTTGGTATGGCAAAAAATCCAAAACAGTCTTTTCGGCAAATGATTTAAACCCTTTTATTTCTAAACGTTTCAAATACATACCAAGCAGCCATTTCTAGGCAATAAAGCTGTATACTAGATACTAGAACTAAAGTATATCATACCCCATCTTGACAGGTCAAAATAATCAGTATATAATCGCCTGTTACCAAAAATTATGCATGCAACTGCCAGACAAATTCACAATCATATACAAAGCGCCCAAACCTGCGCCCTGGTTTCGCATCAAAACCCTGATGGCGACACTCTTGGCTCAGCCGTAGCTTTTGCCCAATATCTGATAAACCACGGCAAAAAAGTCAAAATATTCTGCCTGACCCCCGTACCTGAAAAATTCAACTTTTTACATAATATCGAACTGGTAAGCACCGACCCAAATGTCTTTGCCAACGCAGACACAATTACTGTGCTTGACTGTGGTGATTTGCGATACGCAGGTGTGGCCGAAATTCTTAAAGATCACACTGCCACCCTAATTAACATTGATCACCATGCCACCAACGAAAAATACGGACGATACAATTTGGTTATGGACAACTGGGCTGCAACCACCGAAGTGGTATATAATTTTTTCAAAATAAATAACATTACTATAACTCCTCCCATGGCCACTGCCTTACTGACCGGACTCATTACAGATACGGATAATTTTACCAATTCCGCAACCTCGTACACATCGCTAATTGCGGCTGGACAACTACTGCGCCTAGGAGCAAACTGGCTTGTCATAAATAGATCTCTCATGCAAAACAAGTCAATTCAGCTATTAAAATTATGGGGTATAGTGCTAAGCAGATTAGATAAAAACGAAAAACTTAATATGGCTTATACTTACCTAACCAATGCAGACCTAAAGGAACACGGAGCTACTGATACAGATGTTGAAGGCATTGCCAATTTTTTAAATAAGCTTAATGACGATTCGGACATGTCGCTATTTATGAAAGAAACACCGGACGGCAAAATTAAAGGAAGTTTCCGCACTACTCGCGATGACATTGACGTGTCGCAGATCGCCAAACAACTAAACGGCGGCGGGCACAAAAAGGCAGCCGGGTTTACGACAGATGGCACGATAGACCAAATTATAACTCGCATTGTTAATTTGCAAAATAAAAAATAATCTATATAATACACACTGCTAAAATATAATTCTTATGAAAGACATAATCAATTCACAATTCCTTATTCCAACCGTTATTGAAAAAACCAGCTTAGGTGAACGAGCCTACGATATCTACTCTCGCCTGCTCCAAGATCGCATTATTTTTTTGGGCACGCAAGTAGACGACGCTGTAGCCAATGTAATTATTGCCCAGCTGTTATTTTTGGAAAATCAAAATCCTGAAAAAGATATTAAATTATACATAAACTCCCCTGGCGGGTCAGTAACTGCCGGCATGGCAATCTTTGATACCATGAACTATATCAAACCAGATGTAAGCACTATTTGTATTGGCATGGCCGCAAGCATGGGCGCATTTCTTTTAGGAGCAGGAGCCAAAGGTAAACGGCTTGCGCTGCCAAATTCAGAAATTATGATTCACCAGGTTATGGGCGGTATGGAAGGACAAGCAAGCGATATTAAAATCCGCGCTGAACGAATTTTGAAAATGAAAGAAAGATTAAACCAGCTGATGGCCAAGCATACTGGTAAAACTTTATCGCAAATTGAAAAAGATACGGACAGAGACAACTTTATGTCTGCTCAAGAAGCTCTGGAGTATGGTTTAATTGATAAAGTGATTGAAAAGCAGTAATATTAGCCAATTTATTACAGATAAGCAATAACCCGAAAACGGGTTATTTTGCTATAATTAGCCAAATAAACCGACTTATCCCCTGCCCATACTTGACAAAATTCCTATTTTAGTGTACAATCCAGAGTTACCGAAAATGAATAACTGCCTGACAGTACTTTTCTATAGAAAAAACGAGGCAATCAAGTTAGAAAATAATTTCGGAACACACATTCGCATCTGGAAATGGGTAGTGCATGATAGAGATCTAAAACGTAACGCTAGCATGTATCATCCCGTATCCACGACAAGCATGGAGATGTGTTAGAGGGACCAACAGGCTTCGGCTCGTTTTCTACTTTAATACATCTTCTTGGGTGCGGTTTAAGGGGGAATTCATTTCCCTCAACACAAATCAACCACCCCTGTTCAAATATATTGAACAGGGGTGTTTTGTTTAACAATAAAAACTATTATTGACCAACTTCAACTGGCACATTTGCATCCACTGTACTTGTGGATACAGCTGCTCCAACCATGCAAATTTGAGACAACGGACGATAGTAACTATCAAATACTTGATCGACTTTTTCGCCGCTTGGTTTGATAATTGTATAAGTAAATGATGTCATGGCTCCCCTAAATGCATTTTGACATTTTCGTTCTCCTGGTTTTAAATCAGGAACTACGATTTCTTGCGGCTCGCCCGCCGGAATCCATTTGTTTACCACCGGATGCGTGTATGATCCTTTACGCCCATCACTTTTCCCCCAGAACGTAAACACCAACTCTTGCTTAACATAGTCTATAGAAGTTTGCAGCAACAGATAGCCTCCCGTATCATTTTTAAATTTAAAATCTACATTTGGTTCATACAACGTCGCGTCTGTGCCCGGATTCCCATTGACCGGATCGGCATAATAGCTAACCACCAACGAATGGTTGCGGCGTTCAGTAATCGGCATACCGGAATTCATCGCTGCACGAAATAAAGTTGTACCAATCTGACACATGCCGCCACCAATTTCTGGAATAATTCTATTTCCTTTAATAACCATTTCTGGCAAGAAACCGTTTTCTGCCGTATATGGCCCAGCATATTTATTTGCCGAAAATTCTTCGTCCGGTTTAATTAAAATACCGTTTAAGCGTTTAACTGCATTGGCAATATTTTTAATGCGATTGGTATGGCTGTCTTTGAATGTTGAATACCCCACGCCTACAATTTCCATGATGCCTAAATTATTCACATTAGACATAGCAACATTTGGCTCAACAATATCCACAGAAACCGTAACTGTTTTTACCGGTTCAGCTGGATGATAGTTTCGGTCTTTAAATACCACATCCAAATCTGCATATGTCTTTTCTTCATTTAAGATGAGCCCTGATTGGTTTGCCTGAAATTCCTTTACCCTATCATTCTCCATAACAAACTTTGCATCTTTGGCCGGCATATTGATAAACGGACGCAATGTTTCCAGATATGTGAGAACCCCTTCTTTTTTAAGAGCAAAAATAAGCTCGCCCTGTTCACGGCGAATTTCCAGCCAGCGAGAATATATATCTGCCCCAATCTTCCATTCTTTGTGCCTGCCGGTTTGCGGATCGGTATAATTAAGAGACAAATCGCCATAGCTTAATATTTCAGGCAACTTTACAAAAAGCGGTTGCACATCCGCAGCAAACACATCTGGAGTAAAATCTTTTTTAACCATTTGCACAGAAGGAAGCACTAATTGCGCCAGCTGTTCTGACAGCGTCTGCCGCGCGGCATTGTAATCAAAAATAGTTCCTGTTTTCTCTGACTCAACAACAGATTGCAGCGGACTGATGCTGGTAACAAGTATATTGGCGTTGCGAGCCGGATCGGCAAACGCAGAAAAATAGCTCTCCATACTGGAAATAAAACGCTCTTCCACTATCGTGACTGCCCGCGCATCATGATTTTCAAATAACTGCAACCAAACTGGCGCAAACAACCGGCGCGCTATATTACCAGTACGCCCAATTTGCACCAGCATATTCACGGTAGATCCGCTATCTATATGAATCATCTCCACCGAACTATCTTCAGCTGACACAGCTGGCAAAACAGAGTTTTGAACTTTACCGCGCGCATCAAACTGAACTGCCACCCCCTCTTTCGCAATGCGATTATTAAAATTTTCTATAAATTCCTCTGCCTGCGCTTTTGTAAGCCCGCCCATATGATGCTTACCAAGATACACGCCTGGATAGATTGAATCCCTGTATACAAATCCGTACGCCCAGCTTCCGCCTACAACTAATATAGCGGCTGCTAGAAAAATACCAACAGCAATCAATGTTTTTTTGCGCCATGGATGCAGGCCTAATGACGCAGGAATTATTTCTTTTAAATCTTCACTCATATTATTCTTCAATTACCATGATAGGAATAGCATTTTGATTTTTTGATTTTGGCAATATAACTGTTAATACTCCGTGAGCATATGTTGCTTGAGCAAGCTCAGCTCTTACTTCGGCCGGCAGAATAATACTGCGTGAAAATTTGCCCCAATAACACTCTTGATAAAAATATTGTCCGCTACTTTTAATTGGGGATGATCGCTGTCCTCTAATAGTAAGCAAATCATTATGCAGATGCAGTTGAATATGTTCGGGCGCGGTACCGGCCATTGCGGCCACCACTACCAAATTTTCTTCGGTCTGCATTACATCCACTGCTAACTGCCCTTCCGCAGTATGCAACTGATCATCTTGTAAAAAAGAAAAATCACCCGCGTCGCCCTGGGCCGCCCCTATAGAAAAGCGTATGTTGTCTGGTTGATCCTCTAACATGCAATAACAATTATATTAGATAATTTTAACAACATTCCACCAATTTTCAATATATTCAGCTCGTCGATTTTGATATTTTAAATAATAGGCATGCTCCCACACATCAAGGCCTAAAATTGGTATATGGCCCAGACTAAGCGGAGAATCCTGATTTGGCAATGCATATACCTGTAATTTTTTATTTTCATCTCGCACCAGCCATGCCCATCCGCTACCAAACTGACTAAGCGCCGCCTGGCCAAAGATCGTTTTAAAATCTGCTACCGAGCCAAACTGCGCTGTAACATCAGCAGCTAATGCTTCATCAATTTCTTTTTCAGGCCCCATTAATTTCCAAAAAAATGAATGGTTCACATATCCGCCGCCATGGTTTCGCAATATCTTTTTATCATCTTCACTAACCGAAACAGTATTAAGCTGCATCAACAATTCCTCCGCCGCGTCAAATTTTAACTGTGGATTTTTTTCTAAAAACGCATTGAATTTTTCCAGATACGCCGCATGATGTTTGCGATGATGAAACTCCATGGTTTTCGCGTCAATATAAGGTTCTAACGCGTCATATGCATAATCCAGTTTTGGCAATTCAAATGGTATAGCCATATACAATTATTCAGGTTAATAACGAATTTAGTGTAACATTTTTTGACAGACCGGACAATATCGGGAACTTCGACCAGCTATTTTAATACTCTGGATTTCTCCCTGGCGGCATCGAACACAGATTGTACCGTCTTTTTGATATACTCGCAAAAAATCAGAGAAGTTCCCCTTTCGTCCATGAGCGCCCAGATAATTTTTAAAAGTTGTGCCTTTATACTTAATAGCTTTTTTTAAAATTGTTTTAATAGCAGCAAACAGCCGCTTTTTTTCAAACAAACTCATCTTGCAAGCTTTAAGACCTGGAAAAATACCAGCCGCAAAACAAGATTCATCAGCATATATATTGCCAATTCCGGCAATCAGCGCCTGGTTAAGCAGCACTGATTTTATGGGTGCGTTTCTTTTTTCCAGCAAATCATTAAAGCGTTCAAAAGTAAACTGGGGCGTCAAAGGTTCAATGCCGTAGGCTGATACAATTTTTGCTTTTTGCTCCGGAGTGGCAATTTTAAGATAACCAAATTTGCGCATATCATTAAAATATACTGCCGCACCATCTTGTAAACCAAACCGCACCCACGTATACTTATCCGGCAATTTTCCTGCGTCAAATGTTGAAAAGCTATGCCCTCCGGCCAAAATTTGTTTATGTTTTTTATAAATAAGCTGTCCCGTCATTTTTAAATGAATTAACAAAAAATTACCGTCTGATAACTCAAACATTAACAGCTTGCCGACTCGTTCAATATTTTTGATTATTTTATTATGCAGCGCTGCCTTAAACTTTTTTTCTCCATCTTTAATCGGAGCGGCATGAAATACATCGACCGAAACAACCTTCTTATTCCTAAGAGCAGGCAAAAGGTCGCGTCTAATTGTTTCAACCTCAGGAAGCTCTGGCATACATCTCTACCTACGCCCATTCTTTTCCTTGGCGACACAATAACTGTGAAGCACGCAACGGCTCATTCATAATTTCTTTTACCATTTTTTCCATACGAATGCCTTGCGAACCTTTTACCAACACAACATCACCGGATGCAATTTTTTCCTGCAAAAACCTACCCGCCTCACTGCTAGCAGCAAACGAAACTACTTTATTTTCATCCATTCCCGCCTCCTTGGCTGCTTGTGCAATATGTTTGGCGGCTTCTCCTACAGTAATCAAAAAATCAATCCCTAGCTCTGCCACCCGAAAACCCAGCTCACGATGAGCGTTTTCAGTTTCCGGACCCAATTCAAGCATATCTCCAAGCGCCGCATATCTCCGAGCGCCAACCCGAACCTCAACACGCGAAAGCGCATCAAGGGCAGACCGAGCCGCTTCTGGGCTGGCATTATAGGTATCATCAATAATAAGCGTATCTTTTATACCTTCTATTAATTTCATACGCCCTGGCAAGCCTTCAAGTGATGCAAGCGCCTGCGCACCTTCTACCAAATTAACGCCAAAAATAGTTCCCACCGCTAAACCTGACAGCGCAGCCGAGACAGCTGATCGAGAAACAACTTTTGGTAAAAATACAGGCACAATACTTCCTTTATACAAGACTTTAAAATTCAAACCTATCGGCCAATGCGTACGCTCATCAATAACAATATTCACATCAGTAGCGCGCAAATCAGCTCCGTCCTTAAAACCGTATGTAATAATTTCCGCCTTGGTAGCGCCAATATTTTGCATAACTACTTCGTTATCAAAATTCAGAACTGCAAACCCGTCCTGGCGCAAATGAGAAATGATAACTCTTTTTTCTTGAGCAATCTTTTTAATTGTTTTAAAAAATTCAGTGTGGGCGTGAGAAATAAAAGTTAAGACGCCAACTTTACACGGCGCAATATCGGTTAAATACTCTATGTCACCGGGTTTATCCGCACCCATTTCCAATACTAAAATTTCTGGAAACTGTACATCGCGAACTAATAGCAACTTTTTTGCCTTATACAAAACAGAAAGCCAGCCAAAAATAGACCCCCCAGGCGGATTCGATACGCCAATTACAGTCAGCGGCAAACCGATTTCATTATTATAATTTTTTGCTGTATACCGCACCGAGAATTTTGCTTGAAGCACCTTGGCAATCGCCTCTTTGCTAGAGCTTTTGCCAACAGATCCAGTAATGCCAATAATATCCGGTTTGTATTTTTTAATAATTTGCTTGGAAAGATTACTTAACAAAGATTCTAACAACGGTTTAAACATAATAAATAAAGTAAAAAATCATTTTATTTTTTATCTCCCGGTACCGCATAATAGTCAAGAACAAACTTGGCCACATCATGAAATACTGGGGCGGCAGTAGACTCGGCCCAATTTTGTTTTGGCTCTTCAAATTTTACTAGCAACACAAATCTCGGATCGGTGGCAGGAAAATACCCAACAAAGGTGTGATTCGTCTTATTTTCATCATATCCGCCTGCCTTGCTGGCAATTTGAGCTGTTCCAGTTTTAGCAGCAACATAATAATTTTTCATACCCGCAACTTTATGATAGGTTTTTTCAACTACCGAAATAAGCATTCCCGTAACGAGCTTGCTGGCATTGGCGGATATAACAGATTCGGTTTCTGGTTCGGTTTTTTCGGTCTTACCATTACTATAGCGAACTTCTTCCACAATATATGGCTTTGGCATACGTCCACCATTTGCCAAAGCTGCATACGCTGCAGCTACCTGTAAAGGCGTAGCCGTAATACCTTGCCCAAAAGAACCCACGGCCGTATAAATATCAGCCGGCTTGCTTAATGGTGAAATATCTCCAGCCGCCTCTGTATTTAAACCAATTCCTGTTTTTTTACCGAAACCAAATCGTTCCACATATTCTTTAAACCGGGTTTTACCTATTTTTTCTGCCACCCAAATCATACCAGTATTGATAGAATTTTCCAAGACATTAGTCATTGTTGCTATGCCGTATTTTTTATCAAGTGCGTTGCGAATCTTAAATCCATTTATTTCTCTTTCACCTGTATCAACATATGTAGTAAATGGATTAACTAAACCAAGATCAAGTGCCACCGACATAATAATTGGCTTAAACACCGAACCCGGCTCATACGGTGTAAAAACTGCTGTATTATTATATACGCTTACATCGTCAACCTTTGAATAATTGTTCGGATCAAAATCAGGCATACTGCACATGGCGATGATAGCCCCTGTTTTCGGGTTCATCAAAATAAGCGACGCACTTTTTGCTTCATACTCTTTTAATCCTTGGCGCAGCCGCTCACATGACTTGTATTCTACATTTCTATCTATTGTTAATAACAAATCCGCCCCATCTTCTGCTTTTTTTAAAGTACGATTTGCCACGGCGATCATACTCCCAAACGCACCCTTTTCACCTGCTAAAAACCCGCTCTTTCCCGCTAGCATCTCGTCCCAAAAACCTTCAACCCCATAACGACCCGACAGCTCGCCTTTGTCATTTTGAGCGGTAAAACCAAGTATGTTAGCTGCCACATTACCTTCGGGATAATATCGAAATTCTTCACCCGTAGTATTGATACCGGAAAGATGCGCCGCCATTATACTATCTTTTATTTGTTCGGGTATTTTTTTGGCAACCGGCTCGTATGGATCATTTTTTTTAGAAAGTTTGATTATCAATTTTTCTCGATCTTCTTCTGGAAGCTGTAGTGTTTTTATCAAAAAATCAGTCGTGGAAACTACTTGATCTGATGAAATATCTTGTGGTACTGCATATACAGAATAATACTGCCGGTTAACAGAAACGGGATATTCTTTATCCGGCATACGCGTGTCTTGTAAAAAAATACTGCCGCGATGCGGATACAGTTGCTCGTAGATTTCATGACTGCTGGCAGCCAAGGCAAGATAATATTGATGGCCCATTACTTGTAACATAAACAACCGTACAATGATAATGCATGCACCAACAAGAACAATTATAGAAATTGATCGTAAGGAGTTTTCTGAATTTAACTGTTTTGGTCGCATTTAAAATAGGCTAGTTTATATATCGGGTATATTATACCCTACTTTGCATAATTCAAAAACCCTCCTATGGGAGGGTTTTTCTTGCGATGGATAGCTTTATAAACTATTTAATAATGCGCGAGTAAGAGGGCCAACTATGCCTGGATACGGCTTCAGATTATGTTGTTTTTGCAAGACGACGACGGCCTTTTTAGTAATAGATCCAAAATAACCTGTATTAGACGGGAAAGTGAACAAGCCTAACTCTCGCAATTTTTGCTGCAATGCCACAACCTGTGCGCCAGTTGATCCTAATGTTAAAGTTTTTGTAAACACAACACGAGAACCAGAACCCGATCCAGAAGAAACCGGTATTCCTGATACTGGAGGTACTGCAATTGGCGCCGGTGATACGACAGGCGAAGGATTAAATGGTACACCGCCCTGAGAAGCGGAATTAACAGGAATCGCAATTCCTCCGGATGACACTGCATTTGAGGCGGTATAAACTAACGCACTCAGCGAAGAAGTTGCGGCATTTATACTATCGCCATTTCGCGCTATCACGGCAAATTGATATCCGTAATTTTCTGTTAAACCCGTTGCGGAAAAACTTGACCCCCAAGCCGCATTAGTTTGAAATACTGGAGAACCAACCACCGCACCTGTTGCGTCCAAAAAACTATCGCCATAATTATTTGCAAATAATTGAATAGCATATGTAGTTGACGCGGAATTGCCACTGGTATTTATCGTAATAGGAATCGTAGAAACAGTTGGCGTGCCTATTGTTGGCGCATCAACCTGTTTGGCAAGTGTATATATACGCACTGCAAGGCTTGTATCATACGAAGAGCTGGTACCATCACCATTTATTGCATGCCCTGTAAAAGCATACTGAACATTTGGAGATAAACCTCTCGCCAAAAAATTTGCACCCCAGGTTGAAGTTGTTTGATAAACAGCAGTGCTGGTTACCGACCCATTTTGATCCAGATAACCCAAGAAAGAAAAACCGCTGCTATTTTGCCAAATGCCCAGCGCATACCGAGTTGATGTTGGGTTTAAAACACTGGTAATATTTAACGCAACAGTAGATGTCGTTGAAGTACCGACAGAAGGTGTTGTAATATCGGCTAAAGTATACACCGGGCTTGAAGTAACATACGTGGAAGTTGGAGAAGATGATGTGGCAGAAGCTACTCTAAACCAATACTGTGTATTTACGTTTAAACCGGTAAAGGTGTAATTGGTGGTACTAGTAGCAATAGAAGATGAAACAACAGTATATGAAACACCACTGGTGGATATTTCAGCAATAAAACGAGTTTCAGTTCCCCCGCCCCATGTCCAGTTATACTGAATAGAGTTATAGCTAACATTACTGGTAGAGGTTGGCGCGATAGGTGCGTTTACCGCAGCGTGTGTAGGAAACGCGTACAGAAAGAAAGCGCAAAAAGAAGCTGCAAAAATTACCAATCGTTTATAAAGAACCTGGGACATACGCAATAGTTAATGAATAACCAAGCTAGTATAGCACTACTCCAAAATTCCGTCCAAATTCACATCGTACAAAATCTCTTCATTAAGTTGGCGATACGCAACAATTTCTTCTGGTTTAAACCAAATGGCAATTTCACGCTCAGCTTCTTCAGGCTTATCGGAAGAATGGATTAAATTGCGCACGGCTCTTTCATCTAAACTGGATAAGTCATAAGAATCAAGAGTAAAATCACCGCGAATTGTACCGATGTCAGATGTGAGCGGTTCAGTGCCACCTACCAATTTTTGCACTACACCAACCGCGCGATTACCAGATAAAACCATCGCAACCACCGGACCAGATGTCATAAACTTAACCAAAGCACGCACAATATCTTTGCCATACTCAACTGCTGGCTTGTCTACAGACAACCCAGCAGCTTGGCGATCTGCAATAGTGCGTTCTCCTTTTTTCAAAAACCACGCCTCGTCTTTGTTGTAATGAGTCCAACACTGTTCTTCGGTTGGCACCACCATTTTTAAGGCGCTAATTTTTAAACCAACCTGTTCAAAACGCTTAATAATCTCCCCAACCAAACCACGCTGCACGCCGTCCGGCTTTACAATTACAAACGTTTTTTCTTTAGAAGGATGAGCCATACTTAGTATAATAAAATTAGTGAGTAGATTGGTTCAATAGTAAATCATTGGTACAAAAAAGTCAATGAGATGCCGACTACACCATGATATAAAAATTAAAACGAGCGGTTTTTTCCTGGCTATCCACTGCAATAATAAGCCCGGCCAAAACAATACGCTCTTCTGAGATATTGCGGCTATAACAATACGCTCGCACTGATTTTTGCAGCTTTATTTTTTTGCCAAATGTAATAGACTGGTCGTTTGCCAAATACTTATCCTTTCTGGTTTTAACCTCCACAAAATACACTTCTTCTTTTTTTGAAGCCACAATATCTATCTCTCCAAACACGGTATGGTAATTGCGTTCAACTATAAAAAATCCATGTCTCTGTAGAAATAAACATGCTTGCTCCTCTCCCCAATCACCAATTTTTTTACGATACTGATTCATATTAAAATAACGCCCATATAATGCGGCGTTATTTATTTAAGATAATTTATTTTTTTGATTTTGGTAAATATTTTTCAATGCGAGCGCGATTGCTTTCTTCTGTTTTCATATCCGGTATTCGATGCGTTGCGTATTTTAACACGCGATACAAGCGCCACCCTAACACCAGAACCCACATGAGCAGCCAAAACCTCCATGAAAGAAAGATAATTCCTTCTTGCCTAAAAAACATCCAAACCATTCCCAAAAACCCCATGCCAATACCAATACTACCACTTCTCTTTAAAATTATTTTTTTAAATTTATCTTCCTGATACTGCGCCACAATTTTTGCTACTAGTCCGGTTATAATCAAAACCAAAAAACCGCCCACCAAAAACCATAAAGTCAACCCTTGCGCCGAAAACGGCTGGCCAAACCAATAATCAAGCTGTACCAGATGTTTGAAATTCATATCTGTGTTAAAAAATAAATAAATTAAGATTATATTTTTTCAAAAACCAACGAATAATGATATTCTCCCGAGGCATCTTTATCCACGAATTTTAGTTTTTCGGCTGCGGCCAGCGGCAACACATCCTCGGGCCGGACAAACATCTGATCTCCTGGTCCAAGCATGCCTAATTTTTTTGCCCAATCAACTATTACCAGATGCCCGCCTTTTTTAAGGAGTCGCGCAGCTTCTTTGATCGCCCCCTCTTTATTTTTTAACTGGAATAATACATTAACACAAAAACACACGTCAAGAGTTCCAGCCGGAATCGGCGTTTTGCCTGGCTGCTCTATATCAGACCAAACGGTTTGAATATTATCAAACCCGCCGCTTCGCGCCAAACTCTGAATGCTTGCCAGAATATTTTTGACCACATCGACTGCATATACAATGCCTGTGTCACCAACTGCTTTAACAGCCGGAAACACAAAATGCCCGGTTCTGCCGCAACCTAAATCTGCCACGCGCTGCCCTACTGACAAAGAAATTTTCTCAAAAATCTTATACGGATCAATTAAGGCTGTGCCGCTGTGCGCCATAAATAAATATTATCTAATAAAGATTGCTCCAACCGTGCCAAACAAAAAACCGCTTAATAAATTGGTAATTGCCAAAAAACCAAAAAAAATAAAAACAATTCCAATCAATTTATACATAAGGCGCGTACCGCCGCTGGTGCCCAGATGTTCTTCGGCCCAGGCATTACTGCCAAAATTCTGCACAAACCATTCGGTTTTTATAATTAACAACACTCCGATTCCCACCATTATGAGGCCTAAAAAATAACGCATATATAATAAAATATAGGTATATAATACCATTTTTCTTTTAAAAAGAAAAGATTTTATTGGTGCGCGGGAGAGGACTCGAACCTCCATTCCCTTGCGAGAGCTACCACCTCAAGGTAGTGCGTCTACCAGTTTCGCCACCCGCGCGTTTTATTAAAATTTCCTGTCTCTTCCTACTATCATCTCTACTTTACTATGAGCAAGTTTGATTTTAACTTTAATCTCTTTTGAAAGCTTGCCGTCTGCCTCTACTGAAAACGCCTCTTTGCCTGTAATAACCATTTCTTCAAACGGAAAAATGCTAGGCTCTTCATATTTATATCCCCACCAACCACTTTTTGTCAATGGTCTAATGAACCCTTCCAGTTTGCCATCCTGAGGGTGCACCACCTGTTGATCCTTATCTTTTTTATCTTTCTTCCAAAAAAATGGCTGTAAATTACAGACAATAACCTCCATTTTATCATTGGCAGTAACCTTAAATCGCTCATCATAAACAACCTCTAAACGAGCTGGCATAACCTTAAGCTGAGAAACAAAATATCGATTATTCATCCAACCTACATCAAGCAACTCTTTACGGCGGCGCGACAGCACTGTACACGCTTCAATGCCAACTGGAATACCCAACACCTCTGCAATTGTATTATTTGGACCTATAGGCAAAAAACCAAATGTACAATCACAAGTAGCGCTACGAGATAATATCTGGCCAAAGGTTGCATCATTACCAACAATCACAATAGTTTTTGCGCCCCGCTTAATCTCATCTTCAATAACCGATTTAGAATCAGTATAATTTTGTAAACGCAAAATCTTACCGGCTATGCCATAGTCAGTGAGCAACACTTCCATTGAGTGCACTAAAGGAAGAAAATTTTTTTGACGTAAAAAATTGTCGTAGATGTAGACATACATAACTCAACCGTATAAACAATTAGGCTGCAAAAGAAGACGCCTCCTCTACTTTTTTAAATGTTTTTGTTCTCACTGCTTTCTCTGAACTTTCAACCCCAGGCATAGTTACCTTGCCATATAAAATTGCACCCGATTCAATCTTTAAACTTTTTACATCAATATCGCCAATAACACGAGAAGTGGAATTAAGCTCTAAAGACTCTTTTACTTTAATATTACCTTTCACTTCACCGGCAATGGTAGCGCTCCCTGCGCGAACATTGGCAATTACCTTTGCACCCATTTCTACCGTTAAATGCTTACTCGTAAACACACTGCCCGACACCGTACCTTTTACCACAATATTCCCCTCGGAAGCAAAATCACCTTCCACGTTTACCGAAGGGCCTACCACAGTCTCAACTTCATCTTGAGCAACTGGGTATGTAGGTTGCTCCATTTCTAACTCTTCATTTTCTTCAACAGCAAGTTTGGCAGGGGTTCTTTGAAAAATCATATATGTGTAATTAGCAAATAAAGATTGTGTACATATTATATACTATTTTTTGAAAAAAACAAATATTATTAAACTGTTTTTACCAGATCTTTTACCGCTTCTGCCGGCAAAGCCTGAGCTGACTCGCCCAATGGTATCCAGAAACCAAATTCACTGCCTTTGCCCAAACCATCACTGCGAGCCCAAACACGCCCACTGTGGGCTTCTACAAATTTTCTGCACACATACAAACCTAAACCAGTACCGTCTATACCAATAGTCCGCACATTATCGCCGCGATAAAATTTTTGAAAGAAGTTATTTTCATCAGATTTTTCAAAACCGATCCCCTGATCATGAACCCGAAACACTACTCCCCCTCCCTGCTCCTCCAACATAACTCGAACAGTGCCCTTCTCGCTATATTTTAATGCATTATCTATAAAATTATAAATTACGTGATGCATCTTTTCTTGATCACAATAAATCTGCGGCATCTGCGCCGGACACACCCACTGAACTTTTAATTTTTTCTCTTTTGCTTTGATTTTTAAATCATTGGTTGCTTCGTCAATTAAGGCACACATGTTAACCATGGCAAAAGTATACTTGGTCCGCCCTTGTTCTAAACGGGTAATATCTAATAATTTATCAACCAGTTTTACCAAGTGTTCGTTATTGATATCCATGTCTTCCAAAACTTTAACCATTGTTTTATCAACTCGGCCGTAGGTGCCATCTTTAATCAGTTCAATATATCCTTTTAAAATGGAAAGCGGCGTACGCAATTGATGGGATGCCATGGTCAAAAATTCTGTTTTTTGTTTGTCGGCTTCTTGCAAAAGAGTATTGGCTTTTTCTAAAGAAACAGCCAATTGGGTTACCTCTTCGCGCCGGCGCACTTCATTGCGCACGCTTTTAATGAGTGTATAGGATACTGCGGCTACGGCAAATACTAAAAAAATATTTATAAAAAGCTGTTGGGAAGAGCTAGAAAGTACCAGCTGCACAACTAAAAAGAAGTTTAAAATCAACAAAAACCCTTCTGTAGCAATCACTTTAATATCTAACAGCTGATGCCGTAAAATCGCATAGGTGGTAAAAGCAGCAATAATAGTGGAAAAAAATTGCCCCATCCAATTTAACTCAAAATAACCAAACCATGGCAGCATCAAATTGGTTACCATCGCTAAATTTGCGGCAAAAAAATACCCGGCTAATATATACAGAATCTGGCTTCTCAACACACCCTCTGCACGGCGCATCTTTTTAAATAAATTAATAAATCCAAAAATAAAGAACAAACTAATATGCGAAGAGTAGACAAAATAGAGCGGACCCCATAAAATTTTATCTTCTCCTTGATCAACAAAAGAAATACCTCGTATCATCAAATCGGGATGCAAGCACAGTAAAACTATAAGAAGATTTTCTATTAACAAGCTAATATTAATCCAAAGAGGCACTTTTTTATTATCAGGAAATACATAAGTAAATAAAAAAAAGCTCGTTGAAGTAAACGATGCCATTATATACAATAATCGCGCCCAGATTAAAACCTCGCCAAAAATATGACCTCGATAAAAAACCATCGGCAAAACCCAGCCTGCAATTGCTAAAATTGCAACAGAATATGCTTTTCCTCCTGGAGTTTTACGGCCATATCGATACAACAACCACAACAAAACCGCATGTATAATTAACGAAATAGCAACAATTAAATTTCTAAAATCAAGCTCAAACATAATTATAAATTATACACTTTTTTTGATAAAAAAACAAAGCATTCAAAAATTAAATTTAAATGCTTTGCAACTCTCGCGAACACCCCGACCGTGCTCGCGAACAAAACTCAAAATCTCGGATGCTGACCGAGATTGGGGACGATTCCAAGGGACCTAGCGCGTTGTTCAAACACGTCATAGCTCACCAAGGAGTCTCGACCAAACACCGATACCACCAACGCCTCCAGCAGACAACCCGGGATATCACCCTGCCTGAAATCTGGCAAAAGCGGCAAGTACCGTAACCCGCTACCTCCCCCCTTACTTGTAACCTTGTAGACACTTGCAAGCTTGGCCCGCAAAGACTCTACCATCTCACGGCCAATCATCGGATGGGTGTCATCAAGAACAACAACACCACGCTTCAGCTGCTTGACAGCAAGCTTAGCATCATCACCCTTGCCCGTGAAAACAACGGCAAGATTCGCTTGCACAAGAACCTCGCTGTTGCTGGTCTTCCACACCTTCCCCTCTCGCTCATCGTACCTATTTTTGGGATCAAGGGCAATCACACAACTAACACGCTCTTCGCGAGCCAGCAGCTTGACGACCTCAGAACCAGTGTGACCAGCACCACCAATGACGGCGACAACAACGCTCTTCCACGGGCCTCCATCTTCTCGTTCGGGAAGACGATCTGTGATTGCCTCTCTGACAGAGTTGAGCACTGTGTAGCAGGTGCCGAGCATTCCCGTAACACAGGGCTCCGCAGGCAGCGCCTTTGACGCGGCAATAATCCAACCGGGCAACTGCCCAGCCAGCGCAATCAAAGGGCTCGGAAAACGGGACTTGGCCTCCGCAACGATCTCGAGAGCCAAGTGAGGGTTCTTGAAGATCTCATCGCGGCTCTTGGTAGTAGCTAGGATGAGGCCACGTCGGCGCTCATGACCACTCTTGAAACGAAGGAACCCGATGAGCCCGATCAATCCGATGATTCGCTCAACGAACTTGGGCCAACAAGCCCGCTTGTGACGCTCGTCTCCGTAGACGAGGAAGACGAAATCCGGCTTGTAGACAAACCGAATGACGAGAAACCAGAGGATCTCCAGGCAGATGAGAAACCCCTGCCGGAAGAAGTTGACTACCAGACGCTTGAACGACATAACCACCTCTAGGCAGGATGTTTGGACTGCAATCACGCCCGTTAATTGCCAAGTGTTGGCAAAAACAAAACGTGAGTAGTTAAGAATTTATTACATTTCCTCAACCGTGTCAATGGTTAGAAGCTTTAAAGAATTTTCCAAAACAGTTTTAACGGCACTGGCGAGCCGTATTCTGGCAGCAACAATTTCTTTCGTTTCCGCTTTTAAAACACTATGTTTATTATAAAAATTATTAAATGCCTGAGCCAGATCAAAACTATATCGCGTAATTACTGATGGGTTATACTCCGATAAAGCCTGGCTGACAATTTCCGAATATTTTGCTAGTAGTAGCACCAGCTGTTTTTCTTCCGGAGAAACTAACACGCTATAATCAACGCGCGATCTGGCAAGATTTTTTGCTTGCCGCATAATACTGTTAATACGAGCCACAGCATACAGCGCGTACAAGCCGCTAAACCCTTCAAATGAAGTTGCTTCTTTGGCATCAAAAATAATATTTTTAGCGGCCTCATGTTTTTGCATATCAAACTTGAGAGCGGCTAGCCCCAGTACATGGACTGTGTCGTTAATTTTTTTCTCGCTCCAATCTGGATGGCGCTGCGCGGATTCTGCTTTCAGAGCATCAAATACACCGCGATATAAGTCTTCATATAAAATCACATTGCCAAGCCGTGAAGACATTTTGCCTTCTTTTAAATTTACCAGACCATACCCAATGTGGGTCAATTTTTTATTAAAGCCCATGAGCTCTAAAATTTTATATAGCTGTTTGAAATATAAATTTTGTTCAATCCCGGTAATAACAATGCTTTCCGCGACGTTATATTTTTTAAATTTTGCCACAGCCAGCGGCAAGTCACTGGTTAAATACAAACCAGCGCCATTGGATTTGCGAAGCAGTGCAATATCCAGTTTATACTCGCTTAAATCAATAATAATCGCACCGCCTTCCCCTACTGTTGCCACGCCTTTTTTTAATAACTCATCCACCAATTTTTGGCCTTTAGCTTTTAAGTCTTTTTCAAAAAATACGGCTTTATGCTTTACGCCTAGATCTTTAAATATTTTCTCAAACTGATCTATGCTCCAAGCCCTGGTTTTTATAAATAAAGGCCATATTTTTTTTTCTTTAGCTTCCAGCTGTCTTTGAATTTCGGCAACTTCTGGAGCAAAATCCGGATTGTCTTTTAATTTTTGACTGGCTTCGGCATAAATATCACCCAGCCACTTCTGTTTATTTTCCGGCATTTTTTCACTGGCATGAAACTTTTGCAAACCCCACAAACACTTGGCTACATGGCTGCCAAAATCATTTAAGTAATTTACCGGGTATGCTTTATATCCATTCTGCTCATATAGGCGGACAAGAGCATTACCAATACAGACATTGCGAAAATGTCCGATATGAAATTCTTTATGAGTATTATTAGATGGATACTCAATCATTACTTTCTTTCCTTTGCCCGAATTGTTGACTCCGTATTTTTTTCCTTTTTTTAAAACATCTTGCACAACAAGTTCTGCCGCTTTACCAGCATCAAGATAAAAATTTATATACGGCCCCATAACCTGCACCTTGCTTACCAAGCCGGACTTGCTGCTCCCCAGCGCTGCCTCTATCTTTTTTGCCGCATCCACCGGACTTATTTTCCACTCTTTGGCAACACCAAAACAGGCAAACGCAAAATCACCCATGTCCGAATTTGGCGGCACGGTAAGTTCTATTTCACCCACTACTCCCGCGTACCGTAAAGCTGTACGGATATATTGTTTTAGGTCGCTAGACATACTTATTTAATCTTTACAAAAAACCGACTGCCTTTTTGGACTATATCACCCGGTTTTACCTGCGCATCAATAGCGGAAACTTTTTCATCATTTATTTTTACTCCGCCCTGCCCCACCACTTGCCGCGCTTCAGATTTGCTTTTACAAATATGAGACTCCACCAAAACTGTAATAACATCTAACGCGCTTGGTTTAAGTTCTGGAATATCCTGCGGCTTAGCTTTCTCTTGGAAAACTTTGCTAAAATGATCTGAAGCAATTTTTGCATACTTTTCTCCCAAAAATGTTTTTACCACTTCGTACGCCAAACGCATTTTAAGGTCGCGCGGATTGGCATTTTCGGCTTGCAGTTTTTGAATTTCAACCATCGGCAAAGTGGTGCACAACTCAAACCCATGAGCAATCATGCCATCGGTCCAGCTCATTACTTTACCAAACATATCTTCGGGCTTATCGGCAAACGCCACCATGTTGCCTTCGGTTTTACCCATTTTTTTACCAGAAGAATCCACCAACAATTTGGTTGTTAAAACAAATTTTTCTTTATTTTTTAAATCTTTCATCAAGGTTCGACCAGCCAGCATATTAAACGTCTGATCATTGCCGCCGATTTCCCCGTCTACATCCATAGCCACACTATCATAACCCTGCATGAGCGGGTATAAAAATTCATGCAGATAGATTGGTTTTTCTTCTTTTATGCGATTCTCAAACATATCCCGTTCCATCATGCGCTGCACGGTAAAATGCGAAGATAGCTCTACCACATCAGCAAAACTCATTTTAGCAAGCCATTTGCTATTAAACTTTACTTGCACTGGATTTTTACCGGAAAAATTTAACACGGCCGCGGCCTGTTTTTTATAATTTTTACAATTTTCTAAAACTTGTTTGCGAGTCAGTTTTTGTCTGGCAGAAGTTTTGTCGGTTGGGTCGCCAATCATGCCGGTAAAATCACCAATAAGCATAATTATTTTATGCCCTAAATCTTGGAATTGGCGCAGTTTGAGCATGGTAATACCATGGCCAATATGCAAAGTTGGCGCAGTTGGATCGTAGCCAGTATAAAGCGTAAGCTGTTTGCCTGACTTAAGCTGTGCTTCCAAAAATTCTTTTTTAGGATAAATGTTTTCTACACCTCTCTCCAGGAGTTCTTTTATTTTTTGCGGGTCGGTATTTGTTTTCATACTAATAATTTTTTAATGAGATCTCTGCAGACCAAAATCTATAAAAGTTTAGTCCGATATAATATAGTGCCGTACCATTAACCGTACCATAGACTCTATGTACTGACCCGTATCTTACACCAAACCAAGTATATAAATAAGTTACTTCATTATTATGACTATCAACATCATCATCTATCACCAATACAAAAAAGTTTTCTGTTCTGCTAAGCATACTCCTTATATCCTTTTCTAAGAAAGACTCCTGTGAGAAATCATTAATCACAAAAACAGGAATTATATACCCTAGCGCTGCGACAGCTATAACTATTAAAATAATCTTAAGGGATTTAGCCATACCTTAATCTAAGGCTTTTAATTGTTCTTCTAATTTTTCCACCCTTACTTTTGCTTCACTTAATTTAACCTGCTCTTTTTCTACCACTGCTTTTGGCGCATTACCCACAAATTCTTTGTTGGATAATTTGTTTTCCAAACCACTCACATACTTTTTTATTTCGGCAATCTCTTTTTCTAATCTTGGCCTTTCTTTTTCTGCGTCCACTGCCCCAACCAAATCCAAAGAAATTTCTGCTCCAGATTCTACAAATTCTAATTTTTCTAATCTAGCAAGAGATTTAACAATTTCTTCATTTTCTTTTATTAACTTCTTATTTTTTCCAACATTAATATTTGCGCCTATCTTTTTTGCAGGCTCTATTTTATATTCAGCACGCAACGAACGGATGCCCGTAATAATATTTCGCACTATTTCAAAATCACGGTAAGCAGTTTGCTCTTTTTTTACTTTAACTTCCTTTGAACAAAGCTCTCCTAGCTCTTCCGAAAATTTCAATTTTTCTACCATTAACATTCTTTTGCCGTCATACATCTCTTGCCAAACTGCTTCGGTTACAAATGGCATAAACGGATGCCATAACTTCAAGATAAAATCTAATATGAATTTTAAAATCGCCGATTTACCACCTTCAATCTTAGAAATCTCTAAATACCAATCAGCTAAATCATTCCATGTAAAATCACGCAACTTCTCTCCTGCTAATGAAAACTGGTACGACTCTATGAGTTGCCTTACCTCTCCATTCACTTGTGATAATCGACCTAAAATCCAATAATCTGCCATGGTCAGAGGTGATTGCTTTTCATCATTTTGAATTAGAATAAACCGAGAAATATTCCAAAGCTTGTTAGTAAAATTACGGAATCCGGCAATCTTTTCTTCGGACAACTTCATATCATTGCCTGGTGTATTGCCGAGCAGCAACGACAAACGTGTGGCGTCGGTACCATACTTAGCGATCATGTCCAGCGGATTGATAACATTACCCAAAGATTTACTCATCTTTCTACCTTGTTCATCTCGTACTAGCCCGTGTAAATATACAGTCTTAAATGGCACATCACCCAAAACATAGGTAGTCATAAGTATCATGCGCGCCACCCAGAAAAACAAAATATCGTAGCCGGTTTCCATAACCGATGTTGGATGAAACGCCGCTAAATCGCTTGCCTGCCTTCCACTGGTATCAAACTGTCGCATGTCGCAGGTGCCGCGTTTTTGCAATACGCCCAGCTCGTTGGTATAGGCATCTGTGCCAAACTGTTTTAACACTGCCAATGTATCACCATGAGAAACCATAAGAATTTTTTGTCCGGCATAACGCGCCACCACATCGGCCATGCACGAATGCGTACGTTCGCGCAACGAAGCGTATGATTCCATATTGAAAGGCGTTTTTACCATCCAGCCATTGCGAGCGCGCTGTTCTTCTATTTCAATTTCCGCATGATGGTTATATTCTCCAAACCCAACTTCTTTAATACGATCGTCAAATTCTAGCGGTAGACCCAGCACATCTGATAAAATTTCGGCAGTTTGTTTGGTGCGCAAAATTGGCGACGCGATAATGCGTTCATATCCTTGACCGCGCAACTCTTCTGCCAGATTGACAATCTGCTCTCTGCCTTTTTCCGTAAGCGGATATTTGTCTACGTCGTTACTTACAGTTAACGCAACATTATTTTCTGCTTCACCATGGCGCACAAAACCAACTGTGGTAAGCGGCCACCCTAATGTAGAAAATGTCCATAAACCCGAAGAAAACCATGTGTCTAATGTGTCTGGATCTTGCACCCAACCGTCGCCTGCCGGCGCTTGCACACCGCAATATATTTCTTCATTTTTATACCAAACAGGTATCTGGTGTCCAAACCAAATCTGGCGGCTAATACACCAATCGCGTAAATTATCTATCCAGTGAAAGTATGTTTTTTCAAAACGATCCGGCACGATTGCAATTTGTTTGCTTTGCACCGCTTCCTGCATTAATTCTTTAAGTGTTTTACCTCCGCGAGCTGCAACCGGCTTATTTACGTCAATGAACCATTGCGTTTTTGGCAACGGCTCCACCACATCGCCAAATCTGTCCGATGTACCGACATTTTGAACAATGTCTTCTTCTTTTTCCAACAAATTATTATCTGCCAAAAACGCCACAAATTTTTTCCTTGCTTCCAGAGCTGAAAGGCCGGCATATTGTTTTCCGGCAGACATGGTCATTTTTCCATCTTCGCCAATTACCTGAATAAAGCCGATCTCGTTTCCGGCCGCTTTTTGTTTTTGATACATCTCAAAGTCTGCGGCGCTATGCGCAGGAGTAACACCCAGTGCGCCCGTGCCAAAAGCAGGATCAACCGTATCTTCACCGATAATTTTTATTTTAAGCGGTTCAAGAGCGCCAACATCAACCGTAAATTCTTGTCCGATATATTTTTTATACCGCTCGTCATTTGGGTTAACCGCCACAGCCGCATCACCGAGTTTTGTTTCGGGTCTGGTGGTGGCAATGGTAATTGGAAAATCTTTGGAATATTTAAAGTAATATAGTTTGGCCGGGCGTTCTACATGGACAATTTCATCATCGCTGATAGTTGACTGCCCTTGTACAGACCAGTTGATTACGCGATAACCACGATAGATCAAGCCGTCATCATACATTTTTTTAAACACAGTGCGCACAGCTAAATTGCGCTGTTCATCTAAGGTATAAGCTTCACGGCTCCAATCAAGCGATGCGCCCATTTTACGCGCCTGATTTACAATAGTGTCATGGCTTTCTTGCGCAAACTGTTCTACCCGCTTTAAAAATTCAGATCGTCCTAAATCATATTTGGTCTTTTTTTCTTTTTCCATGATTAATTTTTCAACTTTTGCTTGCGTAGCAATGGCAGCATGATCAGTACCAGGCACCCACAACGTACGCTCGCCTTTCATGCGATGATATCGCACCATGGCATCTTGCACGGCAAGCATAACTGCATGGCCCATATGCAATGTACCGGTAACATTTGGTGGAGGAAGTACAATAGAAAAATATGGCGCATCGGATTCGGCAATATGTTGCGCTACGCAAATATCAGGGTTAAACAACCCTGACTCTTCCCATTTTTTGTATATGGCATCTTCGTAAATTGAAGGTTCGTATGCCTTGGCAAGTTCCTTTTTCATGGGTCTTATTGTACTAAAGTTAAATAAAAAAATCAAACCAAACGATTGACAAAACTACCCAAGGCATGATACCAGTACTATATCAACCTGAAAAGGAGCATCTGCCATGAAAACACCGTTCCAGTGGACGGTTGCGATCATCGCATCCCTTGCCATGATGTTCATTACCGTTATCTTGCCACCATGGCCGAAAAACGCATACCAGATGAGCTTCCACGATGAGAAGCCTCTGTCAACAGCGTTTCAGCTGCCAATCAGCAAGGCAGCACCAATCTGTAGCGGGGCACGCTCACACCGGCCCACACGCCGATAAGCACCGCCCCTTTGACCGCTCGTTTTCGCTTTGTCTACACAAAATATTGCGTATACACAACGCGAGCGGTCAGAAAATACATGAAAAAACACACCAAAAAAGGTGTGTTTTTTACATTAAAATCGCCTAGGGCCGTATATTTGACAAGAGCTTAAATCTCTGCTAGAATAACGTGTTATTTTAATAATTACCTGCCTAGGAATCTTAACAGGATATGTCGCTCAATGAAACCGAACAACTCCAACACATAATTGAATCCAGCCAGCATATACTACTTGTAACAAATGCCAACCATAACACGGACGCAATTTGCGCTGCCATGGCTTGGAAAAAAATCCTGGAAAAACATCATAAACAGGTCGATATTATTGCGGAAAATTTTTCTATTCCAAAACCTCTTCGTTTTTTAAAGGGCTTAGAGGAAATTCAACCGGTCATATCAAACGTGCAAAAATTTATTCTCAAAGTTGACGTGAGCAACGTAAAAGTAGACAGCCTGAGTTATGACATCAAAGATAATTGGCTTTCAATTTACATCACTCCCAAACAGGGCATTATCACCAAAAATGAATTGCGCACTGCGCACTCTGGTTTAAAGTATGATCTAATTATTGCAATTAATGCCCAAGATTTAGAATCATTAGGAAATATTTTCTTGCACAACACTGATTTGTTCTATAAGGTTCCTCTGGTAAATTTTGATCACAACCCAGGCAATGAACATTTCGGACAGATCAATGTTGTGCAATTAAGCGCAACCTCAATTTCCGAGATTGTTTTTAAAACTTTATCACGTCTTTATCCGCAAGAAATTGACGCGGAAATGGCAAACTATCTTTTAACCGGCATGATTAGCCAGACCCAGAGTTTTAAAACTGCCAATGTAAGTCCAGACACGCTCAACACTGCCAGCACCCTTATGAATTTGGGAGCAGACAGAGAAAAAATTGTAAAAAACTTATACAGAACAAAAAGCATCTCATCCATGCGCATTTGGGGCATCGCGCTCACCCACATGGAAAATGACCCTAAAACCGGTTTTGTATGGACTACTATTACCCGAGAAGATTTTGCCAGAGCTGGCGCCAGCGAAGATGAATTAAAAGATCTTACAGATGAATTAATGCATAATTCTCCTGAAGCGCGCATCGTGCTTTTACTGCACGAAGATACAAAAGGAGAGCATGTGGTGCACGGACTGCTCTGCACAGACAAACAGCATGACGCAAAAGAACTGCTTCAAGGATTAAAACCCGAAGGCAACAAACGATCCGCTTCGTTCTCTATAGCCGGCAAATCTATTAAAGCAGTTGAAACTGAAGTCACGGAAAAAATAAAAAAATTATTGCAAGCCATCTAAATACCGCGCACATTTTACAGCAAACGCGGTATTTTTTTATATAAAACTACAAAGGCCGCCGGCGTCTCCCACGCCTGCGGCCATGCCACACGTTTCCGAAGCGTGCCGCAACGTGGCGACTACGCTTCACACAACAATCCAGCCTGATACGGCCAGTACGGAGACCCTGTCCACTTGGCACCAACTACAGGCACCAACCTCTCAGTGCGCAAATCGTACTGAATCGCAAGAGTAGCCACAAACAACATACCCTTGCGCCGCAACCTGGCTCCACCAAACACGAGCGTGTCGCCCACTGACATCAGCGATGCTGGCCATTCCCTATATGGCACATTCCACAGCTGATTCAACAATCCTAGCCCATACTGACCATAACCGCCCTGCAAGACCATGCCCCAGAAGTCGTCTTCGACAACCTCAGGGACAGTACCGTCAAGCCTTGGACGCGCAAACTGGTAAGTGTGCAGCTTGTCCAAGTCCGGAGTCAACCCCAGATCACAGACAGAAGGGTCGATCTCCAAGGTGGGTGGAAGCAATTGCATCACAGCTTGGCAAACATCACCAAACGAATTGGTCGACATGACATTCTCCCTTTTCCACGTGTGTGCGGAATACAAAACAGTATACCAAAACAGAGGGCATGTCAACCCTCTGTTTATTTTTTATTTAGATAAGCACTGCGCCCGTCATATCCTCCGGCTGCGCAACTCCTAATAATGAAAGAATGGTTGGAGCAATATCTGCCAAAACGCCTGCAGGCTGCAACAAACTTAAATCGCCTTCCGGGGGGTCTCCCGATGGACCGGCTTGACCTAAAAATTCTTTGCCAACAATAATTAAAGGGACCGGATTGGTAGAATGCTCTTTATCAATATCTCCGGTTTGCAGATTGGTCATTTCTTCGGCATTGCCATGATCGGCTGTAATTACCATAACGCCATTTTGAGACAAAACATGATCCGCAATATCACCCAAACATTTATCAACAATTTTACATGCTTTTATTCCTGCCTCAAGATTACCAGTGTGGCCTACCATATCCGCATTAGCAATATTTAAAACAATAAAATCATACTTGCCGCTATCTATTGCTTTACCGGCTTCTTTGGCAATTTCTAATGCGGACATTTCCGGTTGCTGATCATAACTGGATACATGCGGCGAAGGAATCAAAACCCTGTCTTCACCAGGAAAAGGTTCTTCCACTGTGCCGTTTAGAAAAAACGTAACATGAGCATATTTTTCTGTTTCGGCTATATGTAATTGTTTGAGGCCAGCCTTGCTTATTACTTCGGCCAAACAATTATGAACCACCACCGGCGCAAACGCCACGGCTACAGGCAGATCTTTTTCATATTCTGTCATCGTGGCCACAAATAAATCTTTTGAATATGTTTTTGCAAATTTATTAAACGATGGCAAAGCAAACGCTTCCGTCAATTGTCGAGCGCGATCAGGTCTAAAATTGAAAAAAATAACTGCATCTTTTTCCCCCATCACGGATATAGGCTTATCTTTGCGTGTTATAACAGTTGGAACAAATTCTTCGTCATATATTTTTTGTTCATATGATTTTTCTATAGCCGCAATCGGATCTTGATCATATCGATCTGCCTTGCCTTCAACAATTGCTCGGTATGCCTTCTCGCATCTATCCCATCTATTATCCCTATCCATAGCAAAATATCGTCCGGATAATGTAGCAATCTCTCCCACCTTAAATTCGGCAATCTTTTTTTCCGCTTCAGCAATAAATTCACGACCGGAATTATACAAAGCATCACGGCCGTCAAGTACCGCGTGAATAAAAACATTTTTTGTAAACTTTTTTCTTTTGCATAAATCCAACAATGCATACAAATGCTGATTGCTGGAATGAACATTACCCGAGCTCACCAGCCCAACCAAATGCAAATTTGAGTTATTTTTTTTCGCATGATCAATGGCAGCGCACAGCGCTTCGTTTTCAAAAAAAGTACCATCCTCAATAGCACGATTAATGCGCGGACAGCTTTGGTAATACACTCTGCCTGCGCCGATATTTAGGTGACCCACTTCAGAATTCCCCATTTCCCCAAACAAAAGACCCACTTCTGTGCCTGAAGCATGCACTGTCATGGCTGGATAATTAGTAATAAACTTATTAAAATTTGGCGTTTCAGCTCGAAAAATAGCATTTCCATCAACATGTGGCGCTACCCCCCACCCATCCATAATTACTAATATAATCGGTCGCTTTGACATAACATCTTTTTTAACTCCTCGCAAATTAAACCAGGCTTTTTGCAGTCATTTCCGCCGGCTTGGCCACGCCCATTAATTTAAGAATAGTTGGAGCTACATTAGCAAGTTTGCCCGATGGCAATGATCGCGGAATTTTTTTATCATCGGTAATCAAAATAAATGGCACGGGATTGGTCGAGTGTTCTGTGTTTGGCTCGCCAGTTTCCGCATTGATCATTTCTTCAATATTCCCATGATCGGCCGTAATAATAAGCTGGCCTTTATGTTTTAGCACAGTTTTGGCAATTCGGTCTATAGCCTGATCGACTGCTTTTACCGCTTTTTGACCAGCGGTAAAATTTCCCGTATGCCCGACCATATCCATGTTAGCAAAATTTAAAGCAATAAACTCATAATGTTCAGATTTAATTGCACCAATAGCATAATCTGTAATTTGCTTCGCGCTCATTTCCGGCTTATTGGCATAATCTTTTAATTCTACGGAAGAAATTTTTACCCAGCTTTCATCACAAAAATGCTGCGCATAACCACCATTTAAAAAATAAGTAATATGCGCAAACTTTTCAGATTCGGCAATATATAATTGTTTTTTCGGACAAAGCGCTTGTACCAAACTGTTTGGCACATCCCGGCTTGGAAACGCAGTTAAGATTCCCGGAAGATCTGGACCAAAATCTGTCAAAGCTACAAACTGAATATGTTTTGGACATCGCGAACGAGTAAACGCGCCAGGATTAAGCTCTTTAAAATTAGGCTGTACAAATGCTTTGGTTAATTCACGCGCCCGATCACTACGCAGATTAAAAAAGAAAATGGCATCATGGTCTTTAATCGTGGCTACAGGCTTTCCTTTTTCCGTAATAATGGTGGGCTCAACAAACTCATCGCTATCACCTTTGTTGTACGATTCGCGCAGCGCATCGCTGATATTTGCAGCTTTGTTACCCGAACCGAGCACCAACGCATCGTATGCTCGCTTAATACGAGCCCAGCTTTTATTTCTATCCATAGCATAAAACCTGCCCATAACTGTAGCCACCTTTTCATTACCATAAAAATGCTTCTCTAAATTTTTAAAATGCCGCGCCGCTTCAAATTGACTGGAGTCGCGGCCATCCGTAAATAAGTGCAGATAAACTTTTTTAATTCTTTCTCTATGTAACAACTCCAATAAGGCATACAAATGCTCAGGGCAAGAATGTGCGCTGTTATGGTTTGAAAGCAAGCCCATCAAATGAACAGATGAGTCGTGTTTTTTTACATAATGCATTGCTTCATGAAAAGCGTTGTTCTTAAAAAATAATCCGTCTTTTATGGATTCTGATATATATAGAGCATCTTGTTTGACAATTCGGCCTGCTCCCAAATTGAGATGCCCAGCTTCACTGTTTCCTTCTTGCCCTTTAAAAAGCCCCACACTTTCTCCACTGGCCTTTAGTTGTGTGTTGGGATATTTTTCCAAATACGAAAAATAATTAGGCGCTGTTTTAACAGTAACCGGATTGCCTGGATCTTTTGGGCTTCCTATTCCCCAGCCATCAACTATAACAAGTACAGTTTGTTTTTGATGTTTCATAGCGCTGATTCTAATTCATGCTCAATTTCCATTAAACGATTATATTTTTCAACTCGCTCAGAACGAGACAGTGATCCGGTTTTCATATATTCCGCATTTACCGCTACGGCTAAATCCGCAATAAATGTGTCGGCAGTTTCTCCGCTGCGATGAGAGACAAAAATACTATAATTATGCTGGCGCGCCAACTGTACCGCCTTAATCGTTTCTGAAACAGTGCCAATTTGATTGATCTTAATAAGCACGGTATTGGCTACATGTTCGGCAATACCTTTGGCAATACGATCCGGATTGGTTACAAATAAATCATCACCGACTAGCGCCACGTTTTTACCAACCTCTTTGGTAAGCGTTGTCCAATTGGACCAATCATCCTCTGCTAAACCATCTTCCACTGAAACAATCGGGTATTTTTTAATCCAATTTTTAATATTACCAATCATATCTGCCGCGCTCCAAGCTTGTTTTTTTCCTAAAAAATAATATTTTTTATTTCTATAAAACTCCGAAGCCGCCACATCTAAAGCTAAAAATACATGCTTGCCCGGCTCCCAACCCGCCAATTTAATGGCCTGCATAATATACTGAATTGCTTTTTCATTATTGAGCAGCTCTGGCGCAAAACCGCCTTCGTCTCCCACTCCGGTTACAAAACCTTTTTCATGCAACAAGCTTGCCAAAGCATGAAAAATTTGCGCACCCATACGTACGCGCTCACGCAACAATTTATGTTTTGGCATAATCATAAATTCTTGCACCGAAAGACCGTTATCAGCATGACGACCGCCATTTATAATATTCATTCCAAGCACTGGCAATCGGTATTCTTTTTCGGTCAATCTATATACCTGTCTAATATACGCATAAAGAGGCATATGCGCTGCTAAAGCACCCGCCCGCACCGCAGCCAAAGACACTGCTAAGATAGCGTTTGCTCCGAGTTTTGATTTATTTGAGGTTCCATCCAAAGCAATCATGGCTGCATCAATTTTTTCTATTTCTGACACTTCCATTCCAGCTACTGCGCGCGCAATATCAACATTTACATGCTTCACAGCTTTTAGCACACCCTTGCCATCATACCGTTTTCCACCATCACGCAACTCCCATGCCTCATGTGCGCCAGTAGATGCCCCGGACGGCACTTTTGCCACCGCTGCCAGCCCGTTCTCAAGCACGATTTTTGCTTCCACTGTAGGATTGCCGCGAGAATCCAAAATTTCTCTAGCTGTTACTTGTTTAATTTTCATAATGGATATGATAGGTTATTTGCTGAAGAATTGTACCACACTCTCTGCTAACAAAAAAGAGCCCTCCTCGGGCTCCTTTATTGAATTTTTATTGAACAATTTCGTAGACAATGCTTACATTCATGCTAACATCCATGCTTCCGCCAGAAACTGCTGTTGGCGCTGATCCGCCGCCGCCCATGCCAGTTGCTTCTGCATAGCGAGGGTAGCCATAATCATAGTTAGGACTGACTTCATATTCGTTATAACTCACCACTGATCCGAGGCGAAGACCCAAGGCCTGAGCTGTCTTAAGCGCTTTCAATTTGGCGTCTGCCAATGCCTTTTCTCTGGCCTGCGCTTTCAAATTCTCAGTATCATCTATAGTAAAACTCAACCCGTTAACTTCAGTAGCGCCATACTTGCCGGCCAAAGCCAAAATATTACTGACTTTGCTTAAATCTCTAATTTTTATTGTCAGGCTATTTGAAACTCGGTAACCTTTTAGCTCTTGGCCTTTATCTTGGGTATAGTTATATTCCGGATAAATATTGTAATTACTCTGCAAATCTTTTTCTTCTATGCCCATTTGCTTAAGATCAGCAAAAATTTGATCCATTACTTTTTTATTGTCTGCTTGGGCTTTAGAAACATCTTTATCAGTATTGGAGTAACCGAGAGTGGTCATGGCAATATCATTTTTTCCATTCACCTTGCCAAAACCGTTTATAACCACGGTGCGTTCCATACGATCGGCACGACCGATAAACGCGTTCTTTTTAATGTTGTTGCTAATCAAAGTGCCGACATAAAAAATACCATACACCATTAAAATGCCGGCCAAAGTACATAACAATTTTTTTCCAAAACCATGAGCATGACCATAACCATCCCGCCAACTGCAACAATCCGCCATTTGCTCTATTTTATTTTTTCCCTCTGGCATAGTTCCCATATAAAAATCCTCCGGATAGTGTTGTGTAAAAACAAAACTATCATTATTAATTAAATAAAATTATTTTTTTAATATTTCCAAACCGGGCAATTTCTTGCCTCCCATATATTCTAGCATAGATCCGCCTCCAGTTGAAGCCATGTCAATATCATTAAGTATATGCAGCTTCTTAAGAATCTCAATTGTTTCGCCGCCACCAGCTACGCCATAGGCCTTGCCTCGAGAACGAGCTGCTACCACATGCGCAATGGAATAAGTGCCATACTGGTATGGTCGCTGCTCAAAATTGCCCATAGCTCCATTCCAAACAATTGTTTTTGCTTTCTTAATATAGGACGCAAACATCATAATGGTAGCCGGACCAATATCAAATATCCCTTCGGTCTTTTTAAGCATCATTTGTTTTGCGGATACGATACGCGCTTTTTTTCCATTCTTCTGCCCTACTACAAAATCAATGGGCATAATTACTTTTTTCTTAGCGCATAATGTAAGAATTTGTTTTTTAAAATCAGCATCAATCACAGAAGCGCCGACTTTTTCACCTTTTGCCCACATATAGGTATTAGCAATACCGCCACCTACCAAAATATAATCTGCTTTCACTAAAAAATTCTTTAAAACCGGAATTTTTGTTTCCATCTTAATACCGCCCAAAACAGCTACAAATGGTTTTTTAGGATGATTGAGCGCCGCATCTAGACCACGAACCTCTTCGGCCAAAAGCGTACCGGCATAAGCGGGTATGTAAGCAGCAACTCCGGAAACTGAAGCAGCATCGCGATGCGCCACCGCAAAGCCATCCAAAACAAACATGTCTGCTAAACCTGCCAATGCTTTGGCCAATGGCTGAGCATTCGTAGCTTCTCCTTTTAAAAATCTGATATTTTCCAGCATAACCACCGATCGCATTGGCAGCTGAGCAATATATTGTTTAGTTTTTTTTAAATCAGTTACATCAAGAAGCGTAATCTTTTTTTGTAAAAATCTTCCGAGCTCTTCGGCTACAGGCTTTAGACTAAGCGCTTTTTCAGCTTTTTTAGGACGACCTAAATGAGAGACTATAACCACTTTTGCGCCTTTTTCTACTAACGACTGTATAGTTGCCAAACCTTTTTTAATTTTATAGTTATCTTTAATTTTTTTACCTGCAATCGGAACGTTAAAATCAGCCCGCACCAAAACGGTCTTTCCAGATATTTTTCCAGCTTGATCAAAATGCTTAATATTCATGGTATACACTATTATCGCTATGCATTATACCACAAAAATAACATGAAGTAATTTTTTATTCCACCAACGCGCTATACCCTTCTTCATCAGGCCAAACAAAATGCGCAAATGTCCACTCAGCCAAATCGCGCGCTTCGCTAAAACGCTGTTCATTTCCTGCAGCGCCTAACACCACCGCAGCAATAGCATGACCAGATTCATCGCTCAAGCTTACGGCAAAATTATATCCAGAACTTTCTATATACCCTGTTTTACCGGCAATATTTTCTGCTTTAAACTTATTTGGCACCCAATTAGTTAGCAGCCAGTTGGTTGTCCATACTCGACGCGCTTTCTTGCTGCCAAGCGGATGAGCATAATATTCACCGACTTGTACTGTGGTAAAAATCTTATCAAACTTCAACGCATCAATTAACATTTTTGCCGTGTCCGCAGCACTCGCAACATTATTTTCCGATAAACCAGTCGGCTCCACAAAACGTGCTGACAATAATCGCAACGCTTGCGCTTTCTGATTCATCTTTACAGCAAAATCTTCTCGAGAAAAACCGGCACTGCGCACCAGAGTATTGATGGCAGAATTGGAAGAGCCGATTAAAGCGATATTCCAAAGATCTTCAAGCGTAAACTGCTCTCCGGCTTCAATATGATGGTCTCCTTCTATATCTTCAGCGCTCACGGTTGCAACCGTATTCCAATTAAGCGAAGAATCAATGAGAACCATTGCAGACATAAGCTTGGTAATACTGGCAAGCGGACGCACATCGGCCGCATTTTTATTAAACAAAACAGTTTTTGTTTTAGCATCCAGCACAACCGCGGCAACGGCAGTAAGACGTCCTGAAATTAAATCGTCAACTGCAACCGTTTTATCCAATAATGGCACTGACGGTTTGCTGACCGGCAAAGTTTGCAGCTGCACGTCTCCCCCTTCTACCACGCGCTTATCGCTGTGCGGGAATCGAGCAAATGAAAAACTTTTTTCAGAACCAAAGTATACCGAAGAAAAAAACAAAAGCAAAACACCAAGCAGCATTATTCCAAAAGAAGACAAAAAATCTCTATATTTTTCAAACATAAGCTATTCAGTAACAATATTTTTAATATACGGATGCTGGTGCAACTCCTGATACTCGGGTAATTCTGACAAACTGCTTATACCCATATGCCGCAGGTACTCCATAGTTGTTTCATATGTCGGCAACAGCCCGGCACTGTCTTCATTTTCTTTTACCAAACCTCGCATCATAAGGTTGCGCAAGATAAGAGCGCAATTAACACCGCGAATTTGCTCCAGTTCGGGTTTGGTAATTGGTCCGCAATATGAAATTACTGTAAGAGTTTCCAATTGAGGTCTGGTTAACTCTCCCGAAATTTCTGCTTTCATGAAGTTTTCCGCCAGCGCTTTATTTTCCGGATTGGTTGTCATCTGCCATTCATTGTTATTTTGCAACAACACAATACCCGATGATTCAAGGCTATAGGTGGCGCGCAGCTGCTGCAATGCCTGCTCTACATCTGATTCCGAAGTCTGCAGCACAGCCGCAATTTTTTTTGCGGTAAGCGGCTTAGAAGCGACAAATAATACTGATTCAATTTGTGATGAAATATTCATACGCGAAAAATATTAACGCCTGACAATTACCATATCATCAAACGCCAAATCTTGTTTTACGGAAACGGTTTTTTCTTTAATGAGCTCCAAAATTGCCAAAAAGCTTACGATTATTTCTGTCTTATTCTTTGCGGCCTGCACGATATGCGTAAAGTTAAACTCTTTGGAATTTTTTAGCAGATGCCGAATGCTGTCTATTTTTTGTTTTACGGAAAGCGAATGATCTATGGTTACTTTTGGCAATGGATCAACCGGCTTGAGACGGCGAATAATAGACGTCATGGCCGCATGCAAATTGCGCGCTGCCGCATTGGATGGCATGATAAATTCTGCGGCTTTAATTGGCGGTTCTACCCTGCCATACGCCACCGACCCAACCTGCCATAACGTGTTTATTTTTTTACTCGCCTCTACATATTGCTTGTACAGTTTAAGCTGGTCAGCCAAATCGGGCCCGGTCTCTTCGGATGGGTTTGCATATTGTAGCAAATGATGGGACTTCAAGTAAATAAGGCGAGCAGCTATCACCAAAAAATCAGCCAACTCTTCCGGTCGGTTTTGTTCTAACTTGTCCAAATATGCAAAAAATTGCTCTGTTATTTTAGACAAAGCAATTTCGCTAATATCCATCTTCTCTTGATCTATCAGCTGCAGAAGCAGATCCAGAGGACCTTCAAATTTTTCCAGCTTTAATTCTGTGGGCATTGAGTTACTTGTCTAATTTTATATGCACATCTTTCAACGCTTTATCCGGCATTTCGGACGGCGCATTCATCATAAGATCTCTGGCATCGCCAGTCTTTGGGAATGGAATAACTTCACGAATATTTTCTTCATTGGCAAGCAACATCAAAATACGATCAATGCCTGATGCAATACCACCATGTGGAGGAGCGCCGAATGTAAACGCTTCTAACATATGGCCAAAACGCTCTTGAATAGTTTTCTCATCTAATCCCAATAATTCAAAAACTTTATTTTGCAATTCACGCTTGTGGATACGAATACTGCCACCAAAAATTTCATTGCCATTTAATACCAAATCATAGGCGTTGGCGCGCACACTAAACGGATCAGAGTCCAGTTTATCCGCATCTTCAGCACGAGGCGAAGTAAACGGATGGTGCACGGCCTGCACCGAACCATCGTCTGCTTTTTCAAACATTGGAAAATCTACCACCCACTCAAACGCAAACAAGTTTGGATCATTTTTGTCTTCACGCAAATCCGGTTTATCACTGTTGTATTTTTCCATCGCTTCTTTATAAGAAATTCGTGGAAATGGCACAGTTTGAATCTTTTTTTCTGGAGCCACTTTGGCAACCAATTCTATCATCATACCTTCAACCAGATTAAGCACATCTTCTTGTTCTACAAAACTCATTTCCAAATCCAATTGTGTAAACTCCGGCTGACGATCACCACGCTGATCTTCGTCGCGAAAACATCGGGCAACTTGAAAATATTTTTCTACACCGCCCACCATAAGCAATTGCTTAAACTGTTGCGGTGACTGTGGCAATACATACATCTTGCCAGAGTGCACGCGAGATGGCACTAAAAATTCTCGCGATCCTTCCGGAGTGCCTTTAGTTAAATTTGGCGTTTCAACTTCAATAAAATTTTTGGCATGCAAATATTCGCGGAAGAAAGTTTCTACCTTATCGCGCAAAACTAAGTTTTTTAACATTCTTTCGGAGCGTAAATCCAAATATCTATATTTAAGGCGCAACTCCTCATTGATACCTTTTGTGTCTTTATCTATTTCAAAAGGCGGAGTTTCGGCGGTATTAAGCACGACAAGCTCCTTCATTAAAATTTCAACGGTGCCAGTTGGCATATCCGGATTTTTTTGTTTTTCACCGCGTTCTTTTACAATACCTTTAATTTGCAACACCCATTCTGGGCGAACATCTTTAAGAAGTTCATTTGAAGCTTCATCTAGTTCGCTCGGCACACCTACCACCTGCACAATACCGTTTCGGTCGCGCAAATCCAAAAAGACAATCTTACCCATATTGCGGCGGGCGTTTACCCAGCCCTTAAGCAACACCTCCTGCCCTACCTTATCTGTTGTTTCGGTTGAAAGAATACGCATATTAAATGTTAATTTTGATTTTAATTATACATCTCCGCAATTTCCACCAATCTATTTGCATAGCCCACTTCATTATCATACCAGGCAACGACTTTTACCAAATTTCCTCCCACAACATTTGTTAAGCTCAGATCAACCGTAGAAGAATTGGTATTACCAATAAAATCGGAAGACACTAATTGTTCAGTGGTAGTGCCAAGCACTCCTTTAAAACGCTCTGTTTTACTTGCGTCAATCAAGGCTTTATTAATTTCTTCTTTGGTAACATTTTTCTTTAGCAACACCGTCATATCGGATAACGAAACTGTTGGCACCGGCACACGCAACGCCAACCCATCAAACACGCCTTGTATAGCAGGAATAACTTCGGTAACCGCAATGGCGGCGCCAGTGGTGGTTGGCACAATATTTTCGGCAGCAGCTCTGGCACGGCGCAAATCTTTGTGCGGGCCATCCTGTAAATTCTGATCAGCAGTATAACCGTGCACAGTACTCATCATGGCTTTTTCAATACCAAACTTTTCGTTTAAGACTGCCATTACCGGACCAATACTATTTGTGGTGCAGGAAGCATTATTGATAACCTTGCTTGTTTCTTTTTTACACTTGGCGCAGTTGACCGCGCGCACATAAGTTGGCACATCTCCGCCTTTGGCTGGCGCGCTGATAACTACTTTTTTAGCACCAGCTTTTACATGCTGCTCAGCACCAGCTTTATCGGTAAATCTACCTGTGCATTCCAGGACCACATCTACTTTCAATTTTGCCCATGGCAAAAGACTTGGATCTTTTTCAGCAAACACCGGAATTTTTTTGCCTTTTACAATTAAATTTTTTTCATCGTATTCTACCGGCATGTCATAGGTGCCGTACGCGGTATCATATTTTAATAAATGAGCCAGAGTTTTAGTGTCGGTTAGGTCGTTAATGCCGACAATTTTATGTTTTTTAGCAAAAGCGACTTTAAATGCCTGACGGCCAATTCTGCCAAAACCGTTAATTGCAATATTCATATATAACTCTAAAAAAATTAATTATAACTTATATAAACTCTCATTAATATGCTGAGCTTGCCCATACACCTTTTGCCTAACAAAACGGTACAGCAAATACACCGCGATACTCTTACCTACAGAAGTAACTTGACGAGAGGTTTCTTCGCCAAACATTCGGACACTCACCCCAGCAATTTTACCAGGCAATCCAAAATATGATAAACGCCTTTGTGTTCTGATTAAACTAGCCGACACTAATTCGTTGACCACATCGGAAAATAGATGAGCTAACAGAGCGCGAGTATGTGTTTTAGTACTTTCTATTTTTTTAAGCTCTCTCATTTCCTTAAATAATCCAGAGTAAAAAACATTATCTGTTCCGTGCCTATCTAGAAAAATAAACGGAACATACCGTAAAATAACTCGTAAATAATAAAAATATATTCCGATAATTAAAGAAGCTACTATTGATCCTAATGCCAAGTAGTCATCGTTAATAATATTATTTCCTATAAATCGAAGAAGCACCTGAAAAAGATACATATAAAATAAAACTGCGGCTGGCAAAATATAGCGCACAAAAATTACCAGTCGTAGTCTAAAGTATGACCAAAATAATTTCTTAGCAATTCTCCAGCTATCTTTGGGGTCTAAATTTCTTTTATCAAAGAAAGAATCGACCCAGATTATTTTTTCTATATCAAAAATAAAACTAAAAAAATAGTAATAGCAAAGGGAAAAAATCAACCAAAAACCAGCTGCGCCTAAAAGTAAGTTGGTATGTTTCCAGTTTGTTTGCAGCCAACCAGACTGGTACGCCTCGTTAATAGTAACCAAAGAAATGGCACTTATTAACGGCGGCCAAATCAAAAATAAAATTCTTTTTAGTAATATTTTCTTTCTAAGGCTGAGCTGCGTTCCTATCTCTTGCATTGTTTCTTTATAACCCGGAAAGCTAAGCTCGACCTCTCTTGCTTCTTCCATAATATTTACTAATCTAAATTAATAAATCATTAAAATAACTGACACGGTAATAACAAAAATAGCGGCCAAGCAGCCAAGCGTATAAAACAACAAGGTTACCGCATCTTTCTTTTGATTATCTAAATACAATAAAACCGGCTTGCCAAAAACTAACACTGCCATTACCGCCGCCGATAACACAAGTAAGGTCAACATAATAATCGGGGCAAAAAAATCCGGCACACTGCTAAATGCATCTTTGGCAGTAAACCGCAAACCGAGCGCAATGCACACAATATAGGCAAACGCCAAACCGGCATGAACCGCTGCCCGACCAATTAATCTGTTATTCATATATAAATTATTATAGCGGTTTTATACCACTCTCGCAAATATGCGGCTTGATTACTTTTTTTAAAAAACTAAGTGCAAACGCTCATACTAACCCACAAAAAACACATTACAATTTATATAAATTCTCATTCACTCGATTTTGTGCAGGATATAACTTTGCTTTAACTGACCTATACGCTATATGGCCGGGGATAATCTGTGTTAAAGAAGGAACTCTACCCGGAGAACCCAACCTTTCCCCTTGCACCTCATTCCAAGCAAGTTTTTTTCTTGCCTCTGAATCATTTTCTACACTCGTTGAAAATCCTATAAATTTTTGATTTTTTGCCGAAGCAATCGCTCCAAACTCCTCAACAACTTCCTGCGATAAGCCGCGAATATCTTTTTTATTATTTGCAATTTTTGTAAATTTTTTAACTTCTCTAAGAATGCTAGAATAAGAAAATTCATCCGTACCATATGTATCTAAAAAAATAAATGGCAAAAATTTGAATACCGGCTTTAACATAAACAACAGATAAATCCCCATTGATAATGCTAGCATCATACCTATCAAGGGCAGATAATCTTTAATTACAAGCGCCGTATCAGCAAGAGGGGCGGCAACTTGAGAGAGGAACAAATAAAATAAAATCAACGGTAATAACGCGTAGCGGAGAAAAACCGCTGTACATAAACTGAGATAGGGTAAAAATATTTTTTTTGCTATATTCCAGCTGTCATTTGGAGATAGATTTTTTTTATCAAAAAAAGATTGAGACCAAATTATTTTTTCTATATAAAAAATAAGGCTAAACAGGCCGATGTATGGAAAAAATAACCCGAACCAAATAATAGTAATAGATTTTGATAAACTTGGATAAGCTTGATTGTCTCCTAATAAGCCTAAACTGCTCGCTCCATATATAACAAGCAAAAAAAGACCTAGAAATAAAAACGGCAAAATTTTTAACCATATTTTTTTTCTTTCAATATACTCTCTGGAATTTAATGTTCCAAATATACCTGATACCGCCTCTTTGTGATCAGACAAATTTAAACCATATTCTTTTGACTTATGCATACTGTAAGATTAGGTTAATTTAGATAACAAGTAAACAATATCTTTTCTATACCACTCTCGCAAACACGCATTTGAGATACTCCCCTTCCATAAACGAAACGAGTTCGGGATGATCTATGCCATGTGTATAGGTTTCCAAAACCTGCAAACTGCGGCGGGTATGGCCGGCGGATTCGGACAACATATATCTAAAATCAGACAAGGTAACGTGCGCCGAACAAGACGCGGAAACCAGCACGCCGTTAGATGGCAAAATGCGCAAGGCCATTTCATTTATTTTTTTATAACCCATCAAACCCTCTTTTACTTTATGCCTGTCTTTGACAAAGGCTGGCGGATCAAGGACTATTACATCAAACTTCTTCTTTTCTTCCTGGTTGGCATCAAACAAGTATTGTTTTACATCACCGCAGACAAAGTCGCATTTTTTAACATCTAGCTTATTAAGCTTTACATTTTCTACCGCCAACTCCAAAGCGCTTTCGGACGCATCCACGCTTACCACATGCTTTGCCCCGGCGCCAAGCGCGTACACGCTAAAACCGCCGGAATACGAAAAGCAGTTAAGCACGGTTTTATCTTCTGCATATTTGGCAAGCGCCTGCCGCTTATCGCGCTGATCCAAAAAGAAACCGGTCTTTTGGCCGCCCATGACATCTACCCAAAATTTATAACCATTCTCAGAGATTTTTATGCGTTCCGGCACTTTACCAAACAACAAACCAGCTTTTTTCTCAGCGCCTTCTATGCCGCGCGTGCGCACATCCGACCGCTCATATATACCTGTTGGTTCAAGCACTTTTTTGAGCGCCTTAACAATGGCATCTTTCCAAAACTCTATACCAGTTGTATGAAATTGCAAAACCAAATACTCGCCATATTTATCAACGATAAGACCGGGCAACAAATCATTTTCACTATGCACCAAGCGATATGAATCGGTTTTTTTACTTGCCACCAGCTGTTTTCGCAGCGCGTAGGCATCGCTAATTTTTTTCTCAAAAAACTTTTCATCAACAGTTTCGTTTTCATCCCAGCTCCACAAACGAACCGCGATCTGTGAATATGAATTAAAATATCCTTGCGCCAAAAAACCGCCTTCTTTATTTACAAGCTTCACGGGCGTGCCGCTTGCCAAACCATCTGGAATATTTTTTAACGCGCCAGAAAACACCCATGGGTGTCTGCCGAGCACTGGCCCTATTCTCTGCCTATGAACAATAAGAGTAGTCATAAAAATATATTGAATCTGTGAGTAGAGTATACCAAAGTTCTGCCATATAATACAAGAACAAAATACCCGGCGCAATGGCCGGGTATTTTGGTTAAAATTACGAGATTTCTATTTCAACTGAGCTTCCACTTCTGCTGCAAAATCGGTTACGGCTTTTTCCAATCCTTCTCCCAATTCAAAACGAAGCATTTGAGATATAGCCACTTGCTCACCCAAGAGATTTTGAATGGTTTTTTCTTCATCTTTGATAAACGCTTGTTCAAGCAAGCAAATTTCACTGTAATATTTATCAAGTTTGCCTTTCAAAATATTGGCAATAGCCGCTTCCGGCTTGCCTTGCTGCTTAAGCTGTTCGGTATAAATTTCTTTTTCTTTTTCTACAATTTCAGCGGGCACCTGATCGCGGCTAATATATTTTGGATTTGAAGCAGCTGCATGCATGGCGATATCGGTAGCCAAACCAGCATGAGTGCTGTTTTTCAAAACTACCAAAACAGAAATTCTACCACCCAAGTGCGAATATGCACCAAAGGCATCAGCATCTGTTTTTTCTACCACTGCAAAACGGCGCAAAGAAATCTTTTCACCAATTTTAGCGGTAAAATTAT
>CAZLNR010000004.1:37539-50811 GCA_964561035.1 uncultured Gammaproteobacteria bacterium | reverse complement strand
ACTCTGGGGTTAGGACATCTTGCCTTTCGGCCTAAATTGTTAAAGAGATTTTACCATGGGGATTTCTAGAAATCAACCACATACTAGCTTAGATATGGGGGTTTGCGAAGTGGAGTTACCAACAGTTTACCTACAGGGGGACTAGACTAATCAAAAAGGTTGCGTCATCAATTAGGTTGTATGAAAAAAGCAACCAAAGAATTTGAAACGAATATAATGCAGCGACAGCAAGTAGTGCCGGTTAAAGTAAGGTACTGCCTCTATGCCAGAAAAAGCACTGAGTCAGAAGAGCGGCAAGTACTTTCTATAGACTCGCAGATTAAAGAAATGTTGGAATTGGCTGAAAGGGAAAAACTGGAAATAGTTACTATAAAACGAGAATCCCACTCAGCCAAGGAAACAGGCACTCGACCGGTCTTTAATGAAATCGTGGAAGAAATAAAGCAAGAAAAGTTTAATGGCATTATGACCTGGGCACCGGATCGAATATCAAGAAATGCCGGTGATCTTGGAAAAATAGTAGATCTAATGGATTCGGGCGCTCTAGCAGAGATAAGAACTTACGGACAACGATTCAGTAACAACCCGAATGAAAAGTTCCTCTTAATGATACTGGGAAGCCAAGCAAAACTTGAAAATGATAACAGAGGTATCAATGTGAAGCGAGGATTACGTGCCAGGGTGGAAATGGGGTTATGGCCGGGCATGGCTCCGGTGGGGTATCTAAACCAAAAAATCATGGATAAAAAGTGTCAGATAATCCAAGACCCACAGCGTGCGCCCATTGTACGCCAAGTATTTGAAAAAGTTGCCTTTCAGCAATGGTCGGGAAGAAAGATATACCACTGGCTAAGGTTTGAGTTAAATTTTAAAACTATCGGCAATCATAATTTATCGGTCAGCAATATTTACCGGCTACTAACTAACACCTTGTATTATGGGGTGTTTGAATACCCGAGGAACTCCGGTAATTGGTATAACGGAAAACATGAACCGATAATCTCTAAAGAGGTATTTGATAAAGTACAGGAGCATTTAAAACGAGATAATATACAAAGACAAAATCATGAATTCGCCTTTACCAAGCTTATGACCTGCGGACTTTGCGAATCAATGATTTCCGCCGAAGAAAAATATAAACAACTGAAAGATGGTACGGTTGCCAAGTATATATACTACGGGTGTGGTAGGGCAAAGGACAGGCACTGTAAAAATCAGTACATGCGGGAAGAGGAATTGGTTGAACAACTCGTTAAATTATTGGATCAAATTGAATTTAACGACTCGCAGATGCAATATAAATTTGAAGAAGAACTAAAACGGTTTAATAAGTTCCAACGAGGGGTATTGGGGATAGGCAATTCGCAAGCTAAGCACCAAGACATAGATCTAAAAACATATGCCAAGTATATTTTAAAGGAGGGGACGAATGAAGAGAAACGAGAATTGATAGGGTGTTTTAAATCAAAAATTAATATAGTGAAAGGAGTAGTGGTAGTTACGACTTTTTAAAAACTACAATATTTAGTTCAACTGTATCTATTTTAGATTTTACAAATAGTCCAAATATCTTTTGAGCTTTAAGCTGCCAGGATTTTAGTTCCCAACTGTCTTTTTTTCCAGCTAATAATAACATAATTGGAAGTGGTGCTCGTGCTTTTAAAAAAGTCCCAATTCTTCTCAATGTATCTTGATCTTTATAACTTAACGAAGCACTCCCATTTGGATGAGAATGCCAATCACCCAAATAGGTGTGTAGTCGATTTGACTCTGCATATAATGTAGCAATTTGTTTTTCTTGAAATTCATAATCGGGAGTAAAAGAATTAACACTATGGACTGCATCTGGACCAGAATCTATTAAATCTGTAACGACAACTACATCTTTATTGGAATAAAATCCCATTAAAGCACCGCCCGTTTCTTTAGGGTAAAAATTATTAGCAAGCCCTACCATATTTTTATAAATTCTTTCTGGAATAAATAAATTTATAACTTTTTTGCGCATATACATTCAGGGTATGATAAAAGCTTAATTATGTCCCATTTAGGTGGGAAAATACCATTTTTATCTCGTAATGCAAGCATGGCGATATCCCAATGACTATCCGGATAATTTTCTACAATACTACCCGATAACGTACTAACGATCATACGCACGGCTGCTAAGGAAATTTCTTGTAAATCAAAACTGGTGCCGGTGAAAGTTGGACTACCACAACCAGCCGGTTGAACCTTTCCGTATGCAGAATCGTCCTCAGGTGGAATTGGTATTTTTCCTTCGGTTCTTGCTTTTTCAAAGCAATACCAACAAGGTTTACCCTCTAGAAAACGTGCCACTACACCACCCCATGCCCCTGGAGTAGCTGACGCAAGAATGTAAGGAATTCCACGTTCTCTAGCAAGAGTAGAAAGCAGGTTGTGCACTCCAATTTCCGCACTCGCATCAAAGATAAGATCAACGCCAGATAAAAATTGTTCTAAAACTTCCATTTGCTTACTACCTACAGCGCCGATACGAAGATTATAAGGAGCAATAATAGTAAAAGGAAAATTAATTGATATAAACGATTTTAGCACATCTGTTTTTTGTACGGACAGAGCTGAAAAGCCTAGGGGCCATCGTACTGTAGTTCCAGCATCAACATAATCATAATCTAACGTTCTAATTTCTCTAATGCCTGACTTTGCAAGTTCTATAACACTTGGCGCTCCGATACTTCCTAAACCAACTACTCCTATGCTTTTATGCTGAAGGAAAGCTAATTGAGGCACCCTCTCTTGCATATCTTTAATTCCTGCCCTTCCTGTTTTCATAAAATGAAAATCATACTTCCATTTCTTCTTTCCGCCGGACTGACGTGATTTTTGTATTAAAATAAAAACCCATCCATCTTCAAAAGTCTTATACTTAACTTCTTCTGGAAATAGAATTCCGATAATATTATGGTGAGTTTTTGATCTAGGATCGTAGTATTTCCAAGAATCTTGTCTAATAGCAGGAAATTCTTTAGCTACAATCTGAAAAAAACTTTCTGCATTACCTATTTTTAGAGGCTCCTTACTACGCACCCATTCAATTTCAATTTTTTCAGGATAGATTCTTTCTATAGCTGGACTAGATCTAGCCAAAATACCCCCCGCGGAATCTTTAATTTCGGTCACTGCTATTCTATGTATTCCAAAGATTCTATCCATACCAATCATAATAGTGCCTTGATTAGCTTTACTATCAACATGCCAAGCACTATCAATCAGTACCATTCCTCCGGAAGATGGGTAATATTCACTAAATGGCTCTCCTTGCTTTTCTTCAAGATTTTCATTGCCATCCTGTGCAGACTCGAGTAATTTAGGTAGTTGTTCTGTAATAAATTTAGCAAGAGTATCTTCATTTTGATTCCAGTTAGCACTAGACCTACCAATTAAGCATAGATTTTTTTCAAATGGGTTTTGGTGTTTTTCTAAATCCAAATCAGGTGCATAAACTTCAAAACGAAAAAGTGGATAAAGATCAGGAAAGCACGCTTTTAGCTTTAAAGGTTTACCATTAATTTTTACAGCTAGATTTAAAACCAACTCACCTTTTTCAAAGGCAGTAGTATTAAAATCGTATTCTATTCCATTCTTTTTTAATTCTGCTAGCTCAAACTCTAATATGTTTGGCCAACGCTCCCACCAAGGTTGTGGCATATAAGATATCAACCTACTTCTCTAGGTCTAGGGGGAAGAGGGGGAGCTAATGGTCCAGGCCTAGATGGCACTGGAACATTAACAAATGGCTCAACATCATCTTCGGCTAGAGGAAAATTTTTACCAAAAACTTTTTGCCATAGTACTGAGCTCGTAAGTTTATTTGTATCAGCGTATGCCCTGCGAGCTTCTCTAAGATTACTTTCTACTATTTCTATAAACTCTTGGTATTCTTTGGCCGTCATACTAGTTTTAATTGAGCTACCAGAAAGACCTGGGTCGGGGAGATCAGGTACCATAGAATAATCACCATATTTGGCAAGGATATTTTCTAGAACAAATATAAAATGTTCGGCCCAATCTTCTTTACTGGGATCGAAACATAGACCAGTTAAACATTCTACCCAGAACCCTTTTGGTTTATGTTTTTTTTGTGGCCAAGTTTGTTCGCTTTGATATTTCCACCACCATTTCATTAATTTCACCAATGGAATATATCGACCACCGCTATTATTTTCTTTATTCAGGTTAGTCGCATAATCTAAGTGCGCTTTAGGATGACTTGAGACCCATTTTCTTAGTTCTCTATCAGGGACTAACAATACATCGTCTTCACCGTTTGGAGCAATTGCAGGAATAACATCAAGCGATATCTCAGTCTCTTGATTCTCAGGGAGAGCATCCTTTACTTTGATAGATTTTCTTTGATATTCAGTATTATCTTCAATTTCATAGTAATTATTTAAGGCTTTCTTTAACCTCCTTAAAACTTCCGACGGTGTGTGGGATTGATCGTTAGGATCAAAATTTGTTATCACAGCTATATCGATATCTTCTATATCACCAACTGCGGTTGATCTTTTATATGATCCGTAAAGAAAAGAGTTTATAAAAAAATCTTTAAAATCAGGATCTTGTTTTAAATAATCGCGGACAGGAGCGTGCGCTTCTTGCGCATACTCCTTTATTTCTTTATCTGGTTCGATCGCACTAATTAACTCTTCAAAGCATGGATTAAGTATAGCCATATAATTAAAATAGTTTATTGTTAATAATAGATGATCGTAAATATAATTTACGCTTACTATCCAAAAAATAAAGATGGAGGGTACTATTCAAAGTATTTAGCATATAACTGATTAGGAACGCCAATGCTTTTGGGGCGGCAATAAAAAGATGAATATTTTTTACACCCCAAGTTTCTAGCTGATTAATATTATTGGCTATTTCCTTTGATACTGACCAGGCCTGGGCAGCGTTCTTTATTTTGTCCCCCTTAATTTTAAAGGATGTAATTATTCCAGGGTTGAGTCCTAATTTTTTTATATTACTAATTACCTTCTGTTTAAAATCTGTTTTTCCCCTATCTAGGGCTTCCAACATAAAAACTGCTGTTTGATTCTTTTTATTATTAACTTTAGGAAATTCTTGAATTATCTCCGGGTTTACATATACTGTGTCTTCGGGAGAAGTGCTCCAAACCTGATTTTTGAATATTATCTTAGTATTAAACTTAAATTTTCTAAATATTCGTCCAATTAAGAAGGCGAGGCTTATTTCTGCATCAATATATAAAACAATGTTTTCAGTAAAGCCCGGTTTATTAATAATTGCAGCCAATCCTTTAAGGGAGATACAAATCTTTTTAAACTGATCGGTTAAATCTTTTTCTGTCTTAAACAGACTGCCATAATTTATATCTAAATCAACTAAATTTTCAAAATTAACATCGCTTTTCGTTGAAATTCCTATATATAAATTATAACCGTCTTTTCTTTCAATCCCGTGTAAATTATTTTTGACAACTTCATTCAATTTTAACGAAATGTCATTAAGGGATTCTGTCTTTAATAAATCCGAGTGTACCAAGGTTAGCGTATATTTATTTTTCTTTTTTAAATCAGGAATCACAACGTCCTCTCCTTTTTCAGATGGAAGAAACTTGGTAAAATATTTATAAAGTAAATCTGGATATTTCTGTATTTCACTTTGGATGAAGTCCCAGAACTGGACTATTACGATGCTTTTTTTGTCTTTTTTACGATTTTTGTTTATTTGTAAAACAAATTTTTTTAAATTTTTATCATTTTCTGCGCTAGTAATAAAATAAAACTTTTTTATAGGAATTTTAGATTTATCAAAACTCTCCAAATCTTTTTTCAATTCATCCCGTAATTTCTTAGGGTTTACAGTGCCTGTATGATTCTTGCATTGGATGCCAACTAGATTGCCCCCAAAATAATCTTGACCTGCTATCCCACCAATGATATCTAACCCTTGTTGATTTTGACCTCTGCGCCCATATCTTTGTAGATTGGGATTGGCCAAAAGACGAGAAAAGATGTCGCATACCATATCTTCAAAAATAGCTTCGTTTTGAGGTTTAGGAAATATAAAATTCATACCCAGTTTTAAGTTAGGAATAAATTAAGGATACACCTAAAATAGCAAAAAGCCTAGCAAGCGGCTGAGGCTACATCACTCCCATAAGGACATGGGTCTTCCGATACTAAGTATTCAGTGCGGAAGGGCTGGGACGATGTTGGAACGTATTTAATAATAAATAGTGTAGCCAATTGTACAAGTCTTGTCTAGCGTATAACTGTATGTCCGACATCATCAATATAGATTGCCTCTTCATCTGTCAGTCCAATAACTGTATAATCAACTTTTTTCTTTAAGTTCTCCAGTTCTTCAGCAAGTTGATACTTAAAATGTGGAAGGATAGATATGTCGGTAAATTTAAAACCACTTAAATCCTTTAAATCAACTTTATTACTATCTCCCTCACTTCCCCACCCTGCGGTAAATAAGTTTGGTCCAGCAATGATACTACCTGCACTTACACCAAAATAAAGCGAGTTGCCATTCCTAGTTTTTTCAATAATGTATTTATCAATACCCGTTTTCCTCATACGATCTAGAATGGCAAAAGTATTGCCTCCACAAACATAAATAATATCAAAAGTCTGTAACAAATTAAAATTTTCCTCCTTTAAATTAAAGGTTGTTATTTCGTTTATACCCAAATCAACCAATTCTTTTTTTGATTCATCTATGTAAAATTGTTCCTCTGGCTTAAGAGCATAAGCAACCATTATTATCGAACAATCTTTAGGTGCTTTAGGTAAAATTGAAGAAAAAAAATCAGTTACCTTTTTATTTTTTAACCCAGCAGATGTAAGCAGTAATTTCATATAAGTTTGTTTTTAATGAAAAAAATTATCCGTTTGGCCAAGCATAATTCATTATATCTTTGATAAACATTCTTTCTACCACTTTACCATTTTGAACAAGCAAAATCTCTGTATTTATCCCAGATTTTAAACAACTTTCCCAAACCAACTGTTTACACATGTGGCAAGGATAAATAGTCTGATTATGATTTTTAGATAAAGCCCTCTCATTCCCAGCTATGGCAATAGCTACGATACCATATTCACCATGAGAGGCTGAATGCGCAAGAACGGCTTGCTCGCCGTGCAAAGTTAATGATCCTGTATCAGAGGTGTAATTACCTGAAGAGTAAATATTTCCTTTGTCAGTTAAAACACTAGCACCAACACGGGAGTCTTTATTATAATTTTTCGTATAGGCATTTTTAAGCCCCTCTTCTGTCGCCAATATCAATTTTTGTTCTTGTTCGTTTGTCATATATTTATTGAATAATTCCAGCCTGGTTGCCAAGCCTTTTTCTTTCTCCAATCTTGATCTATGGCTTGCTCCCATGTTTTACCGCCCAAAATTACATCTAGGGCTAATTGTGGGGCTTGATGAGCAACTATTGCAATATGTTTGCCATTGTAATTTTCTTTTAAAAAATCGATAAAATCTCTCATTCTTTTTTCGACATCTTTATAGCTTTCACCTTTTGGGAACGGTTTATCAATATAATTTTTTAATTCGTCTTTAAACTCTTTACCCAAAGTAAAATCGCCATAATTGGCCTCTCTTAATCGTTTGTCGGTGATAATTTTATATTTATCACCAAAAGCCAAATTTGCTGAATCAATCGCTCTTTTCAAATCAGAACAAAAAATTACATCCAAATTGCTTTCTTCTAAAAGAATCGACAATTTTTTGGATTGTTCTATACCTAAAGCCGAGAGTTCGCCTTGCTCCCAACCTGTCGCAAGCCCTTTTTCATTGTCGGTTGTAGTGCCGTGAACAAAATAGGTAATTTTAGTACTCATATATGGTCAACATCTCCAATAAGTGTATCGTTCAAAATTCTGAATTTCTTTTTTGTGTTCCAGACTTCAATAAGTTCGTCAAAATTGTTATCGGGGTCTAGCATTAACCTTGCCAATTCGTCCAGTTCTTTAAAGTCTGCTTCAGTTAGTTTATCAAATTTTGAATGCACATAGCTCGGCATTTGAGTATAAGTAATTTCGTTATTCATTAGGCAGTGGAAATCATAAAACAACTCCCACATCACAGGCATTAAGCCGTTAAAACCGCCAGCGTTGATAAAATTATCGGCTTTGAGTTGGCCGTTTCGTATTCCAAGCCAAGTATTAGCAGACCAATCAAATTTTTCTGTTGGTATGTCATACTGGTCAAATTTTAAGAAGCCTTCAAAGAATCCGTCGGCATCAAAAGTAACCCATTTTTCTTTATTTTTGTCCCAATATTGGTTTATCCAATGATCATAACTACCTTTAAAAAAATATGGTGCAAAACCAGAACGAACACGGCAAGGAATGCCTTTTGATTTTAGAATTGAAGCCATTAGTATGGCTACATACCTACAAGTTACAACAATCTTATTTTCAACCTTTCTATCTGGCAAGAAGCCCTTACCGTCGAGCCTTAGTAATTCGGCAACCATGGCCACTGTATTTGTTAAAACTCCGTCCTCACATCTCAATCTATACCATGGGAATTTTTCCATATCCCCATATTTCTTATCACTGTTGGCTTTTGTGTTTCCGTCCTTTAATGTTACACGATGAATAATTTGGTGGCTTATCAGATTACCAAGTTCTTTAACGTCATCAGGTAATTTTTTCAAAAAATCTTTGTAACAACCTGGGTTAGTGAAAGTGCTAAACTTTAAGTAATGTTCCAAAATCTTTTTGTCCATAATATTATTAAAAAATGGGTAAACGCTGTGGTCTAGTATAGGCCGTTTTAGCCCACCAGTCAACCAAAATTTAGACATTTACCGACGACCTCAACCATGATATAATAGCTATCCAAGAATATGCTAAATTTCTTCAAAACTAACCCACAAACGCTAAAACAAGAGCTGAAAAATATTTATCAGTCTTTTGAGGCTGAAACACGCAACTTCAACCTGTTTGTGCATATTTATGATTACATGGAGAAGCTGAAAAGCCCTGTACTGAAAGGCAAGATTAAAGAATTTAATAAAATAAAGGAAAAGGGCTTGTTGGACATAAACCAAAGCAAAGCGTTGAATGGTAAAGAATGTTCAGACGACGAACTAACAAAAGATTTGGATAATATTTTTAGCTCGGTTGATGTGGTTTGGCCGTATATTATGTTGTACTCTATCGCCGAACTAATGAAAAAGTACAGGAACAAAGAACAAGTAAAATTTAAGGAAGTTATTGACGATAATTTTACTAAAAAATACCGCAAGTTTTTTGATTTCATGTTCTATACCCTGCATGAGGATATAATGGAATATTTGGACGAATTAACTTTTTTGAAAGACCACAAATCGGACAAAATATTTTTTGACAAAGAAAACAGCGTTTTATATATCAAAGGCAAAAAAGTAAAAATTAAACGCAAGGCCGATCTGCCACTAGAACATTATATTTTGGAATGTTTATTTGATCATGAAGACAAAGCCGAAGAAATATATTACAAGGATATTGCCGAGGAAAAACTGCGAGAGTTAAACTATGACAGCACAACCGACTGGAAAAAATATTATAGTGCCTGCGAACGATTGCAAGAAAAAATCCGAGAAGATGCACAAATCAACGACTTCCTCATTTTTACCACCAATAAAACTGGCAATGTAAAAATCAATCTCGAATATCTACCCTTTATAGGCTAAATATTCCACCAAACTACATCTTAGAAGTGGCTTAAACAAACACTTTTAAAAATTCCACCAAAGCTTCCATGGATAATCATGGAAGTCTTTTTTTATACAATTACCGCATAATTTTTGTACGGTTTTTTTGTGTTTACATACCCCGAACAATTACGGACTGACTGCAAGGCATATTTCAAAGAAAGATGTCATGTTGAGATTTCCGACGAAACCGCCGACTTGTATTTGGATAGTTTAGCGGATTTTTACGAGGCCGTAGAAGATCTTTTAACGCCCGATTAACTTTTCTTTGGGTAAAAGATATTTTATTTTTTTGGGAATGCCCGACAGGGCAGACCAAAAAAATAAATACTTTACCAAGGAAGTAACGGATTAAAGTTTTCTCGCCCTCGCCCAAACCTGCCTGATTTGGGCGAGGGCGAGAACGAGGCTCACTCACTAACTGGATTATATGTGCATATTACACGAGAAAAACAGGACTACTCTTATTATTTACTAAATAATATATATGATTGAACAATACGATTTTAAAGTAATTATCTGTGGTAAAGAAGTTGAAACCTATCGCTACAAAGATAAGAAAATTTTGCGTGGATTCAAAAAGAAAAAGCGTGAAGAAATTGAGGCCGAGGCAACCGAACAAAACGAACAGAAAAAAGAAGAAATAAGCCCCGAGGACTGGGCGGAAATTGTGGAAGAGTGGGGTTGTGAAGAAGAAAAAGAAAAATTGCACCGAGAGCAAGCCGAGGCCAAGAAAGAACAAAACCAAAAAACTCACTCGTCAATTTGTCGGACTAGGACAAATATAAGGCGATTGGTAAACGCTAACTCACATTTAAACCAATTTTTAACACTCACCTTTGCCGATTCCATGCCCGACCTAAAAAAAGCCAACCGATTATTTGACCGAGCTATAAAACGCATACTATGGGCATATCCTGATTTTCAATATATTGCCGTTAATGAGTTTCAAAGTGATTTCTATTTCCGCACTGGCGAACGCAAGCCCGAGGGTGGATCAGTCCATTATCACCTGCTTTGCAACCTCGGGCCGAAAGATACGAGCAAAGAAAAGCTGTTTATGTGGGAAAGAAAATTTGCGATTAAGTATTGGCGAAATGGATTTGTGAAAATTAAACTGGTTGAGCAAGTTACCAATATGGGGGCGTATTTCTGTAAGTATTTGAGTAAGGATATGTTTGATAAACGAATGTTTAGAAAAAAGAAATTCTTTTGTTCTCGGACATTACAGCGACCGATTGAGTTAACTGGCGATAAAGCAATAAGTTTTTTCAATCGGTTTGTGAAACAGACAAAACCGATCTTTGAAAAAACTTTTAAGAGCGAGTATACAGGCGAGGTTGATTATTCCGCCTATACACTTGAAAAAATACCTTAATATGATAAGCTATCAACGATTACCCGACGAAAAATGTACAATAGGTGCTTTTATTTTTATATTTGTCCCCAGTAAGGGGCGGTTCTTGCCGACAAATATAGCACCTGCTGTATTTCGTTGGGTAATCCAAGAGCCGTCCCTTTTTGTTTATTAACCTTATTTATATGAAATACATTTTGTATTGCAGAAAGTCGAGCGAGGACAAGGGCAAACAAATTTTGTCTTTGGAAAGCCAAGTTACGGAAATGAAAAAGTTGGCCGTTAATTTGGGTTTGGAAATAATTAAAATTTATACCGAAAGCAAGTCGGCGAAGAAACCCGATAATCGCCCGCTGTTTTCCGAAATGGTTAAACAGATACAGCAAAACAAAAATGATGAACTGGGTATTCTTTGTTGGAAAATAGACCGCCTATCTCGCAACCCGATTGATAGTGCAACTATTCAATGGCTTTTACAACAGGGTAACATAAAAATTATTCAGACGATTGACCGTCAATATTTGCCCTCGGATAATGTCGTATTGTTTAGCGTGGAAAGCGGAATGGCCAATCAATACATTTTAGATTTATCTAAAAACGTAAAGCGTGGCATTTTAACCAAGCTCGAAAAAGGCGGCTGGCCTAACCTTGCCCCTCTCGGATATTTGAATGACGGCAAAGGCGGTATTATGCAAGACAAGGATAGGGCAAAATATATTAAAAAAATATTTACACTCTACAAAGAGGGCAATAAAAGCGTTAGGGAAATTTCTGACATATTATTTGAGCAGGGTTTTAGAAGTCGGGCAGGCAACAAATACCATAAAAGCAAAATCCATAAAATACTTTATGATTCTTTTTATTGCGGAATAATGAATAAAGACGGCAAACAATATTTAGGTAATCATGAGCCGATAATTACCAAAGAATTATTTGATAAAGTTCAAGAAGTATTAAACAAAAAAGCCAATACTAAAAAACAAAAAATATATTTTACTTACCGAGGAATATTAAAATGCGATACTTGCGGTTGTGTTTTAACGGCTACTCAAAAGAAAGGCAAACATACTTACTATTATTGTACCAACGGCAAAGGCAAATGTGATGAGCATAAAGTTTATTTGAAAGAAAATGATGTCACAGAGGAACTATCCAAAGCGTTTGATGAGGTGGTGGTCGAAGAACGACTAATTGAAATGTGCTACCAAGCCAAAAAGGCCAAACTGGGCGAAATAGACGGATATTTGACCCAAGCCAGTGATAATCTCAACGGCACGCTTAAAAAGGCACAGGACAGGAAAAACAAGCTTTTAGACCTCTACCTAGACGGCAACCTGACCAAGGAAGTGTATGATCTGAAAATTGTTGAATTAGATAATGAAATAGTACAGCTTAAAAAAGATTTGGACGAACTAAACCATAAAAAGAGCGTTAATAATGAAATCACTTTGGAACGGATAAAAGAAGTGTTTTTATATCCAATTAAAGCCAAAAAAGAATTTGAAAATACAAAAAATGTAAAACAAGAAAAAATTGTTAAAAAATTACTTTGGAACGCTACGATGAGAAACAAAAAAATCGCTAGTCTTAGCTTTAAAGAGCCGTATAATTTGCTCTCTAAAATACAAGATAAAAGCGATTTTTTATCGGTGCGGAGAGGGTGGGATTCGAACCCACGGCCCACTTTCATGGGCGACAGTTTTCAAGACTGTTGCCTTAAACCGCTCGGCCACCTCTCCATCGTCTATTTTTGTAAATAGTAGCAGTAGATTAACACAAGACAAACCAATAATCAAGAGTGTAATTATGGTTTTTTTGTCCACACCGAAGCGGCTTTTTTTAGAAATACAGCCAACAGCTCGGATTTGGTTTTTATTATAAAAAGCACCGCTAATAAACCAAGCCCAATAAATGTTATGGCTCCATACTGGCGCGGCTTGTTTTCCGCAATTTTTTCTCCCAGCACCTCGCCCTCCACCGGCTGCACCGGTTCTATATCCTCATTACCGCGAGGCAGCAGCTGCCATTTACCATTTACTTTTTCCAGTATCCCAGTTACTCGCACTCTCTCACCTTCTTTTAGCTTGCTTTTGTCTATCCCCGCATTCTTCTTGAAATATACTTGCACTTCCCCGAGCCCATCATCCACATACATAAACGATGATTT
>CAZLNR010000004.1:0-37439 GCA_964561035.1 uncultured Gammaproteobacteria bacterium | reverse complement strand
TGAAATATACTTGCACTTCCCCGAGCCCATCATCCACATACATAAACGATGATTTTATTTCAGTCATTTCTCCCTCCACCTGCACCAAACCGCCCAACAAAGCATCATCTATTTCATCAAGGTGCAACTCACGCGCCGGCACATTATTATGCGTTGATAAAATATCAACGCTTTCATTATTTTTAATATTTACTCGCTTGATCCCATTGGCTTCCGACACTGTGCCAACCACCGTAATACTATCCCCCACCTTAAGCGGTGGAAAATCTTTTTTGCTTTGATAAATTTGTATGCCGGATGTTTCGTTATTCAAATAAAAATACTGACTGCCAAATACTCCCGGTTCTACCGAAACAGTTCCGCTCAAACGCGCTGGCTGCCCTTTGGCCGCTTCGCGAACATCGGCAATATTTGTTACCAATGCTCCGGTTAATTTTACACTGCCTTTTTTAACCGAGGTATTTGCATTTTTTTCTACCACCGCGCTAACAGTGCTTTTCGCCACAGCTTCTCCTGGGCTTGCCTCACCCCACTGCCAACCGTGTTCGGTAAACACATAACTCTTTCCCGAAATTGGTTTTTCATATTTAACCAAATCCACCAACGCCTTATCGCGGTTAAGCAACTCAACTTTGGCATGCGTGTTTACCAAATTAAGTTTGGTGGCGCTTTTGTAAAACACCAAAAAATCAAATGGCGCGATAATAGTATGATCCAAAAAAGTATATGTTTTATTTTGCGCTCGCAACATCCATCCGCTTAAATCTACCGTCGCCGCAGAGTTATTTTTTAATTCAATAAACTCGCGCGCATCATCGCCGTCAGGGTTCGGAAAAATCTCAGAAATAATTACATCAGCGTTTAAACTCAAACCGCTATCAACTGTAATCTCAAATTTCTTTTCTTCACCATACCCGCTGGTGCTGGTAACAAACAAAGAAACCATACGAACCCCTGAACTGGCAAAACGCACCGCGTATTCCGGCCCCACAAACCGCTCGCCGTTTGCTTGCGTCCAGACAAAACTAAGTCTGCCACCGCGAGGGTCGGCTACATTTTCTCCGTTTAATATAACTTGCTCACCAATATCGGCACTGACCGGCACCGATACATTCCAGACAAATACAGAACTGATTTTCTTGGTAGTTTTGGAGGAAGATGTCGAGGAAGTATTTGGCGCAGACGTAGAGCTAGCAGAAACAGAAATGATATTGGAAAGGCCGGGCGTAATCTGGTTAGTGGCCGCCCAATCGGATTCACCGTCCGTATCCACGCCATCAACTGTACGCGCAGTTGATTGTCCGCGATCTGGCACCAGCACATCTTCGTATTCTATTTTATCTACGAGCGCGCCCAAGCTGTTTTTAAGAATCACACTATCACCGCCGTTGTTTAAAAAACTTTTAGTTTGCAAATCCACAAACAACCAACCATGCACACCTACATTACCCGAGATTTTTTTGCATGTTGAAGTGGTGTTTCGGTTATCACAAATCATAGAACCTGCCATATCTACTGGCACCAGCGACGTATTATATAACTCAACCCACTCATTTCCTTCTTCTGGATCTGAAACAAATTCATTTATTTTTATTGCTGATATATCAATTTGCTGAACCTGTTCTGTTGTTGGTTCTACCGAAGTATCAGGTGACGATTGGGTTGTGGTAACAACATCGGAAGTTGGTGAGGTGGTTTGGGTGTTAAACACATTGAGTGCCCCGACGGTATCACCACTTGCATGCTCACTCCAGTTGGCAGCGGTATAGTTTGCCAAAAATGGATCTATGCGTTGCAAAGAAAAATGAGGCGCGGCAACATAGGAGAATTGTTCTGTGAAATTTCCTTCCGCGTCTTTTAGACCAACCATCTCTCCGCTTTCATTTAAACTGCTCCATGAAGAATCAAAAACCGATCCGGAAAAATTTGGATAATCCAACAAAAATTTAAATGCATCCTGAACAATAACTGCATATTCCCCTGCTTCCACCACCGCATCGGTAGTACTAACCGACAAACTATGATTTGTTTCACTTTCCCAAAATTTCCAACCAGTCATATCAACCGACTCATTGCCTTTATTCCAAATTTCTATCCATTCATGTCCGCTGGGTTGATAGGCTCCGATTTCGTTTATTACCACATCGGAGTTGGCGGAAAATGATGTTTGAAAAATAAAAAAACTGCCAAGCAGTATAACAATGAGAGCAACCCTCCTTTGCATAGTAGAAAAATTAATTTGCACAGCGCGCCAGTAATATGAAGAATAAAATTATCCTATCATAAAAATCAAATCGCGCAAGCTGTATTTTATAAAACATACATACTATACAGGATATAAGTTAAAAAATAGATAAACTAAAAACACCCCACGAAAGTGGAGTGTTTTTAAAAACTTTTTTCTGAGATCTCCATATGTATGAATATAATTATTTTACATTCATACATACAGTGGAGACCTCAGAGTTGTTACTTTTACTCTGAAACCTTTCCCGCATGCGAAGCGAACCTTGCGGCTGCTTCGGAATGAGGTGTGCGAACACTTCGGCTGGCGAACTAGAAATTGACCGATGGCGGTACGTAGAACGCACACTCGCCGACCCAGGCGTTCTTCTTCATGAAGGCGTCGAGGGTGGCCGGATTGAGCTGCTGCGCCAGCCGGACGAACTTGGGCTGCGCCTTGGCGCAGTTGTCCCAGGTGAGACCCGACACGGGCTTATCCTTCGCCTTGACGATGATGTCAGCCATGGCATCCATGGCCTTCCTCTCGCAACGCGCGCTCTTGCACAGCTTGACCTTGACGGTGCCGGACGGGGCAGCCGCCTCGATCGTGGTGCCGACCACCATGTCGGCGTAAGCCGACTGGACGAGGGCACCGAGCACCATGACGAGGACGAGAGCGTACGAAGCGATGGTCGCGGACTTGCGGGTGTTCATTGTGAGATTCTCCAGAGCCACGGGCCTTAGTGCCTCAGCATAGTTTGCCGAGGGGAAAGAAAGCCTATACTTTAGGATCTCTTTCCCCTGGCAAAACGTGGTTTCAGTTTTAAAAGAGCAACAGCATACTATACACCAAAACCAGAATTTTGTCAATCCCCCAACGAGAGTGATAATATAATCTTGCCTAAGTTTAGCCAAATACTCTATACTGCCCCCTACCCCGCCCCTCCAATTTTTGAACATACTAACCATCTTTCTTATATATATCGGCAAACTTGCGTATAACCGCCGTATTCCGTAAAAAAACAATAAACATACATATCCACATTAAAAATATATATTTGTATACACTAGTCTATACAACTGTGGATAAATCTGGGTATAACTGTGTACAAATGTGGATAAATAAAATAGCAAATGCCTTATATTAGCCAAAACTGATTTGTGTATACTAGTGTATACAAATGTTTGACAAAACCTTAAAAAAATGATATCATTACTTATGTAGTAAGTTCTTTTAACAACTACACCACACTGTGTGCTCCTCAGCACACCTATGACACTCAAACTGTACGTTAGAAAGCGGGCGAACAACTGCTCTCTGCACAAACATAACGCAGAACGGCAATGGCACGCCCAACTTCTTCCCGGCCGACCCTACTTAGCCTCAAATGCCTTTATGGCCTCTTTGGCACTTGGGCAACGACCACAAGCGGTTGAGGTCAATTATACTACCCTGGTTCGTAGCACATCTTTCCCCCTCGGGGAAATGTCTCACCTCCGTAGTATCGCTACAAAGGCGATCCGCCTCTGAGTCAATTCCATCAATTGAACTAGAGGGTGATCGCCTTTATTTTTTTATTGACAAAAGACCTTTCGGTTGCTACAATTGGTTTAGCGTGAAGGAGGGAACTTATTTTAAAGACAGTCAGGCGACTGCTTTATTTTTTCCCAAAAGCACTCTATAATAAACCTTATAGACAGAACCTATATGACAAAAGCTAAATCACAATTTTCACCAGAGCTACTCAAACAAATTGAGGCTAATCTTCTTGAAGAGAAAGCTAAGCTGGAAAAAGAACTGGCAAAATTTTCCAAAAAGAAAACTGACCAAGAAGGGGATTATGACAGCACTTTTCCAGACTATGGCGACAAAGAAGATGAGAATGCAGCTGAAGTTGCCGACTATGTTGTAAATCTTTCTTTAGAAGAAAACTTGGAAAAATCATTACGCGATGCTATCTCTGCGTTAGACAGGCTTAAAAAGGGTGTATATGGGATTTGCAAATACTGCCAAAACCCTATTGAAGAAAAAAGATTATTGGCTCGTCCAACCTCTAGCTCTTGCATGAGCTGCAAAAAAACTATTACCCAAGAAGTCTAGAAGACAGCCCCATTGTTACGATTATGAAAAACAAAAAAACCCTCCTTGCGTTTCTTACAGGAGGATTTTTTTTCGGTGCAGATCAAATCCTTAAATGGACTGCGCTTCATATATACACTTCACCAAAACTTGTTACCCCTTATATTGGCTGGGAATTATTTTTAAATAGGGGAGCGGCATTTAGCTTGCCTGTCGGCAACCGCACCATCCTACTATTTACAATACCTATCGTGGCTATTGTTATCTATCAGCTGCTGCGAGAATTAAAAAAGAATACTCCTTCATACATGTTCGCTACCGGATGCATATATACTATTCTTGGCGCGCTTTCAAATGCTTTTGATCGCATTGTTTACGGACCGGTTATAGACTATATACTTCTTGGCACAGCTGTTATAAATATTGCCGATTTAATGATTGTCTTTGGTCTTATTTTGTATATACTTCATCTTTCTCACCCACGACATACAGCATCTGTGTAATTTTATTTAGATTTTATATCTAAACATATATACTATGTGGTATATATGTTTTTTAAATTACACTCGGCTGCACCAGCCGGACTTGGATGTATGCCGGTGGATGTAGAGGTTGACATACATAAAGGACAATCTGCATTTACGGTTGTTGGACTGCCAGACACCTCTATACACGAAGCAAAAGACAGAATTTATTCAGCTCTCAAAAATTCGGGTTTCACCTATCCGTTTAATTTTCGTATTCTGGTTAATCTTGCGCCAGCTGATACGCACAAAGAGGGTCCGGCTTATGATCTGCCTATGGCAGTTGGGCTTATTGTGGTGAGCAATAAAATAGAGGCAGATCTTAATGATGCGCTTTTTGTTGGGGAACTGGCGCTTGATGGTAGTGTGCGCCACATAAACGGAGCCTTGCCAATTGCTCTATTTGCCAAAAACCAAGGTTTAAAAAAAATCTTTTTACCAGAAGCAAACGCGGCCGAGGCCAGCTTGGTAGAAGGAATTACCGTAATACCGATACGGCATCTAAAACAAATCATTGACCATCTTACTGGCGTTCAAACCATACATGCCCATCAAACAACCGCGCCAAATTATACACAAAAAACTTCTGCGTATGATTTGGATATGGCGCTTATAAAAGGCCAGGACTTTGTAAAACGATCGCTTGAAATCGCAGCAAGCGGGGCGCACAATGTGCTTATGAGCGGTCCACCGGGTTCTGGAAAAACACTTTTAGCAAAAAGTTTTCCTTCCATTCTACCTCAACTGACCCCCGAAGAAACACTCGAAGTTACAGCCATATATTCAACTGCGGGCATGCTTCAGCATAACTATATTACCCAGCGTCCATTTCGTTCACCCCACCACACAGCTTCCATTGTATCTTTAGTCGGCGGCGGTAAATACCCGCGCCCTGGAGAAATTTCTTTAGCACATCGCGGTGTTTTATTTCTTGATGAATTTCCTGAATTTTCTCGCTCAGCTCTGGAAAGCCTGCGACAACCTTTGGAAGATGGGGTTATTACGGTAGCCCGAGCAAAAAGCGTACTAACTTTTCCAGCTCGTTTTATTTTAATCGCCAGTCAAAATCCATGCCCCTGCGGCATGCGCAGCGACCCGGAAAAGCAATGTATTTGCAGCCCAACCCAGATTCATCACTACCAAAAAAAGCTAAGCGGGCCATTGCTTGATCGCATTGATTTACATGTTGAGGTACCGCGCGTACCGTTTGAAAAACTTTCTTCCGAACAAATGTCCGAATCATCGGCTAACATCCGAGAGCGTGTAGAATCAGCTCGCGAACGCCAATCACACCGGTTTAAAAACCGGCCAATTTACTGCAACAGCGAAATGGGCAACGCAGACATAAAAGAATTTTGTATGCTAGACGAGGAATCCATAAACCTGCTTCGCACAGCCGTTACCCAACTCCATCTTTCGGCGCGCTCTTACAACAGAATACTGAAACTAGCACGCACTATTGCCGATTTGGCAAAACATGATAAAATATGCCTGGAGCATATTGCTGAGGCTTTACAGTTTAGAACTAAAATAGAATAATATGAAAAAATATTTTTCTTTAGGGACGTGTCTAGTTTTTATTCTGCTTGCCGGCGCTGGCTGCAAAAAAGAGCTGGCTTCGCCGCCCACAACTGAAACTGCACCGATAACGGATTCCACACCAATACAAACAACCACCCAAACTCCAACGCCTACACCTGCAACAACTACAGTCAACAACACCACCACTCAAAAAAATAATTCTAAACCAAAACCTATGGACTTATCTCAATACAAAACCCCAATAATGCTTGTTGATCAAAACAAGACATATATTGCAAAAATAAAAACCACAGCCGGTGAAATGGATATTTCTCTTAATGTTAAAGACACTCCTGTTACCGCTAATAACTTTGTATTTTTGGCAAAAAAGCATTTCTATGACAATGTGATTTTTCACCGAGTTTTAAAAGGGTTTATGATTCAAGGCGGCGATCCAACCGGCACCGGATCGGGCGGTCCTGGATATAGATTCAACGACGAGCCATTTACCGGAGAGTACACTAGAGGAACCATTGCTATGGCCAATTCTGGCGCAAACACAAATGGCAGCCAATTCTTTATTATGCATGCCGACTATCCACTACCGCCGAACTATGTAATATTTGGAAAACTAGTGAGCGGCACACAAACACTTGATAATATTGCCGAAGCACCGGTTACCTATAACGAAATGAGAGAAAAATCAAAACCCATTGATCCGGTCAAAATTATATCTATAGAAATAGAAGAAAAATAAAACAAAAGACCCCTTATTACAGGGGTCTTTTGTTTTATTTTATTTCTTATTAACTGCAACTTCTTTTTGAGTCTTTTTATAATAGATCTCAACTTCAACACGTTTAACACCGAATTTTCTAGCCTCGCTTTTTGAGGTATCAAGCCAGATATCCATGCGACCAAACCCATAGCGAGAATTCATACGATCCTCAACTATAAAGATTTTATCACCGTATAGGGCAGGAATCTTAATTCTAGTACCAAACGGCAAACCATTGGCAGCAATCATCCCGTCGTGAACCCTCTTACCAGAAGCCGCAATGAATGGATCGTCATCGGTCTGATCTGGAGTACTGGTATAGGCGGTAATAACCGCATCAATAACCCTGTCTGGCTGTTCTTGCTCCAAGCTTACAAACTTGGGAAGATCAGAACCACCTGACATGGCGTTTACCAATGAAACCGTGTCAAAAGCGGCTATTTTTTGTGTAGATTTAGCCATTTCATGACCAAAATCGGCTAAAGCAGCAAAAGGTGTCATAGTTTGGCTAATTATAGCCACTAAAATTGCTATTTTACTTGTGATCATAATAGCTTTGATTGTATTTTTTGGCTCAACTAAGCGCATAATTTTGTTATTAAAAAAGTACCCATATCGGATACCTTTACTTAATTAACGGCATACTATACCACAAATTGCCATTTTTGTCAATGGATGCTACTATTTAGAAATAAGATAACTTTTTTACCCATGCCGCTACACAAACTTATTACCAAACGCGAATATGGTCGTTTGGCTGATGAACAAAACATGTCGCCGCAAGAAAAAAGGAAAAAATGGCTCAAGATTATCGCTCTTGGCTCTCTTGTTAGTATTAGCGCGGCTTTTATTATAGGAACTGCGGTGGTTGCCTGGATTAGCCGCGACCTACCAGACCCAAACAAGCTAAGTGATCGTCAAGTTTCTCAAAGCACCAAAATATACGACCGAACAGGGGAGCATCTCTTATACGAAGTATATCAAAACCAAAAAAGAACACTTGTTGATTTAGATAAAATCTCTGACTTTGCAAAAAAGGCTACTATAGCCGTAGAAGATAAACATTTTTACGAACATAACGGCGTTAGAGTCATTAGTATTTTTCGTGCTGGTTTTAACAATCTTATCGGTCGGCGTGCCGGATCAGGCGGTGCTTCCACGCTTACACAACAGCTCATTAAGAACACCATCATCGGTGATGAGCATTCTTTGTTTAGAAAGCTTAAAGAAGCAATTCTGGCTCTACGCTTAGAAAAAAAATATACGAAAGACCAGATTTTAAAATTATATCTCAATGAAATCCCTTACGGCTCCACTAACTACGGCATAGAGGCGGCGAGTCAAGCATACTTCAAAAAAAATGCTGCAGACCTTACTTTAGCCGAAGCTGCCACCTTGGCCGCTATTCCAAAAGCTCCAAGTAAATATTTAAAAAACCTTGATGCGTTACGAGATAGGCGCGATTTAGTGTTGGCATTAATGTACGACCAAGGCATGATTTCTGAAGATCAAAAAAAGGAAGCACAGGGTGTGGCTTTACGCATATATAAAAATGCCGGCCCAATGGAAGCGCCTCATTTTGTTCTGTACGTAAAACAACTATTAGCAGATCGATTTGGCGAACGCGCCATAGACGAGGGCGGTTTAAAAGTTATTACTACCTTAGATTACGATAAACAAAAAACGGCTGAATCTATTATAAAGGAACTGGGTGATAAAAACGCAAAAACAGCTAACGCAAATAATGCTGCACTTGTATCTTTAGATCCAAAAACGGGGCAAATTTTGGCATTGGTTGGTTCGCGAGACTATAGCAACGAAGAAATAAACGGACAATTTGATGTGGCTACACTTGGAAAACGACAACCAGGATCCTCATTTAAACCATTTGTTTATACTTTTGCTTTTGAGAAGGGTTATACTCCGGAAACTGTTTTATATGATGTTACCACCAATTTTGACACTCGAAGCGGTGGTGACTATACTCCAAAAAATTACGACGGCAAAGAACATGGACTGGTAACTATCCGACACTCCTTACAAGGCTCTCTCAATATTCCGGCTGTGAAAACATTATACTTGGTAGGCACGGCCGACACCATAGATTTTGCTAAACGATTTGGATATACAACTCTCACTGGCGACTACGGATTGAGTCTTGTTTTAGGTGGCGGCGAAGTAAACCTTCTTGAACACACTAATGCATATGCAACCTTAGCCGATAACGGTCTTTACCATGAACCTGTCAGTATTTTAAAAGTAACAAATAATAAAGATGAGAATTTATATGAGTGGATACAAAACCCAGGTAAAGAAGCAGTTAAACCAGAGGTTGCAGCAACTATATCGGGTGTATTATCTGACGACGCTTCTAGAGCTTGGATTTTTGGCGCGCACGGCAACTTAACCTTGCCCGACAGACAAGTGGCAGCAAAAACAGGTACTACCAATGATAATAAAGATGCATGGACTCTTGGCTACACTCCATCGCTTGCCACTGGTGTCTGGGTTGGCAACACCATACCGAGCCCAATGAAAGCCGGAGGAAACGCATTGGCGGGTACTATCTGGAATAAATTTATGCGCGAAGCACTGAAAGGAACTTCGGCTGAGAACTTTCCTACACCTCCACCAAACGACGCTACCAAGCCGGTACTACGAGGCGGCAACGGAGGAATAACACTCAATATAAATTCTGAAACAGGAAAAATCGCAACATCTTCTACCCCGGAAAATCTTATTGTGCAGCGCACCTATTTACCCCCACACGATATTCTGCATTATGTTAATCGTGATGACCCGCGCGGACCAGTTCCGGCTTTTCCTGCTGACGATCCTCAATATGAAAACTGGGAAAAAGCTCTACAAACATGGATTGCCAAACAAAATAACAGTACCTTTCAAGAACCTCCAACTGAGCTTGACGACAATCAAAGATCAGAGTTTTCTCCAACTATCGAATTTATCTCACCAACCGACGGAAGCGTACTTACAAACAGAAACATAACCATTCAAGTAAAAGCTACGGCACCCCGCGGTGTTTCAAAAGTTATCTTCCAAATTGATAATCAGCCCATTGGCACAGCTACTGAATTTCCTTTTAATCTTAGTTTTTACGCCCAAAAACTAATTAAAGGACCACACACCCTAAGCGCAGTGGCTGTAGATGATATTGGAAACAGTACGCAAAAAAGTATTACTTTTGCCTTACAAGCAGATCTGGACCCACCTAACTTTGACTGGTTTGATGGTGAGGTTATCACTTTAAAATCAGAGGATTATCCTCGCGTCTTTGCACTCACTCCATTCCGATGGGAAGATATTAAAAAAATTGATGTATTTCTTACCTCCAACAATGGATCTCCTCGGCTAATTTACAACTTTAACCATCAAGACGATACACTGTTTAACAACACAAGCCTACAGTTCACCTGGAAAAAATCACCAGGACCTGGAGAACACCAATTAAAGGCTGTTATGACAGATTCTCAAGGACGAACTATTGAAAAAGTTTTACTAGTCACTGTAGAGTAATTAAAAAACACGGGGAAACCCGTGTTTTTTGTTTGTTTTTTATTGTCTTATCGGCATTACTATATACAAAAAGCTTGCATCTTCTTTCGGCGACAAAACACAAGGGCTGTCGGCGTTTATAATTTTAAATTCTGACTGTTCTGACCCTAAATTTGCCAAGCCATCCAATACATAGCGGTGGTTTAATAAGATATTATTTTTATCACCACTTATCTCTGCCGAAACCTCTGATTTATGCTCACCTGTTTGAGCTGATACAGACGAAACCAGCACAGAGCCGCCTACAGGGTCTAATTCAAAGTTTACAGCGTTTATACCCGTGGTTGTAAACAAACTGGCTGCCTTTATACTTTTTACCATTTGATCTGTAGAAAAGTCTGCTGTCGTAACAAATTCTTTTGGGATAATTTGAGTATAATCGGGATATTGACCATCCACAAGCCTCGAAACCAGCTCAACATCATTACACCGCAAAACAAGCTGATTTGACGCCACAAGCACTCGTACCTGTTTTTCATTCTCTACCCCCTTGGCCAAAACTAAAATATGGTTCATTTCCTGAGCTGTGCGCGCAGGTACTATTATACGAGCTTTTTCATCCCCTTGAATTATTTTAATTTTTTTCTCAGCTAAACGATAGCTATCTGTGGCGGCTAAATAGAGAGATCCCGTATCTTCATTAAAATTAAATAACACACCGGCTAATTCTGGACGAATTTCGTTTTTTGAGGCTGCATGCACAACTTGCCCCAAACCGCTTTTTAACGATTCAATATCTAATAAATAACCTTTTTCTCCATCTACCTGTGGAATAACCGGAAATTCGTCAGCTGAGGCCCCTTTTATTTTTGTAGAAGACTTACCACTCATTACCTGTAACTCATTATCTACTAAAGCTATTTCAACCTTTTCTTCAGAAAGCAGATTTACAAAATCATTTAGCGTTCTGGCTGGCACAGTAAAGGTTCCCGGGGTTTCAATTTTTGCACGCAAACTTGAAGTTATAGCTAACTCAAGGTTAGTGGCGGTAAACTCCACTTTTTGTTCTGTTGCTTTTATTAGAACATTGCCGAGTATAGGAAGGTTAATGTTTTTACCAGCAACTCCGATTACAAGCGCTAACGATTTTGATAGGTTCTCCTTTGTGCAAAAGAATTTCATACAAGTCTGTCTATTATATTGTCTATTTAAAAATAAATTTATTTGACAATCGACACTATAAGGCGGTGGATAATATGGATAAGCTTAAAGTTTTTTCTTTGTTTAGCCAAGTTTTGGTTGTGTGTGAGTGTGGGTAGTTTGTTATATGAACAATAGAAAGGGGTGGAAAAATTTTTAGACATTTTTTTCTACTGTTGATATGTTCTGTTTTTGGTGGGAGAAAGGTGGAAGAAAAAACAGTTTTTTACCTGGTTATTAACAGTTTTTACTCAGAATTATACGTTGGTTGTGTATAACTTTTGTTTTAATAGATCAATTTCTTGTTTTAATTTTGTGTCTTTTTCAAGATCGGTATTGATTTTGTTGTCAGCGTGCATAGCTGTGGTGTGGTCGCGTCCGCCAAGCTCATTACCAATAGATGGGTAAGACATATTAAGCTCCTTACGCATGAGATGCATAATGATTTGTCTTGGGTAGGAAAACTTTTTTTCTCTGCTTTGACCCAGTAGGTCAGCTGTGTTAATTGAGAAAAACTCTCCAACCGTTTCAATTATCTGTTGCGGGGTAATGGATTTAAAGGCAGATCGAACCTCAGAGCTGGCGAGTAAAGATTTTACAGATTCAACTGTAGGATCTGTGTTCTTAAGCTGGTGAAATGCGATAATCTTATTAAGAGCGCCCTCAAGTTCGCGGATGTTTCTATGTACAGTAGCGGCAACTAATTGAAGGAGGTCTTGGCTAAGAGTGATGTTCTTTTCTACGCATTTTTTTTGTAATATGGCGATACGGGTTTCTAGGTCAGGAGGGGCGACATCAACAATCATACCCCACTCAAATCGGGACTTCAGACGATCTTCCAGAGCAGGAATGGCTTTTGGAGGTCTGTCCGAGGTCATGACCACCTGTTTGTTTTGTTGGTGCAGCTCGTTAAAAGTGTGAAAAAATGATTCCTGTGTTTTGTCCTTCCCTGAAATAAATTGGATGTCATCAATTAAGAGAACGTCAATATTTCGGTAGCGGTTTTGAAAACTTTTAGCGTTTCCGTCTCGAACCGATGATATATAATCGTTGGAAAATTTTTCTGCGCTCGCATACATTATGTTAATATTTGGGCGAGCTTTAAGAAGGTGGTTTCCAATAGCTTGAACTAGGTGAGTTTTCCCTAAGCCGACACCACCATAAATGAAAAGAGGGTTATAGGCTTCGCCTGGCTTGTTAACTACTGCCTGGGCAGCCGCATAGGCAAGTTCTGAACCGCCACCAACAACAAATGTTTCAAAAACATATTTTGGATTAAGGCCAAATTCACCAACACGTGGCGGTGGTTTAACTTCGCTAGACGAAGGTGAGATAGGTAGAAGGTTTGGAGAGGTGGTGGTTGAATTTTCAGGAGGAGTATTTTCGTTAGAAGGGTGTGCTTCATTATTATTTAATGGAACAATGTTTTTGATGTTATAAACTTTGTATTCAAGTTTTTTAACTGGTTTTTCTGTTACTCGTTCCAATGACTTAACAATCATGGTGTGGTAGTTTTTTTCTAACCACGCCTTGTAGAAATCATTAGGTACGCATACAACCACGCAGTTATCCTGATAAGATAGGATATCAGTGTTTCTAAACCAGGTAACAAAGTTAGGTTTAGATATAGACAGTTCAAGTTCGGCTAGAACCGCCTGCCATATTTCGTGGTTATTCATAGTTTAGTAAGCGAAGATTAGATTTTTTAATCTTATCATAGATACAAAAAAATGACCAAGGGCAAGTTAAACAACCTATATCCTTCCTGTGGAAGGATTGTGGACAAGATGGTAATCTTGACAAAAACCTTATTTATCTATATAATAATTTGTATCATAACCAACTAATTTAAGATAGTTTATGTCAACAAAACGAACATATCAACCTAAAAAAAGAAAGCGCGCAAAATCGCATGGCTTTCGTGCTCGCATGAAAACTAAAGGGGGTCGTGGGGTGTTAAGCCGTAGACGTGCAAAAGGAAGAAAAAAACTCACTGTTTCCGACGAAAGAAAAGGAAAGCGTACAAGAAAAACACGTTAAAAAATGTAAAAGCCCGCAAAAACGGGCTTTTATGATATAATTAAGAATAGATATGTTGCAGAAAGATAATAGGTTAGCAAAAAAACGCGATTTTGATCTGGTTATGAAGCACGGTCTATGGATTCACGGGCAATTTTTTGACATAAAATATCTAGAGTTAGCCAAAAATCAAAAGTTTTTTCCAAAGAAGGAAGATTTAGAAAGTTTTAAAAAACAGCTTAGATTAGCAATTTCTGTTGGTTTAAAGATAAGTAAAAGTGCTGTAAAAAGAAATCGGGTCAAAAGACAAGTGCGTGAAACTATGCGTCTGCTTATTAAAGACTCTGTTTTACAGGAAGGCTATTTTGTATTGGTGGTGGCGAAAAAAGGGGTTTTGGATCAAGATTATGCTAAAATAAGCGAAGAAATAAACTTTTTATTTAATAAGGCACGTATAATAAAACCTTAGTTTTTGGCTAAGAATAAATAAAATTAAGATAAAAACCAAGTTTGAATTAGAGAGATATGAAGAAAAAAGCTCAGAAAATACTGTTTTTTCTCTTATTCTTGCCAAGAATTCCTATTTTATGGTGCATTCGTTTATATCAACACACTATTTCACCGGATCACGGACCTTTAAAACACTTGTTTCCCAACGGGTACTGCCGGTTTTATCCGAGTTGTAGTGAGTATGGCTACCAGACCATACGAAAAAAAGGGCTTATAATAGGAGGCATAAAGACGATTTGGCGAATTTTACGTTGTAATCCATGGAATCCGGGGGGAGTAGATAATCCATAACAAAAAACCGGGAATTACCCCGGTTTTTTGTTAATCTTATCTTCTAATTGGCGGTGTGGATGAAATCTCTTGAAAAACAGTGGTGCTTTGCTGTGCGGTTGTTTGTTGGTCAGAAACCGAGTCTAGAGGGGGAAAATCGTTTGGAATGCTTGTTGTTGTGGATGAGCTTGTGGGTGGGTTAGGAGTGGTGGACGGAGTGGAGGGTGTTGAAGAGGTGGTGGTAGAGTTTTCGGTAGAGACGGGGGTGGTGGCTGGTAAGTTGGTTTGAACCTGCTCAGTTTGGGTTGTCTGAGGTGTAGACGGAGAAAGAGTACGTTCTTTTGGTGTTAATCTGTTCCAAAGAATTATAACTGCGACGACTAGAGCGATAATAACCAAGAGAACTATAAGCATGCCAATTTTTTTTGCAATACTAGTTTTAGCGGTTTGTTCGATTTCTAACATAGAAAAAAAGTTAATAAGTGTTATTTTCTCAGTTTTTTTAGTATTTGTAAATCTTTTACAACAGCGTCATCTTCAGTCTCTAAAACAAAATTTGTTTGCTGTAAGGCCGGGTGAGTGAGAAAGCTCTTGAAACCGCTAATGCCAATCTCTCCTTCGCCTATATGGTGATGGCGGTCGCGGTGTGATCCAAGTTCGGTCTTTGAATCGTTGCAATGAAATAGTTTTAACCGATCAAGGCCGATGTGCTTATCGAATTCTTGTAATGTTTTTTCTAAAGCTTTTGGAGTGCGGCAGTCATAGCCGGCAGCAAAGGCATGTTGGGTGTCATAGCACACGCCAATATTATACTTTTCTAGTTTTTTATGATGCAAAATTTCGCCCATGTTTTCAAACGTGTCGCCAATGGCATTGCTTGCTCCAGCCGAAATTTCAAGCAGAAATTGAGTTGTGCCTTTATATCCTTTTACAGTTTGAGCCAGACCGTCTACGAGTTGTGAGAGTCCTTTTTCTCTGCCCAAATCTTTATAGCTGCCAAGGTGAGTCATGAGATATTTTGCGCCGAGCAAAGAGCTGCGCTCAAGTTCTTCTCGTACCACTGTAACAGATCCATTTTTCACCCGTGCGTTAGCGGAAGCATAATTGATAAAATAAGGCGCGTGGACATACCACTCTTTTTGATTGTTTTCTTCGCAAGCGTTTTTAAAGTCCGCAACAATCTGTTTATTAAGCGGTGCCACAAAACCACCTCGAGGGGATCGGGTAAACATTTGAAAAACCTCGCAACCAATTTTGGCAGCGTTTACCGGAGCATTCGGCAAACCACCTGCAATTGAAACGTGGGCGCCAAAATACATACCTAAGAAGCTTTCTTTTTGGAGTGCGATTCAAGTATCGCGTCTTTCAAAAAGTTCATTACTTTTCTGTTTTGAACGGTCAAAGCAAGGGTGTCAAGCACTTCTTGTTTTTTAAGATTTTCTTCTACTGTAGGATTGTTTGGATACGCAGCTCGGATCTGCTTAATTTCTTCGTCAAGATCTGCTTTTTCCGCTTTTATATTGTTATCCAAAGCAACTTGGCGAGAAATAAGTGCAGCCTTCACGCGGCGCAAAGCCTGTTCGGTAAAATCCTTGAATATATCCTCTTCAGTTTTTTTAAGATCTTTGAGATATGTTTCCATTTCGATTCCTTGGTTTGCCAAGCTGTACTTTAATTCTTGGAAAATCTTGTTTTTTTCCGCATTTATCAGAACATCCGGAACCTCGGAGATTTCACTGGCTGCAATCATCTGGTCAAGAATTTCTATTTCAATTTTTTGATTATCTTTTTGTTTTGCTTCCTCAGTAAGATTTTTTTTGATGATAGTTTTAATGTCGGCAACACTTTTTTGGCCAAGTGATTTTGCAAATTCGTCGTTAACTTCTGGGTGCTGCAATTCAAACACGTCGTTTACTTTGATTTTAAAATCAACATTTTTTCCGGCGATGTGTTTTTGATAATGGTCTTTAGGAAACTTAAGAGAAAATTCTTTGGTGTCATCTTTTTTTAAACCAATGAGCTGTTCGGCAAGGCCAGGAATGTAGTGGGGTTCGTTAAGATAAACTTGGTGGTTTGTAGCTTGTCCGCCGTCAACTGGCACTTTGTCCAAAAACATTTCCATATTTATTACCACCTTATCTTCTTTGGCAGCAATATCGTTTTTTAAGATTTCTTTAGTTTGCATCTTTTTTAAATCATTCAATACCGAATCTATATCCTGATCAGAAATTTCTTTGGCTTCATGCTTAACTTTTACAGTGGAAAGATCACCAAGTTTAATTTTAGGTAAAAGCGCTACGGTAGCACTAAAAACCAAATCGTTTCCCGGTGCAATTTTGGTGATAGTGATTTGCGGCATGCCAACCGTATCAAGTTTTGCTTCTTTGGCAGCGTTAAAAAAGTTTTTTTCTACAATGCTTTGCATTGCTTCTTCTATAATACGGATTTCACCAACCTGCTGTTTGACCATTTCGTATGGAGCTTTGCCGGCGCGAAAACCTTTAATGGCCGCACGTTCGGATATGCGAATGGCCGCAGCTTCCATATCTTTTTTATAGTCTGCAGGCTCTACCGTAATAGTAATTTCTACTTGAGATTTTTCTAAGTTTTTTAGTTCGTATTTCATACGGCTTATAAACAAATTATATGAATATCGTTTGTTGATTTTAGTTTAAATTTAACTAAATGTCAAGGTATAACAATTGTTTTTAATTAGCTGTTTTACCAATCCTTCTTTTTAGGTTTAACTAAAAAAGACTGTGGTTAGCAGTCTTTTTTATGAGTTGAGAAAACGTATTATTTGATGAGTAAGCCAACAATGAGAAGTGCGACGATATTGGCTACTTTAATCATTGGGTTGATGGCAGGGCCGGCAGTATCTTTGTATGGGTCGCCAACCGTATCTCCGGTAACCGCGGCTTGATGGGCGAAAGAACCCTTGCCACCGTAGTTGCCTTTTTCAATATATTTCTTAGCGTTGTCCCAAGCGCCGCCGCCAGTGGTCATAGAGATGGCCACAAACAAACCAGTAATAATTGTGCCAAGTAGTAATCCGCCTAAAGCCTCTACGCCAAGAATCCATCCAACCAAGATTGGTGCAGCGATTGGAATGATAGCAGGAAGTACCATTTGATTGATAGCGCCTTTGGTAACAATGTCTACAGCTTTGCCATAGTCTGGCTTGTTGGTGCGTTCCATAATACCTGGAATTTCACGGAATTGTCTGCGAACTTCTTCTACGACTTTTCCAGCAACCTTGCCTACGGATTCCATAAGCAAAGAGCCGAACAAGTACGGTAGTAAACCGCCGATAAATAAGCCGGCCAGCACTTTTGGATCGTTAATTAAGAAAGTAACTGAATCAGGAAGTTTGTGAGTAAAATCTGCAAATAATACTAAAGATGCAAGACCGGCACTGGCGATAGCATACCCTTTTGTTACTGCTTTAGTAGTGTTACCAACCGCATCAAGCTTATCTGTGATTTCACGAACACTCTCTGGTAGTTCGCTCATTTCGGCGATGCCGCCGGCGTTGTCAGTAATAGGACCATATGCATCAATAGTTACGATGATTCCTGCCAAAGACAGCATGCTCATAGCTGCAACGGCAACACCGTATAAACCAGCTAACCAATAGGTTGTTAAAATAGCTCCTACGATAAACAATACTGGCCAAGCAGTGGATTTCATTGAAACTGCTAAACCTGCGATAACGTTTGTGCCATGACCAGTTTCACTTGCTTTAGCGATTTGTTTTACCGGAGCATATTCTGTAGATGTGTAGTATTCAGTAATCCAAACCATAAGAGCAGAAAGAGCAAGCCCAACCAAAGAAGAGAGATAAATATTAGTTGCGCTATATCCAGAAATATTGCTCATGAGCCATTTGGTTACCGGGTAGAAAGCAATGGCGGAAAGTAGTCCGGCCGCAGCTAAGCCCTTGTATAGAGCGTGCATGATGTTTTGTTTTTTTCCAAGACGAATAAAGAAAGTTCCGATAATGGAAGCGATAACTGAAACCCCGCCCAAAACCAATGGGTATACCACAGCTCGTTCGTTGCCAGCAAAAATGAGGCCCGCAAGTACCATAGCAGCAATAGCTGTTACTGCGTAAGTTTCAAAAAGGTCAGCGGCCATACCAGCGTCATCGCCAACATTATCGCCAACATTATCTGCAATAACCGCAGGGTTACGAGGATCGTCTTCAGGGATACCTTTTTCTACTTTACCTACAAGATCGGCGCCAACATCTGCTGCTTTAGTGAAGATGCCGCCGCCAATTCTGGCAAATACTGAAATTAAACTGCCGCCAAAAGCTAAGCCGATAAGAGCAGACAAATCTTTTGTTAAGAAGTAAAAACCGGAAACACCCAATAATCCAAGTCCGACAACAAGCAAGCCTGTGGTGGCGCCGCCGTTTACGGCTACGCGCAACGCTTCTTTCATACCTGTCTTTGCGGCCTCAGCAGTTTTTATATTGGCTCGTACGCAAACATTCATACCAATAACACCGGCAACTCCGGAAAGTACCGCCCCAGTTAAAAACCCTAAGCCGGTAACCAGATTTATTTTAGCTGCTATTAGGACAAATACAGCTGTCGCAACAATTGCGATCGTTTTATACTGTCTGCCCAGATAGGCATTAGCGCCTTCTTGGATCGCTTTGGCAATTGCCTTCATGCGATCGTCGCCAGATGGTTGTTTGTTAATCCAACCAATAAGAACCACGCCATATAATATTGCCAAAATAGCTGGCAAAATGGCGTACAGAACCACTGTCATAGATTGTACGTTAAAAATTAAATAACCCTTTTTAAGGTTGTTTTAATCAATATGATATGTTAAGATAGTTTTTACGTCAACCCCGAAATGGAGTAGAGGCCGGCAGGGTCAGTTAAAGGGGCAAACATATGCGTTATAAAATTCTATTAAATACACTCAAGGTACTGATATACATAAAGAGGTTTTTTTGGTGGCTTACTGCTAAGACTGGCTTATTTTTAGCCAAAATTTTCGCTCCAGGTTGGAAAGTTTTGGGGTTTTTTTATTATAAAATTAGCTATTTTAATAAAAAAATAGCTAATATTAGCGGAATTGATGGTCAGATGGTGAAGCGAGACAACTTACAGGCCGTAATTTTTGTAGTACTTTTTTTCTTGGCCTTACCGCAAACACGACTTTATGCAAAAAAGGAGATTGGTTTGCCAGGCAGTAAAACATTGGCCTATGCATTGACACCAATAGACCAGGACTACAGTATAGAGGAAGTAAATGCGGAGCAGAATGGTGATTTAGAAGTTGTTATTCCTTCAGCCTGGAAAACCGGAGTCGTCAGCCAGGATCAGTTTCAGGGGGCCGGATTTGAAGGTATGGAATTAAGCAGTGTGGTAGCAGGAGGTAATGCTCTTGCTAAACCCACTATTTTTCCTGGTGCTGCAATGGGAGGCGGTAGAGACAAAATTATAGAATATATCGTGCAAGACGGGGATTCATTAGGCCGTATTGCCTCCAAGTTCCAAATTAGCATTGCGACTATTTTATGGGAAAACAATCTCGGTGTTACATCATACTTACATCCAGGGGATAAGCTAACTATTTTGCCAGTTAGTGGTTTAACCCACACAGTTCGTAGAGGTGATACTTTAAAAAAGATTGCGTCTTTATATAGTGCTAACGTAGACGAAATTATTAAATTTAATAAATTAAAAGAAGACGGCACCGATTTGATTATTGGAGAGAAGATAATGATTCCAAATGGGTTGAAAACGCCGCAAAAAACTACCGCCTCTTTACCTCGTCCGGTTAGTTCTGTTGTTGCTCCGCCGTCTTCAAGGCAAATACCTACTGTTTCTGGTTTTGTCTGGCCAACCGCTGTGCGACTCGTTACACAATACTTTACTTGGCAGCACCACGGTTTGGATATTGCTGGGGGAAGTTTGTCTACTCCAAACTATGCGGCCAAAGCCGGCGTGGTTGAAAAATCTCAATGTGGCTGGAATTCAGGATATGGATGCGTAATAATTATTGATCATGGAGGAGGAATTAAAACATTGTATGGCCACAATTCTCGTTTGTTGGTAAATGTTGGAGATCATGTAGAGGCAGGTCAAACCATAGGTTTGATGGGAAATACAGGAAATGTCAGAGGTAGAACCGGTATCCACCTACACTTTGAAGTTTGGGTAAATGGAGTTCGTACTAATCCGTTTAAATTTGTAAAATAGCCGCTATTGAAAAAATAATCAGTAAATGGTATTGTTTTAAGGTTAAAAAAGCGGCGGTACCGTAGCCAAGTGGTAAGGCAGGGGTCTGCAAAACCCCTATGCGCCGGTTCAAATCCGGCCGGTACCTCAATCATTCTTGCTCAAAAATTTTCAAAGGCGTATGATAGAACGGTATTTGTTTTTTGTTGAAAAAATATGAGTAAACTGTTGATTATAGATGGAAATGCTATTGTGCATCGAGCGTATCACGCAATTCCGCCGCTTACCACCAAAGACGGTACTATGGTAAATGCTGTATATGGTTTTACTTCCATGCTGCTTAAGGTTTGGAAAGATTTGAAACCCGAATATATTGCTGTAACTTTTGATATGGCCGGCCCAACGTTTCGGCATGTTCAGTATGCCGCTTATAAAGCCACGCGCGTCAAAGCAGATCAGGCTTTGTATGATCAAATACCTCTCGCAGAGGAAATGGTTCGGGCTTTTGGTTTGCCAGTATATAAGAAATCAGGGTTTGAAGCAGATGATATGATTGGTACCATTGCTGCGCAGGTGGTTGAGCAAAATAAAAAAAGAAAAGACCCGGTTGAGGTATTTGTTGTAACCGGGGACATGGATACATTGCAACTAGTGAATGATCAAGTGCGCGTATATACGCTTCGCAAGGGGTTAAGTGATATTGTGATTTATGATAGCGCTGAAGTAAAAAATCGTTTTGGGTTTGGTCCCGAACATATGGTGGATTATAAGGCATTGCGCGGCGACACATCAGACAATATACCTGGCGTACCCGGAATCGGAGAAAAAACTGCCACAGAACTTATTATTACATTTGGAACTGTGGAAGCCTTGTATAAGGCAATAGCTAAAGACCGTGTACAGGTTGCCGTAAAAGTAAAACCATCGGTGTTAAAAAAATTGATTGATGGCGAGCAGAGTGCGCGAATGAGTTTTGAGTTGGCGCGCATCAATTGTGCGGTGCCTGAAACAGAGTTTATTTTAGAAGATAGTAAAGCTCGTATAAGCGATATAGAAAACATTGAGCGCATATTTAAAAAATTTGAATTTTTTTCATTGCTAAAACGAGTTCCTGGTTTTGAGTCAAAAGCGCAGCCGGAGCATGTTGCAGAAAAAAGAAAAGAAATTAAAATGAATTTTAATGAGCATGTGAGCGACGCTGAAATCAAATCGCTCATAACAAATATTCAAGCAAAAAAACAATATGTGTGCCGAGCAGTGCTTGCGGGTAAAGAAGTGATGGATTCCGAATTAGCTGGGCTCATAGTAGGCGTAGAAGAGAGTTTGCAATTTGTAGATCTGCGCCAAATAAAAATTTTGGCGCCGGTGTTTGCTGATTCAGAAATTGAATTGGTCGGATATGATATTAAGGAATTGTATAAAGCTTTGTTATATAGGTTGCAGATAGAAATAAAAAATTCATTATGCGATGTGATGGTTGCATCTTATCTTCTTAATCCAGGCACCAGAGCTCACGACGCGCGCAGTATTGTGTTTAAAGCATTGGGCAAGGTAATGCAAGAAAACACAGCTCAAACCAATTTATTTGGCATTGATACAAAAATGCTGGCGCAAGAATTATTTTTATTAAGCCAGGCAGCCGCACCTTTAAAAGACGAATTAAATCGCGTAGACAATGTGGGTCTGTTTCAAAAAGTGGAAATGGCCTTAATACCGGTATTGGCGGAAATGGAAGTAAAAGGCGTGGCCGTGGATTTGAAAATGCTCGAGCAGTTATCGCTGCATGTGCAGCAAAAGATAGAGGCAATAACAAAAACAATTTATAAATTAGCTGGAGAAGAATTTAATATTGCGTCTCCAATCCAGTTGCGAGAGATATTATTTGAAAAAATGGGGTTGTCTGTGGCGGGGATAAAAAAAGGCAAAACAGGCTTGTCTACATCGGCCGAAGAATTAGAAAAATTGCGAGGGCTGCATCCGATTATAGATGAGATTTCTGAGTATAGAGAAGTAGCCAAACTACAGAATACGTATATAGATGTTTTGCCGAGCTTGATTAACAAAACAACCGGCCGTATACACACGCACTTTAATCAAACTGTGGCAGCTACCGGTCGGCTTTCAAGTGCTGATCCAAATTTGCAAAATATACCGATTCGCACCGAGCTTGGCCGTGAAATTAGAAAAGCATTTGTGGCTGCGCCTGGAAATATTCTTATAAGCGCTGATTATTCTCAGATTGAATTGCGTATTGTGGCGTCTTTGGCTGAAGATAAAAAAATGATTGAGATTTTTAATAATGATGAAGATATTCATGTGGCTACGGCGGCTGCCATACACAATGTGCCTTTGAAACAGGTAACCAAAGAAATGCGCCGCGCGGCTAAAGAAATAAATTTTGGAGTTTTGTACGGCATGGGTTCATATGGTTTGAGCTGGCGCGCCGGTATTTCCCAGGCGGAAGCAAAGGATTTTATTAAAAAATATTTTGAAACCTTTAGTGGCGTGCGAGCGTATATAGATAAGACCCTTGAATTTACTAAGCAAGAAGGATACTGCGAAACCTTGTTCGGTCGCCGCAGATATTTGCCCGAGCTATCCGCGACAAATTTTCAGTTGCGCAATGCGGCTGAACGCATGGCAATTAACCATCCAATTCAAGGTACGGCAGCTGATCTTATAAAAATGGCCATGATAGAAGTGCAAAAGAAAATAAATGGTCTTGCTTATATGACCATTCAAGTTCATGACGAACTTGTGCTGGAGGTGGAAAAATCAAAAGCTGAAGAGGTGGCAGAGATAGTGAAAAAAACCATGGAAGAAGTGGTTGCATTGCGTGTCCCAGTAAAAGTAAGTGTAAGCATAAATGCCAATTGGGGCGATATGAAATAAATAAAAAACAGCTTCGATTTTAAGAAGCTGTTTTTTATTTAATTTTTTATCCTCCGCAACCGGCTGCAACTGTTTCTTGGGTAGTGCCTGTACCAAAGCCTGGTTGTGGTGAAGCCAAGGCCAACGTTTGAGAGCATTCAGATGGCGGGTTGTTAAACGCAGCGCAAATGGTATTTTTTACTGCTTCTGGAGTACGTCCAGATTCAACTTGTACGCCATTGATTACAAGAGTTGGAGAACCTTGTACGCCATACTTGTTGTTTAAATCTTCATGGATTGGATATAGTGGGTAACGACCGCTGAGCCAAGAAGTTTGGTCGTTATATTTATCAAGGATAGCGAATTTTTTGTTAGTTTTATCAACGCAGCTGTTGATTTTGCTTTCGTTTAAGCCTGATAACTTCATGCAGCCTGCAGAGTCTTGTGAGCTGGCATAGCATTTGAGGTATGCGTAGTATTTATCACGATCCTGTTCTTGGGCGCAGTATTGTCTGGTGTTTTCGTCTAATTCATCTTTGCCGTGCATGATATAAGATACAAATTTGACGGTCATGTCGGCTTTGTTTTTAAGCAGGTCATAGGCAGGAACATATGCTTTCTCCATTTGTAAGCCGTATGGGCAGTTTGACATAACGAATAACTCTACCTTTGGTTTGTCGCTTTTTGGAATGTTTGTAGGAACTTGTTGTTGAGCGCCAGTGTCAACTGCTTGTTGTTGAGCAGCGAGTTGGTTTGGTGAATAAGTTTGGGAAATAGTGTTATTTCCTTTACCAAGCACCGATGGCAGCATGACAGCACAAGCCAGGATGGCTGACGCGCCGAGTCCGGTTACAATACCGAACACGAATCCTTGTTTTGCGGACAAGTTTTCTAGCATAGAAGCGTAAGTTAAAAATAAATATGTATAAATGTTACTACTTATTGTAGTAGCTAAATTGATATCTGTAAACAGTGTTATCCACAGCGGCTGTAATTATCGTGAAGAAAAAAGTTGGGCCGTAGATTTACCGCAAGCATTTTTTTCTTCAGAAAATATGCTGTTAATAATGCATTTGGTTTGTTCAATTTTACATTGTTGTATATATGCGGTGTTGGAGCAGGTGCCTGTGGTTGGCAAGGTGAGCGCCTTTGCTTGTTGTGTTTTGGCAGTAAAAAATATTAGTAACAAAATTATGGCAAAACCAGCAATGCCAGAACCGGCGCGAATGATTTCAGGCGCAAAAGATGGCTGGTATTTTGAGTCGGAGAGAGCCTGGATTCGCTCCTCGGTTATCTGGCTGAAAAACGCCAAAGCAAGCTCGGTGCGAATAGCCTTTTTTTCTTCCAGCTCTAAAATTTTATCCATAGCGGAAGCCAGAAAACTTTTTTGAGTAAAGTTGTCTGTTGCCAATTCATCGGCAGCAATTTCGGCAAAAGACAGGTATGTGCTGGTTAGTTTTTTAATGCCGGGAATTATAGAAAAACCAGTGAGAAGCTTGAGAAATAAAAATCGTGCCGGCTCTCTGGTTTGAATATGATGTTTTTCGTGCAACAATACTGCTTTTAGCTCGCGTGGTGTGAGTGCATGTACAATTGTAGATGATATGTATATGCGCGGAGAAAACACACCATAACAGAATACAAATGATTGGCTATTTTTTATTTCTTGTACCATGTCAGAGGTGACTGAGTGTTGCGCAGCTAAGGCAAGTTTTGGTGAAATAGGGCCAATGCCACCACGATGTTTTTTAATAAAGCGCGCGGTTTTTATATAGGCTGTGCCGGTTTTGATTATACCAATAAGCAATATGACAAAGCCGGTCGTTGCAAGTGTGAGAAGCAACCCTGAAAACGAGATATATGACCAAGGTGAGATGTTGATAGCGCAACCACAGGCGCGCTGAGCTTGAGTGGAAATGAGCTGCCCAAGCGAGTTTGCAGCGGTGCGTGCTACCAGACTGGCGCCGATTGTGGCAAAGCCAATAAGAAAAGTTCCGAGAAAAAGTATTTGTATAAAAAGAATGTTTGATTGTTTGCGCAGTTGTCGGGCCATACTATTTTATTTTTTTCAGGCGCTTTCTCCATTCGGTGGATTGTTTAAAATTTCCTGCTTCCACAATATCTATAAAACGCGCTACCGCTACTTCGCCGCAATTTTTAATAAGGTTTTTGATGACGGTTTCAGAAATTTTTTCCAAGAATTTTTCTTTGCTTTGAGCGGGTGTGTATACATATGATCCGTTATCATGCGGTTTGCGGTTTAAAATGCCTTTGGCATGCAGTCGCGACATGATAGTCATAACAGTTGTGTATGCAATATCTCGCTTTTTTTTGAGAATATCAAAAACAGTGCGCACGGAAGCACTGGTTTCCTTCCACATAATATCCATAATTTCTTCTTCTAAAGCGCCAAGCGACGTGGTGATATGTTTCATATAAATGAAATAAAATACTACGATGTGTAGTATATCATGGAATAAAAAAAAGACGCAATATTGCGCTTCTGTCTGTGTTGGTTGGAAAATTTTGATTGCTTGTGCCGCCGACCATCTGTTGTAGACAGAGTGTCGGCGGGCACGAAGCGGTTGAGGCCCGATCAGTCACCCGCGCGAGCGCGTGGCCGATCGGAGTCTTTGAGGTTTTGAGCAGGTGTCACCCGCGTCGCCACAGTGGCGAGGGCTTCCTGCTCAGGCCGTTGTTCTGGGTCAGGTCAGGCCAGGACCGCGCCGTCGTCGGTGCCGGTGTTGCCGAAATTCACGCTGAAGTGATTGTGTCCCGTCAAGGTGTTCTCCTGTTCGAGACCAGATGCTGTACTGGGCATTTCCAGCCTTATGCACTGGTTATACGAACGTGATATTTCTATCACGGTTTTGAATTTTTGTCAAGGGTAAAGATGTGGAAAATAAAAAAACGCCTTATGGCGTAATATGTGTTTGAATTTGATTGTAGATTGCGTGGGTGGGGTGCGACGACACGACCGAAATCGTGCCGTCGCGGAGCAAGAAACAGTTTCCGTGCTTCGCCGGTGGCGAAGTGATGGCTTGTTTCTTGCGGTTGGCCTAGATCGCCCCGGACTTCCCTCGGTTGTTGTAAGAGGGGTACCTGGAAGGTGGTTGGTCAGTCATGGCCTGGTGGTCGTCCCCAGCCGTGTCGAGCGGATCTGAGTCCACCGGAGGGGGTGGCGAAGTACCGGTCGCCGCCTGCGATGGTGAGTCGGTCTGTTCGGACGGGTCGACCTCGACCTCGACCTCGACGTGGATGGCCGCGTTGAGGTCTTTGGGTAATTCGAATGGATCTACTTTTTGCGTCATCGGTGCTGCTCCTCCATCGAGTTGTGCCCGCAAAAATATGCGGACAATTGATCATAAACCAGTCATAAAATAAGCTATTTTTTGTATTTTGTCAATCCTAAGCCGGCATTGCTAAAAAAATGGTTTGGCATTAAAATTGGTATGTCTAAGCGAAGCAATTATTACGGTATGATTATTTATATATACGGTGAAGATACTTTTTCCAGCCGCCAATACCTTGGTCAGCAAATAGAGCGTTTTAAAAAAGAGCGCGACCCGCAAGGTTTAAATGTGGTTGTAATTGATGGTGTAGGCGAAAAAGCCGACGTGCTATGGAGAGAAATTACTGCGTCGCCCTTTTTGGCGGAAAAGCGATTGGTGGTTATACAAAATATATTGACTAATAAACACGCAGATACGCTGGAGTCTTTACTTGAAGGCATATCGCAGCACAAAGTCCCTGAAAAAAACATTGTGATTTTTTGGCAAGGACAGCCGTTGGGAAAAACAAAAGCTGTACAGCAATTACATAAACTGTTAGCCGCAGAAAAATGGGCAAAAGAATTTACAGCTTTAACTGGTGTGGCGCTGGGCGGGTGGATAAAAACCGAAGTGGCAGCGCGCGGCGGAAAAATTGCCGCCCCCGCATCGCAGTATCTGCAATATAATGCCGGTTTTGATATGTGGTATCTGCATTCGCTTATAGATCAGTTGGTTGCGTATGCCAGTGGACGAGAAATTTCTTTGGCTGATACACAAATATTTTTGGAAGAAAAAATTGATGATAATATCTTTAATATGGTTGATGCGATTGTGGCTGGAAACAAAAAACAGGCATTTTTGTTGTTAGAAAAACAGCGTCAACTTGGTCAGGATGAAGGTTATATTTTCAGCATGATCTTACGCCAATTTAGAATTTTTATTTCTATGAGAGATTTGTATAATCGGCAAGCCGATATTTCCAGTGCCGAACTTGCCCAATCTTTGTCATTGCATCCGTTTGTGGCCAAAAAAAGCCTGCCATTTATAAAAAAATATTCATTTAGCGTTTTGGCTTCTATATATAATCGTTTGCTGGAAATAGATATAAAAACAAAGACCGGTCTTGCAGACCAGTCTTGGCTTATTGATGTATTTGTAGGGTCTTTGCCGAACTGATTATTTTTTGTTGACTTTTTTCATCAGGCGGGAGAGCTTGCGTGCCGCAGTATTTTTTTTGATAACACCGGTTTTGGCAGCTTTATCAAGAGCCTGCTGTGCAGCTTTTACCAAATCAGCTGATTTGCCTGTAGCTGCTTTTTTTAGTAAGTTTTTATATGTGTCGCGGCGAACTTTGTTTAAGGCGGCGCGTTTTTTCATTTTGCGCAGTTCTTTTTTTGCGCTTTGAATATTAGGCATAGTGTTTATGAGCTGTTTTGTAAAAAGAATTAAGAAAAACGAGAGCTGAATTTATTAATTCTAACCTCAATATAGTACTATCTTTTACAGGAAAAGTCAAGAGTTATTCTTCGGTATCGGGCTTTTCCAGCAGATTTTGCTCAAAACCGAGCGTATTGCCTGTAATACGCACAACATCTTTATCTATTTTCTTAAATTCTTTGCTGGAATTGTTAAAATGGCTGACGGTGGTGCCCAAGGAAGCTCCTAGTTTTTGATGATATTCTTCGTACTTTTTAAGATGGTTGCCGATCTCGCCGACTCGCTTGATAATATCTTTGGTGGTTTCTTCAATCTGCATTGCTTTGAGGCCTTGCAGTACGGTCTGCAAATATGCCAAAAATGAAGTTGGTGAAACTATGATAACCTTGTATTTGCCGGCGGCGCGTTGAATTAGGTTTTCTGAGTCTTCGGTTAAGGCGCCGATTTTATTGATAAGCAAATCATAGTAGATAGCTTCATGCGGAATGAACATGAAAGCAAAATCCATCGTGCCTTCTTCGGGGCGAATATATTTAGCGGTTTCGGTAATGCGAATTTTTAAATCATTAATGAATAATTTTTCCAAACGCAATTTTTCAGATGGATCGGAAGTTTCGGTTATGCGGTTATAATTTTCCAAGCTAAATTTTGAATCTACGGGAATAATTTTATCTTTTACAAATACGGCCGCGTCTACAATTTCACCGTTAGCAAAACCGTACTGCATTTGGTATTGGCCGGGAGCCAATACGTTTTTAAGCAGAGTTTCTAAATAATATTCCCCCAAAATACCGCGCTGCTTTGGATTTTTTAAGATGTCTTGCAAATTTTGCAGCTGATCGGTAAAGCTGATGACTTGCCGGTTTGTTTCATCAAGTTTGGTTAACTTTTCCGTAACGTCACCAATGATTTTCATGCTTTGGCCAAACTGTGATTGGATAGTTTTATTTAAATTGATTTGCGTGTCGTTCATTACCCGGTGCGTATCATTTATTTTTTGCTCTACTAGACGATTGAGATCTTGAATTTGGTTTTGCAGCATTAAAAACAAGTTCTGTTGAGCATCGTCTGGTGTTTTGTTTTGTTTTTTTAGAATTAAAATAATTGCCGCGGCTAAACCGATAACAAGTATGAGTGTAAAAATGAGAATGTAAGTTTGCATATAATAATGTATAAATTGTAATACCGGATAGGAAAAATAGCAACTATAACAGGATTGCCAAAAGAAAAAGTTTTCGTTATAGTGTTGCGTAGCGGCCCCCATAGTTCAACGGATAGAACAGGCCCGTCCTAAGGGCAAGATGTGTGTTCAATTCATGCTGGGGGCACAATGGGCCTGTATTACAGTGGTAGTATAGGGCATTCGCATTGCTCAGACGCGAGTTCGATTCTCGCCAGGTCCACCAAATTTATATGGCTACAGAACAATCTTTTATAGATTATGTGCTTGACCAGCTCTCTTCGCTGAGAGATGTTTTTGCGCGTAAAATGTTTGGTGAGTATGCGCTATATTATGATGGAAAAGTGGTGGCTTTGGTGTGCGATAATACCGTGTATGTAAAAATAACCGAGGCGGGAAAAAAATTTGCCCAAGGAAGATATGCGGAAGGATGTGCGTATCCGGGGGCTAAGGCTTCTATGCAGATTTCCGATGAAGATTTGGAGGAGGTTGATTGGTTTGCTGAGTTAATAACAGTTACCGCTGAAGCTTTGCCAATACCAAAACCAAAAAAGAATAAACGTTCTACGTAATATCTACTACGTAGTGTAGTAGATAAAATAAGGGCGTACGATGTTAGAAGTAATAATGAATAAGCTTAGAGAATAAGCTTATTTTTGTATAAAAAAACAACCGCGCTGTGATGCGCGGCCGGGCCTGGCTTGCCCGCTTCACTCTCCGACTCCCCCATTGGAAGGGGTTGTGGAGAAGTGGATCGTTCACTGTGGTCGGATGACCAGGTGAACGAGTTGGAGGCTCATCTTGTAGACGAACCTGAAGATGGGATTGTTTCCCATCTCGTTACCGCAGCTTGTTTCATCTGCGGCCTTGTGCGGCGGGTAGTGCCGCAGCAGCTCGGAGGTGATTGCGCTCATGCGAGCACGTTCTTCCTCCGAATATTCCGGAATTTGCAACGTGAATCGCTCCACGTTGCCCATCCCGTTCTGACGGTCCATTACGCACGCCCCTTCTTCTGGGGGGTGCTCGGTGCACTGGGACTGGTCGTCCCAAGGGGCACCGCAGTAATGATGCCAGAACCAGAGCCAATGCAGACTCTCGTGGACGATTGCCGTCTCGTACACGAGATGTACGGTTTTCGTACCATCGAAGTACGAAGTGCCGTCGCTGGGCAACCCCAGGACGGCGACGAGATCCGCCTCCTCGGAGCTGATCTCTCCGGTTGGGTGGAGGTTGAAAGTCCATCCCTTGTACCAGAGATTCAGGAGTTCCTCCAGGAGTTGGAGGTGCTCCGTTTCCCCGCCTTCAAACGGCGGGGAGTAGAATCCTTCCCGCCCTGGCTGGTATTGGACCAGCACCTGGACGGTCTTTCCGCCAGGCATACGAGCCCGGGTGTACGGAAAGAAGAAGCGGTTCGTCCGTGGGTCTTCTCCCGAAAGAGATGAGGCCCGAATCTTGACCCACCAGTACCAGTCACCACCGAGCCCCTGCTCGGTGGAGTAGGCGTTGAGCTCTTCGCTGAACCCCCGCCAGATCTGCCACTGCTCTTCGGCAGTGGTGTTGGCGTCAATGGGTTGAGGTGCGGCGTCAGCCGCACCCATTTCCCCCATGTCCCGCTCGCAAGCGGAAACAAGGAGGATGATAAAAATTAGATACTTCACGAGGTCCTCCTCTTTGGGTAGATGTTTAAATTATAGCTAAAAATAGCGGTTTTGTCAATAGTTTACCGATAACAACCTGTGGATGAAAGTGTGCATAAGTAGGGGTATAAGTGGATAATTGTATACACTAATGTATACAAAATTATGCACCGTTGTGTTTTGAAGAAAGAAACTATATTATTTATGAGAATTCCTTGGGTCTGCTAAGAAAAAAATTTCAATCAATCGAAAGTCCTATTTATTAGTTTTGCCTATAATATAGATTATTAAAATACAGTAAAAATACCGTTTTGATAATATATTAAACATCTTTAAAATGTTTCACGTGAAACATTTTATACCACGTTTTTTGATTTTTTGTATAAAAAATTAAGTTTTCGCTGGTAATATAAATCTTTCCATGAATCAAATTGTACTTTTTTGGCACCAAATAATCTGCCGTCAAAGGCAGGTATAATAGTGTGCTCTATAGTGGATCTCTTTCTTACTAACAAAAGTCCAAAAGTTTTGTCTCTGTAGCTGTATTTATGGATATTCTCAGATAAAGAAAGCTTTTCTTTTATAAGCTCTAGCAGAGCAAATTCTTTTATAGGTACCTTAATTTGAAATACAGATACAAGATGCTGTTTTTGTTTTACCCACAAAAAAGAACCTTCCTTAACAACGAGGCCAGCTATAAAATCAAGTGAAGGTAGTGGTGTGGTCATAAATTAACAAAATGTTTCACATGAAACATTTTGTTTACAGGCGTAACATACTAATAATATAATTAAAATATTATTTTGTCAACAATCCTAAATATTGTAAGTTAATTGGTGAGGTGGTGGGTGTATTACATGGTGTAAAAAAGTGTGGCTAAGTTGGTTGCTCTGCAATGATGTGGTATACTATGTATATTATTTCTATACTTTGCAGTATGTTTAATAAAAATGAAAAGATTTTACACATCTTTGATGTATTTTCGTATGCTCTGGTTTTAGTAAGTATTGCGGTATCAGCCCTGTTTTTTGACAGAGGTTTTCTGAATGCGTATGTTTTGCCAAAGCAATACCTTTTTATTGGGTTGTTGTTGGTGCAGATCATTATTTTTTCCACTAGAACAATTCTGTTAAAAAAAATACATTTTCGTAAAACCGTTTTAGACGCACCGTTGTTTGGGGTTGTAATCAGTGCACTTGCTTCTGCGTTACTGTCAATGAGCAAGTATGATAGCTTTTTAGGACGAAGCGAGTACTTTGTTTTTAATTTTGTTTTCCTATTCTTTTTGGTAATATTTTATTTTATTTTAATAAATGTTTTATTTACTCCAGAAAGATGGCGGGGTGTTTTGGATGCGCTACTGTTAACAGGTTTAGCCTCTTCAGCATTATTTATTTTTAAAACAGTTTTTGGAGTAAGCCCAGGTTTGTTAAGTGGAGTTTGGAATGTTGTTGATGGAACAAATAGCGCCTTTGGTCTGTGGTTGGTGCCAGTGTTTATTATTGCTGCTGGTTCGCTTATTAAAAAAAATGTATCCGTAAGCCGAGCGCTATTCTATTTTTTTGCAATGCTCATGTCTTTGGCCGTATTTTTAATCATGGGCTTTCAATTTTTTTGGTGGGTGATTTTAACTGGTTTGGCTTTGCTATTATTATTAGGCGTAAGTTTTTTGCAGGATGCAAAAATGGGCTGGCTATCTGTGTTGTTTAGCATGCTTATTTTATGCGCAGTGTTTATTATTTTTGGCAGTCCAAAATCGTTGCAAACAGCTATTCCGGCTGAAATTTCACTGGACACCAAGCCTTCGTGGTTGGTAACAAAAAATGTATTATTTGATGGGGCAAAAAATTTCTTGCTTGGAAGCGGTTTGGGAACATTTGGGTATGATTTTTCTCAATTTAGAACCTCAGAATTTAATTATCATCCAACGGCATGGTCATTGCGTTTTTCTCAGCCTGTAAATTCGTTTTTCGCTTTGGTGGCTGAAGGGGGCGTTCTGTTAGGGCTTGGCTTTTTGTTTATTATAATGTTTGTGTTAGGTCATGTGTTTAGCACTTGGTTTAAAGCTCGTGGAACCAGCTTCGGTATCTCTGCCAGTCTTAGTATGACAAAGAATAATATGAGAATTGATGTGTTTTTGTCTGTGGTTGCTTGGTTGGTGGCCTCTCTTAGTTTGATGGTTAGTTTCTATAATGTCGCCTTGTGGGTATTGTGGTGGTTGTTGTTGGCGATGGTGATTTCCGGTCTGTCTTTGTTGGGTCATACCGTTGTAAAAGAAAAAATATGGACATTGGAAGATTCGCCGCAGTATAATCTTGCTTTTTCTTTTGCAATGATTGTAACGATGGCGGTAGTGGTTATGGTTGGCGTGCTGGGGTTGCGTTTCTATATTGCAGATACTGTTTTTGCGCGCGCGCTTCAAGAGCCAGTGTTTGCAGATGCAGAAAAAACATTGCAGCAGGCAATCTCTTTGCGCAGTAAGTCTGATATATATCATACAGCGTTGGCAAATGTGTATTTAAAGCAAGCTGGCGCGTTAGCAAAAACAAGTAGCCCAGATGTGCAGGAGGTGGCTGGTTTATTGGCTAAAGCAGTTGCCGAAGCGAAAATAGCCACAGAAATCTCTCCAAACTCAGTGGCAATTTGGGAAAATTTGGCAACTATGTATGAAAATACTGCTGCAATTGTTCCAGATGCAGCTGAATGGTCAATAAAATCATTAATGCGCGCCAGTGAATTGGAACCAACAAATGCGGTTTTGGTTTGGAAGATCGGCAATATGTATGCAACGCAAAATAATTTATCAAAAGCAATTGAATACTATCAAAAATCAATTGCTCTGAAAAAAGATTATGCCGAAGCCTATGTCAGTTTAAGCAATGTGTATGAGTTAAATAAAGAAACTGATAAGGCTATAGAAATTTATAAAAATTTTGCACAGCTGGGGATGAATGCTAATCCGGAAATGCTGTTTAATTTTGGTAGAATATTATATAACCGAGGCGGCAAAGATGATCGTAAAGATGCTGAAAAGCTGTGGTTGGAAGCAGTGCGTTTGCAGCCGAGTTATTCCAATGCGCTATATAGCCTTGGGTTGCTCTATGAAAATAGAGGTGATAAAACTAAGGCGTTGGAATATTACTATAAAGTGAAGGATTTAAATCCTGGTAATAAAGATATTCTGGAAAAAATAAAAGCGTTAGTATCTGGATCAAACTAAATAAATGGTATGCAAAAAAAGATTGCATTTTCTCTGGTTGTCTTGTTTGTAATATTGTTTTCTTTTCCAGCACAATCATGGGGAACAATGTCTTCAACCAACTATACAATTTTTGCCGATAATATAGATGCGGGGGGTGTTTTGAGTACTAGTGGAACATTAGCTTTGGAAGATACGGTTGGCGAATCACCGGTAGATACGGTAAGCAGTACGACATATCAAGTGTTAGGTGGATATCAATACATGGATTGGGGGGTAATAACTTTAGATATTAATTCAAGCGCGGTGAATTTGGGAGATTTAACATCCGCTTCAGTTTCTAGTTCTTCGGTAGTGTTGTCTGTAAGTACAAGTGCAACAGGCGGGTATGTTTTAAGTGTGGGCAGTGTGAGTGGAAGTGTTTTAACATCCGTGGCAGATGGATCAGTTACAGCGGGGCAAGAAGAGTATGGTATAGGGTTAGAAGGTACTGATCGTGCGTTTGTTAATGATCAGGGGGTAACGGCTGGGTTGCAGTTGGCTGTCTCAACCACTCCTGTAAGCAGTGCATTAACAACGGTAATTTTTAAAGCTTCTATCGGTGCTTCTACCGCATCAGGTGCGCGTAGTCAAACGGTGATTTTTTCTGCTTCAAGTAATATCTAAGTTAACAGCTTTATGCTACATATAAACATGAGGAAAATAATTATAAGTTTGATGCTTTCGGCTTTTTTTGTTTTGCCTGCTCAGGCATTTGAAGTTTCTCCGGTTAAAATGTTGGTTACGGGTGATCCAGGTAATAATTATACAGTGGTGCTAAAGGTAAAAAATACCGATATGGTAAGTATGATGTTTGACGCGAATGTTTTTGGTATGAAACAAAATGAATCTGGTGCGCCAGTGTTTGAAAGAGGGATAAGCGAAGCCGAGTCGTGGGTGTTTCCGGAAAATAGACAAGTATCAGTAGAAGCAGGAGAGACTAAGAGCATTAATTTTTTCATTAAAATTCCAAAAGATTCGCTTCCGGGATCGTATTATCTTGGGTTATCGGCGGAGCCGACTGTTAAAAGACAAGCGGGGTCTGTAAGCGGGCGGCTGGTGTCTTTGCTTACTTTGCAGGTGAGCGGAGAGGTGCGTGAGTTATTGCGTATAAATCAGTGGAAAAAAAAATCTGATTCAGGTGTAAATAATTGGAAATTTGCTCTAGAATTAGAGAATATTGGCACTGTAGAAGTTCCATTACGTGGAGAGATTTCAGTTAGGAATTTTTTTGGTCAAGAAATAATTTCTGAGCCGGCAGCACTAGGAAACAAATTGTTAGCAAATGCAAAACGAAGTTTGGGACAAGAATTGCAGGTGCAAGAAAAAGTAAAAATTCCCGGTCTATATCAGGTGAATATGCGAGTTGTATATGGTAAACTTGGTTTGTCAGTATCGCGCACGGAATATGTGTGGTTTATCCCATTTTGGAGTAAAATAGCTATCGGAGGATTAGGTTTGTTAGTGTTAGTTTTAGTTGTGCGTAAAAAAATGAAATTAAAAACATAAATTAACTGATTTTAGGATTTAAAGAGAAGATAAAAACCAGGCAGTGCCATGGTTTTTATTTTTTCTTTAACTTATCCACAATTATTGACAAAAAAGTCTACAGAAAAACACAAAAAAAGAGTATACTATATATATAAATTGGTAAACAGGTTTACCCTAAACTATGGAAGTCTTTCCAGATAGGAATAAGACGAATTTTTCAGGTAATGGTAGAAAGAAAAAAATCCTCCTTTTTTCAATGTGTGGAGTATTTTTGTTTTCTGTTATTACGTTTTTTATCTCTAAGACTGTTTTTGCAGCAAGTGCGCCGTCTATAATCACATATCAAGGCAAGTTGCTTGTCAGCAACAGTTTGGCAACCACAACTCAAAGCATGTATTTTGTTTTGTATGATGCTTCAAGCGGAGGGTCGGTTCTATATACAGCAAGTGGTACAGTAGGGGTTCCTCAGCCTTTGAGCATTACTCCTTCGCAAGGTTTGTTTAGTGTTAATTTGGGCGATACGGGTACAAACCCAATTGATCCTTCCGTTTTTCAAAATAATGCATCAGTATATCTGGAGGTTCGTGTTGGTTCAGATACATTAACTCCAAGAAAACGAATTACGTCAGTTCCGTATGCATTTAATGCGCGGTATCTTGATGGGGTTGGTGTGAATACAGTTTCCACTTCAGTTTACATACCAAAATCTGACGCAAATGGTAACTTTACGTTTAATAGCACTACCATCACCACTTCAACTATTACAAATTTGACTGTGTTAGGTGGAGCGTCTCTATCTACAATAAATGCAGGCACGTGGAATGGTTCGGTAATTGGCACAGTTTACGGTGGCACCGGTCAAGATTCATCCGCATGGACCGGTCTTATTCGGGTAACCGCCGGTACATGGTCAACCACCACAGTTGCTTTAACTACCGATGTAACAGGTGTTTTACCAATTGCTAACGGTGGTACAAATTCTTCAACTTTGGCAGCTAACGGATCTCTTATTTACTCTGATGGCACCAGGTACAACGCAGTTGCAGTTGGAAACTCTGGCTATGTCCTGCAATCAACCGGCAGCGGTGCTCCAGTTTGGGTGGCAACAAGCTCGCTTGGGTTTGCAGCTTCCTATACGAACTGGACATTAGCAACCTCAACAGATGATATTGGGTATTCAGTAACTTCTGGAGTGAAAGCAATATTTGCTGGAATCAACGGGGTAACCTCTACTAGATCTGGTGCAACATTAAGTGTTGGTTTAGAAAACAGCGGTGTAACTGCTGGAACATATGGTTCTGCTAGTGCAGTGCCGGTACTTACTATTGATGCTTACGGTCGCGTCACAACTAATGCCACCAGCTCAATTGCCATAAATGGAAATCAAATTACATCCGGAGTTGTTTCAAATATTTTTGGTGGCACCGGTCAAGATTCATCCGCATGGACCGGTCTTATTCGGGTAACCGCCG
>CAZLNR010000003.1:57819-65431 GCA_964561035.1 uncultured Gammaproteobacteria bacterium | reverse complement strand
CCGCCAGCGAAGCAGTGCGGGCTTCAAAAACTTCAGTCATAACAAATATGGCTCAAAAAATTGCTATTGGTACGGCGCATAAGGTGCCGGCAGATTTGAGAAAAATCCTTATTGCGGATCCGGTTTTGTTATCTCTTTGGGAAAGTCTTACGCCTTTAGCGCGTAATGAGTGGATTTGTTGGGTAACATTTCCTAAAACAGAAGAAACCAGAAAAGAGCATATAAAAAGATTGGCAGGCGATCTTAAAAAAGGAAAACGCCGCCCGTGTTGCTGGATAGGGTGCACGCATCGCACCGATAAACCAATCAGCCCGTCGATCCAGAGTATTTTAAATAAAAGAAAATAATATGAAAAAAGATATACAGTTATACAATGCAGCGCAGAGTGGGGAAGAGAAAAAGATCTGCAAAATGCTCATGAAAGAAATTTTAAAGACTCTTCCGGCGGCTGAGTGCAAAATTTGGCATAGAAGCCCAGTTTGGTTTTTTGATGGTAACCCAGTGGTGGGTTATTCAAAACGAAAGAAGGGCATCCAGCTTCTTTTTTGGAGCGGGCAATCTTTTGACGAAAAAGATTTAAGCCCCGAAGGCAGTTTTCTGGCTGCAGATATTTGGTATACCGATGCAAGTCAGATAAAAACTAAAGATTTACGCCGCTGGCTTTTGAAAGCGAAAAAAATCCAGTGGGATTATAAAAATATTGTGAAGCATAAAGGAAAATTAGTACGGTTAAAATAAAGATGCATAAAAAATAAAACAGCCCCTACAAAGGGCTGTTTTAAGTTGGGGATAACTAATTGTGTTTTTAAAAAATTGGCTAATTGTCTAGGATGTTAGCGGTGTCAACAATGTCAATAAAACTCTTGACAGTATAAAAAACGCATGATATACTACCTTTGTTACTTTGGGCAGAGCGCCTATAGCGGGATTCCTTTCTGGAAAAGAATCTCTTTTGCCCGGTTTTGTTACTAGGCAGATGGATTCTCTCTGTGCCCAAGGTAATATGTTTAACTCGTTAACTATGCTTGTATGAACGAGAATCAAGAAAAAATTATAGATCTGGCCAAGAAAAAAGACATTTCTAAAATGAATTTTAGAGAGATTGGTCGGGAGCTCGGCATTCCTAATCCGCAAACCGTTATATACCATCTGGAGCAGTTAAAGAAAAAAGGTCTTCTGTATCTAGATACGCATAAAAAACAGCGTGTGGCCAAGCCAAAAGCATTTGTCTTGGATAATCTTTTCAACATTCCTATTGTCGGTGCTGCCAACTGTGGTCCGGCATCGCAATTGGCTCAAGAAGATATTACCGGATACTTAAAAATATCTCCGCGCTCGCTGGGCGCGTCCAGGCCCGATGGTCTTATCGCGGTGCGGGCAGTGGGTGATTCGTTAAACAGGGCAAATATACATGGTGACAGTATAGAGAGTGGTGACTATGTGATTGTAGATAGTAAACAGCGGCCGAATAATGGCAGTTATGTACTTTCAATCATAGACGGCATGGCCAACTTTAAAAAGTTTTTTAAAGATGATAAAAAACAAGAGATTAGGCTGGTCTCAGAATCAAGCAAAGATTTTCCGCCGATAATTATGCATAAGGATGATTTGGAAACATCGGGGTATCTTATCAACGGAGTAGTGGTACGGGTTATAAAAAATTAATTTCTTATTTCAATATAATATGTATAAAGCAATGTATATGACTCAAACCTGGAGAAGCTATAAGCCAAGAAAAAGTATTAGCTTGTCCACGGTTCATTTTTTTGGAAACTTGGCACTTATGCTCGCACACTCCTCTGTATTGTTTGTTTCATATAGAGTATCGGGTGTGCAAATGTTTGGTGAAATTTGGTTTTACGCCGCTCACGTCATTACATTCTATGCAGTGCGATTAGTTCTCTCTATTCTGAAATCTCGAGCGGTGTAATGTTTCTTGTTTTAAGAAAATAAAAAACCCGGCCCTAGAAAAGGCTGGGCTTTTTAGTGTACTATGTTTCGTGTGTGACTATACAAGCCTTTAGAAAACTCATTTGGGCATATTATAAACAAAATAAGCGCAATTTGCCCTGGCGTAAAACTCGTGATCCGTATAAAATTCTGGTCTCGGAAATCATGCTGCAACAGACGCAAAGCCATCGAGTTGAGCCAAAGTATAAAACTTTTATATCCAGGTTTCCCACCGTGGATTCTTTGGCGCAAGCGTCATCTGCCGATGTGTTGCGAGAATGGCAGGGTCTCGGATACAATCGCCGGGCATTATATTTAAAAAAATGTGCTGAACAGCTTATCGGTCGTTTTAATGGTAAGTTTCCTAAAGATTTGGATAAGCTTATGAGTTTGCCTGGCATTGGTCCGGCTACGGCAGGAGATATATTGGCTTTTGCTTGGAATATACCAACAGTTTTTATAGAAACCAATATCCGTACTGTTTTTATCCATTTCTTTTTTAAAGACGTTGACAAGGTAAGTGATAAAGAAATTTTACCGCTAGTTAAAAAGACTCTGGATACACAAAATCCCCGGGAGTGGTATTGGGCACTGTTTGATTATGGAGTTATGTTGAAGAAAAAGGGGGCTTCCAATTCTAAAAGTGCGCATTATGCCAAACAAACAAAGTTTATCGGTTCGTTTCGGCAAAAAAGAGCTCAAGTGGTGCGGTTGTTATTGGAAAAACCGCAAACCGCTCAAGAATTAGCCAAAAATATGAATGTAAACGCCATTTTAATTGGCAAGGTCATGAAGAGCCTGGAAAAAGACGGGCTGGTGCGAAAAAAACATGCTATTTTTTCTATTATCTAGGTCGGTTGCACAGAGTTTAGTTAAAACCCAGATATGCTTGTAAAGCCAAGCGTGTTCGTTTATAATATTGTGTATTCAAAAGTAACTCATTTATATGATAAAAGAGCAGATTAAGAATAATATAAAATCCGGCTTAACGGTGGCGCTTATTTCAATCCCATTATCTGTTTCGCTGGCAGTTGCTTCAAACGCATCACCGCTAATTGGTATTATTACAGCAATTTGGGCGGGTTTAGTAGCCGCAGTTTTTGGGGGAAGTCATTTTAATATTGTAGGGCCGACAGGCGCGCTTTCGGGTATCATTGCCACATATGTTATTGTGCATGGGTTGGGTGGTTTGCCTGTTTTGAGTATTGTTGCAGGGGTAATTGTGTTGATAGCGTATTTTTTAAAGTTAGAACGATATCTGGTTTTAATCCCCTCAAGTGTAATACATGGTTTTACGTTGGGAGTTGCTTTTATTATCGGACTTAATCAATTTAACTCGGCGCTTGGTTTACAAAATTTACCACAGCATGAAAGTTTTTTTGCGAATATAATAGAATCCGTTCGGCATATTGGCAATATTTCGTGGCCGGCATTTGCTGTTTTTGCTGTGTTTTTTGTTGGCTTGCTAATTTTTAAAAAATTCCTTCCCAAAATACCGGGGGCTATTATTTTAGCTCCAATAGGCATACTAATCGGTTATGCAAGCAGTGTGGGAATGATTGCTTTGCCACTACAGACTCTAGGAGACAAGTTTGGCAATATTTCTTTTCAGTTGTTTCAGATGCATCAGTGGGTGCCGTCGATATATATGTTAAAAACTGCACTTGTGGTGGCGTTAGTGGCAATTTTAGAAACCATGCTTTCGGCTAAGATTGCTGACGGAATGACCAATACAAAACATAATGAACGCAAAGAAATGCTTGGTCTTGGACTGGCAAACATTGCATCTGGTTTAATGGGTGGAATGCCGGCCACAGCAGCTTTGGCGCGCACTTCGTTAAATATTAAAACAGGGGCACGACATCGCACCTCAGGTGTTATTAGTGTGCTGGGAGTTATTTGTATATCAGCTTTCTTTTTTGGGTTTTTTACTTATATACCTTTGGCTGTGATTGCGGCAATTTTAGTGTTTGTTTCGGTGCAGATGATAGAAGCGGAGCATTTCGTTAGGTTTTGGCACTATGAACGATCCGGATTTTATGTCGCATTACTGGTTGCTGCCACCACAATTGTAGAAGATCCAATCGTAGGTATTCTATTTGGTGTGGCTCTTTCTTTGCTTATCTTTGTCAGTCATCTATCTCGAGGGCATTTTGATTTACGAGTCAACAAGTTTGAAGAAGGTATAGTGAAGGTGATTTCCGGAAAAGAAATAAAAGATACTGTGGAAACTGGAGATGTTTTGCTTTATTCTGTCAGGGGGAAATTATGCTATATAAATAGTCGTGCGCATGTGGCGCGTTTTGAGGTGAATTTGAGGAAGTATAAGCATATAATTTTACGGTTGCGCGAAGTGTATTTTATAGACATGGATGGAATAGAGGCATTGGATGAGATTATAGATATTATTACTTCTCGCGGCCAGCAGGCGATTATTACCAGTGTTGACCCGGGTATAGTAGGCTTATTGGAAGAAATGTCTTCCGGTTATGCTAAGCTCAAAAAACAAGGCTTGATTTTCCAAAAATCGGAAAATGCATTACAGTATCTAGGGGTGGCAACCAAATAAAATCAATAAAGTACTGTTTGGTTAATAATACATTACTTATGTATTGAGTAAAAACCAATATGATAAAAGGCGAACAAAGCGTTCCGGTAGAGTTTACCAAACAGAGTTCGACAGAAAGACTGAAGGGTTTTTTTGGGCTTGTTCCTGTTGAAAAAAAAGAATTATGGTTTAGAAAAAACAAGGAAAAAATTGGCGCTATTATTCAAAACGGTTTTAAGACCGAGAGTTCAGATGAGTCAGAAAAAAAAGAGCAGTTGTTAGAAGCGTTATTTTCTTATCAAAACTTCAAAACAAAACAGTTTGAGTTTGAAGATGGCAAAGTAAGTGGAAAAGAAATTCTTGAGGCGCTAGAAGTGCATAGTCCCGATGATTTTTACGAAATGACTGCAAATGTATTTCCTGAAGAGTCAGGCGCTTTATTTTTGCTAGATAGCGAAGAGCCGCATAACATGGCTTATGTTGAACGAAGGCGGCAGTTGATAAAACAAAACGAGAAAGAGCAAGGGAGCTCTCAAGATATCAGCGGGTTGAAAAAATCTGCTGGTTTGGGAGATGAAAAAGACTCAGATAGATTATTGGCAGAGTTGCTTGGCGCTGATATGAGCGAGGGGCGGTCTCCGTTTACGATGGTTGAATTTCGTAAATACTTTGATATGATAAGGAAATCTTTAACTCCGCAAGAGCAAGCTGTAGTACAGCAAATTTTAGAAACAGGGAAGTCGTTGCCGGATGTTGCCGCAGATTTTAATATAAGTAGGTCGAGAGCGCATCAAATTTTTGATCAGGTACTAATCAAGATTGAGCGGGTGCGGTCAAAAGATGAAAAGCAAGCTGATGTTAGTAAATCGGCATCCGAATCGACAAAAGAATATGATGAAAAAACAGTCTCGGTAATAAAAGAGCGGGTTTTAGAGGAAATTGGCTTAAATGTAAAAAACCTTTCAGTAATTACTCCTGTGTATTCGTTAACTGGCCACGATATTGATTCTATTCGGCAAAAAAAAGCTGAAGAGTATTGGAAAAAGGTTCAGAGTGTTTGTGAAAAAGAAGTAAATGAGCTTGTTGCCTTACGTCCGTCGCAACAAAAACAAGAGCTGCGCCAACTCTTTGTTTTAAAAGAATATACAGCAGAAACAGATGATGTGGAGCTAAAAAAGTTTATACAGGATTTTGCCAAGCGCATAAAAGAGGAGATTTTATATAAAGTTAAGAATGATTTCATGGACAGGTTATCTGAAGTAGACAGAAAAGTAAGGCGAAAAAAATTTAAACAACAAATTTATGATAAATTTACGGAGCTGACAAATTTGGTTATGCAGAATAATATAGCTGATATAGATAGTGAAAATCAAAAATTAAATAAAATGAAATCCATACGAAAAGAGATCGAAGACCTAGCGGTTGAATATGAAAAATAATTTTAAAGTTAGTATTTATATTTAAAATAATTGTATGTATAAAAAATATTTAGCTGAGTTTTTAGGAACATTTACACTATCTTTGGTTGTGTTGCTGGTTGTGGCAACAGGCGGTCCGGGTGTGGTTGGAGCAATTGTCGCGTCAATTACTTTGGGTTTATTTGTATATACCATCGGGCCGATCTCAGGTTGTCATATCAATCCAGCAGTTACTTTTGCTCAAATGGCAGTTAAAAAAATCACACCTAAAGAAACTGTAATGTATATTGCAGCGCAGTTTTTAGGGGCTCTACTCGCATTGCTTGTATCTGGTGTGTTTAACCCGATCCAATCCTTGCCTGTCCAAGGTTCTTTTGAGATTAAGCCTTTTATAGCCGAAGTGCTTGGTACTTTATTGTTTGTTTTTGGTATTGCTTCAGTGGTATATGGCAAAGCCAAAGAACAGATGTCTGGTTTTGTGGTAGGCGGATCCTTGTTGCTCGGGGTATTGGTTTCTTCACTTTCTGGCGCTATGGGTATCTTAAATCCGGCAGTAGCTGTTGTGTTAAACTATTCAAGTATTAATTTGACCGTTATGTATGTGGTAGCTCCTGTTGTTGGGGCTGTATGCGGATTTGGGTTGTATAAATTTTTATCTGAGTAGATAAAAACAGCTGGTAAACGTGTGTAAGAGTTCACTTTATATGTCTGAAAAGAAGCGCTGTCTGGCGTGTGGAAATAACCAAACATCTCATTTGTTTTCCTGGCTCGGGCAAACAATTTCGGTATGTACTGCGCCGATGCATGCGCGCCTATCGCGCAGTTTTTTGTCTTCAATTGCGTCGCGAATTACCAATCCAATTTTGAGTTTTTTTATTTTCGCCTATAAAGCCGTTGGCATATTGCAAGTAAATAATAATTCCGAAAAAACGGCCAGTCAGCGCGGGCGAGTGCTTTGGCAAGAGGCAATAAAACAAGGTATACCTATGCATAGTTTTATTGCATTTGGCAGACCCGTAGATTTGTATGCCGCCAAGATAAACGGTAAGAACATATATTTTAATGGCCTGCCTCGACCTTTGCATACGCCAAAAAATTCGGAGTGGTGGATGGATGATAAGTTTGCCTTAAAAATATTGCTTAAAGATGCAGGGGTGCCAGTGGCGCAGGGTGGTGTTTTTTCTACGTTTGCGCCATTGTTAAAAAAATTTCATGAGCTGGAAAAACCGGTAATAATAAAACCGCGGCTCGGATCTCGCGGTCGTCATACCACAACCAATATTCATACCGAAGCCGATTTAAAAAAAGCGTTTGATTCTGCAAAAAAATTATGCCACTGGGTGATTTTAGAAGAACATCTTACCGGGAGCGTATATCGCGCCACAATTATTGGCGGTAAGTTGGCTGGCGTTTTGGCTGGTGATCCGCCGCGCATAACCGGAGACGGCATTTCCACAATTGCGCAGCTTATAGAAAAGAAAAATACAAATAAACCGCAGGGTGTGAAAGATGTGACAGTAACCGAAGAACATCTTGAATTTCTAAGAAGACAACAATATACGCTTGAAACAATTTTACCTGCAGGCACAACTATTGATTTGTTGGAAAAAATAGGAGTATCGTATGGGGGAAACAGCGCTGAGGTTACAAATATTACTCATCCCGAAACCAAGCGCATTTTGGAAAAAGCTGCGGC
>CAZLNR010000003.1:3557-57719 GCA_964561035.1 uncultured Gammaproteobacteria bacterium | reverse complement strand
AGGTTACAAATATTACTCATCCCGAAACCAAGCGCATTTTGGAAAAAGCTGCGGCGGCTGTGGCGGATCCGCTTATTGGATTTGATTTTATAATTTCTGATATTGCCGGTGATCCACAGAATCAAAAATGGGGCATTATAGAATGCAACGGACTGCCGTTTATAAATTTACATTACGATCCAATTGAAGGTCCGACCAATGAAGTTGCCAAACCACTCTGGAATTATGTGAAAGATCATGTTGAGGACTATTAGTAAAAGGCTATGAAGCGGAATGTAGAAAAAAATATTGATGTTATAGCGAAGAAGGTTTTTGCCAGAGCGCCAGTTCTACAAGAAACGGTAGATCTGCATGGGGCAAAAACTCTTTTTTTGTATACGAATGAATTACAGTCGGTTGTACTCGCAGAACGGTACGTGCATCGCAGGACAGAGTTGGTGGAAGTGATAAAAAATAGAACAGCAGAAGTGCTGGGGATAGCTAGTGCGGAAGAGATAGAGAAAACACTAAAAATGGCATATAGCGTATCTACAGCTGATCATCATGGGCCAATATGCCATCCATTTTTTTTGAATGGAAATATATTGTCGGCTTTACCAGCAATGCAAACGCCAGAACAGCGATCAAAAAGCATTGCAGTTTTGGCTTGTGCCAATGTGTCGCTCAATAATTCTTCGTTTCCGCGCGGTATTTTATTTCATAGTGCAAATGGTCAGATGGAACAAGTGCCGATAGTATCGGCGCAGTATGGTATGAGGCCAGTGTTGGCGCATCCTGGATATGATATGGAAGATTTATTGCGCGCGTGCCGTATTGTGCAAGCGAAGATAAAGTGCCGCGCCATAGATAAAACCACAGGTGAAAAATTGATTTCTGTACTTGATCAGGTGTATGGACAGGCGATAGCTCTGGGGGCTAAAGATTATTGCGCGCAAATCAGCATAACTAATGCAGATTTGTGGCGCAAATTTTTTTCTTCATCTTCGGTTCAGGTGCCTGAACTAATATGTCTTGCCCAAGAGCAGCTGGTTGGCGATCTCCTGGCAAAACATTTATTGGAGAAAAAAACATTTGTCTATGAACTATTTGGAACTATAGACGGGTGGGAACAAGTTAAAAAATATTTTGACGGCAAAGAAGGCGCTTTTAACACCGCTGCCCGGAAAGGAACTTTTTTGTTTTGGGCTATTACTGGTGCAGAAAAAAAACGCCAGCAAGTTTGGTATCAAAGGCAGCGTCTTGAAACAGTTGATGGTAGTTTATCTGTTGAATGTACTGTTGAAGCGTTGGTGGCAAAAATGCAGACAGGCGAGCTGGTGCCCAGCATGCTAGTAACATTTATAGTGCTGTCTTTTTATTACGGCTTAGTGTGTCGGGGTGGTTTTTTTCAGCCAAGTTATTTAACCAGTCTTAAAGAAGCGTATGTTACAATGCTAAATGATTTGGGTATGGTAGAGGAGGCGGCAGCTGTGCAGAGTGTGGAAACAAAACAGATGGGTGCAGATATGGCGCTATCGTTTGCTCGCAATAAGAGTGGTAAGTTGGTGCAGGCGGCTGGACTGGACTTGTTTTTGTATGGTACAAACAGTACAGCTCAAGCGCTGTTACAAACATCAAAACAATTGCTGGTGAAGGAAGCAATTTATGTTATGATGCCGTTGTTTTATGGTATTTTGTATTCACCATCCGAACAAGACAGTGAGCTGCGACAGGTTGCGGAAAGCGATGTGATGGAACTGTACAGATTGGAAGAAAAAATTAAACCATGTGTTGAAATATAATCTATGATAAAAAGTGAAATTGCAGGTGGAGTGGTAAAAAATATTAACGGAGATATTTTGGTTGTAAGCCAGCATGGCCGAACATGGTCATTACCCAAAGGTCATGTGGAGCCAGGAGAAGATAAACAGACGGCAGCGCGGCGTGAGATTGCTGAAGAGTCCGGAGTAAAACAGTTAACCTATGTGCGTGATCTGGGAGACTATTCTCGATATAAAATTGCCAAAGATGGTACCGATGACTTGTCTGAACTCAAGCATATTACTGTATTTTTATTCACAACTACCGATATGGACTTGTGCCCAACTGATCCGTCCAACCCAGAAGCGCGATGGGTAAAACCAGAAGATGTCGCCGATTTGCTTTCGCACCCGAAAGACAAAGAATTTTGGCGTAGTGTGCAACATTTAACTGTATAGCAATATGGTAGAAAAAAAGCTGGTTGATTTTTTTAAAAAAACAGATCCGGTAATTTGGGCTTTGTTTGGGGAAGTGCAACCAGCAATTTTACGTCGCAGCAAAAACTATTTTCAATCACTAGTGGGCGCAATAATAAGCCAGCAGCTTTCCGGCAAGGCGGCAGACACGATAATAAAAAGGTTTAACGCATTATTTCCGACAGGTAAGTTTCCGACCCCTGCCGAAGTGCTGGCAAAAAACGATGCCGATTTGCGCTCATCGGGTGTGTCGGGGTCAAAAGTTTTGTATATAAAAAATATTGCCACTGCTTTTGAAAATGGATCGCTTGATTTTGAACATATAGACAAAAAAACAGACGCCGAAATTATTGAAATGCTGGTAAAAATAAAAGGCATTGGCAGATGGACAGCCGAGATGTTTTTGATTTTTTCTTTGGGGCGGCCGGATGTGTTTTCTTTTGGCGATCTGGGGTTGCGCAATGCGGTAAAAAAAATATATAAACTTCGGAAAGATCCATCTCCGGCTCGGCTTAAACAAATATCTTCCAAATGGCAGCCATATCGTACCACTGCGTCGCTCTATTTATGGGCAAGTCTTGATAATAGACAAAAAGACTAATTTTATATAAAATTGCGATATTATGGAGAGGTGTCTGAGTGGTCGAAAGTGCCGCTCTCGAAAAGCGGTAGGCCGCAAGGCCTCGAGGGTTCGAATCCCTCCCTCTCCGCTAGATGGGTCTAGTGATTATGGTTAGTTCAACTTTACAATTCTTAATTACCATAAATAACAACTATGCCAACTTAATTTTGGCTATTGTTGCGGTTATTTCAGCGATTGTTGCTTATACAGAGTACGTTTTAAGGCGAAGGCCGTATGTAATGCCTGAAATGATTTTTGAAGAAAATGAGGGTAAATGGTATTTTCATATACTGCTTGTAAACAAAGGCGAGTATCCTTCCATTGTAAAAATAGCAAAAGCGGTTTTGAAAATTGGTGACGAAGAGTATCCGACCACTTTTAATTTTGAAGCGGTTTTATCTCCTACCGAGAAACAAAAATTGGCTCCAATAGGTCATATTAATGAAATTGGCCGAAAAAAAATTACGGGACATGAGTACAGAAATAATCGGGTAGAAATTTCAGTTAATTTAGTGTCAAAGGGACTTGGTCAAAAGAAATTTAAATATCTAACAGAGATGGAATACGAAGTTGATGTGTCCGGAGAAAAACCGGTTTTTCAACTGATTAGAGAAGGAATGGTCTAAAATATAAGACTTTTCGGATGCTGTTGATGACGCACTGCATTATAAAATACACGCCTTTGGGTGTGTATTTTGTAATATGAAAAGAACGGGATGAGAAGTTTACGCCCCAAAGGGGTGAATCCCCTCCCTCTCCGCTATTCACAATATTCTCAAATACGCGTAAATACTATAAAATATGAGTAGTTATATCTAGTAATATAACTGTTTAAAGTTGATTATGGCTAAACAAATGTTATCCAATTCAGTTCGCCAAGTGTTGCGTGATTATGTTCTGCAATATAAAGATCATCCTTGGTATACGTTTTTTTCGTTTTTCATGCCCGCTGTTGGTACAGTGCTTATCTTTTTTGTTCCGCCGCTTATTGTAGCAAAACTTATTAATATGTATGTGGCGCAGCAAAGTATTTCGTCTAGCGTTGCCACAAAATATATCGCATTATTTGCCGGGCTTTGGTTGTTGGGAGAGATGCTGTGGCGAATTGGTTTGCATTTTTTAATTAAGCTTGATGTGGAAGCTTTGCGCGCGCTGAGCAGATCGGCGTTTAGCAAGCTTGCGGCTCGCGACTATGATTTTTACACCAATAATTTTGTGGGTTCGCTATCAAAGAAAGCATCTGCCTACGCGAGAAATTTTGAAATGTTTACGGATACGCTTACGTTTAACGTAGTAAACGAATTATTCCCGATGATTTTTGCCATTATAGTTTTGTGGCGATATTCACCGATTATACCGCTGGCGCTCGTTTTCTCTTTAATGTTTGTGGTTGCGGTGGCTATCCCGATTATTCGCAGGCGGGCAAAATTGGTAACTGCCCGGCACGAAGCAGGAAGCAAAATGATCGGCAGGTTGTCGGATACGCTTACCAATATGCTTACGATAAAATCTTTTGCCACTGAGACAAGTGAGTTGCGGACGTATGGCCGGCATGTTGATGATTTTACTTCAAAATTCAAGAAGGCTGCCGATTTTCAAAATTTAAGATTTGATATTGTAATGTCGCCAATGTACGTATTGACTAATGTTTTTGGTCTGATGCTTACAATAAACTTGGTAAGAAAGCTTGGTTTGGAGCCTGGAGCCATGTTGGTTATTTTTACATATTTCTCTCAGCTTACGCGTATTTTTTGGGAGATTAATCGTATTTATAGAAATCTGGAATCGTCAGTTACAGAGGCAGCAGAGTTTGTGGATTTACTTGCTACCCCGCCTTCTGTGCAGGATAATTCGCGCGCCCAAACACTTCAGGTTAGTCATGGTGCTATAGAATTTTCAGAGGTTAGTTTTGACTATCGGTCAGAAAAAGACACAGCAACTTTTTTACGGAACTTAAATATTTATATTCCTGCAAATCAGAAAGTCGGATTGGTAGGGCCAAGCGGCGGTGGAAAAACAACTATTACCAGATTGCTTTTAAGATTTATGGATGTTGATCACGGGTCGATTTTGATTGATGGTCAGAATATTAGTGCGGTTACGCAAGAGTCGCTGCGAAAATCTGTTGCATATGTGCCGCAAGAGCCGTTGTTATTTCACCGTTCGCTTTTTGAAAATATTGCTTATGGTGATGAAAATGCTACAGAGGCTGATGTAATTAGCGTTGCTAAAATTGCGCATGCGCATGAATTTATCAGTGCGCTGCCGGATGGGTATCAAACTTTAGTTGGGGAGCGTGGAATTAAGTTGTCGGGCGGACAGCGGCAGCGCGTGGCTATTGCGCGAGCTCTGCTTAAAAAAGCAAAGATTCTAGTTTTAGATGAGGCAACAAGCGCTCTTGATTCCGAATCGGAAAAATATATTCAGGATGGGTTGCTAAAATTGATGAAAAACAAAACAGCACTGGTAATAGCGCATCGATTGTCAACAATTAAGCATTTAGATAGAATTATTGTGCTTGATCAGGGTAGGGTGGTGCAGGATGGAACCCATCAAGAATTAATTGCAAAAAAAGGCTTGTATGCCAAGTTGTGGAGCCATCAGTCCGGTGAATTTTTATAATTTTTTATGCCTAAACAAGTTAAAACGATTGACCAGTACCTAGAAACAATCCCGCAAAATGCAAAAAGCATTTTGGAAAAAATACGACAGGCGGTGCATGCGGCTGCGCCGGAGGTGGCTGAGTCATTAAGTTATGCTATGCCGGCATTTAAGTTGCATGGCAAGCCTCTCGTATATATGGCTGCTTGGGACAGGCATATAGGGTTGTATGCTACACCTTCCGCGAATAGCGTATTTGCCAAAGAGCTTGGTAAATATCATGTGTCAAAGGGCGCGATTCAGTTTCCCCTTGATAAAGCTGTGCCCTATGGTTTAATTAAAAAAATTATCCTGTTTAAAGTAAAAGAAATTAAGCAGGCAGCGCGCAAAGTGTGTAGCCGCGGGCATGTTTTTTTTAGAAGTAAAGATATGCCAAGTTGTCCGGTATGCTGGCCCGGGCGGTATAAAAAGAAGGTATGAAAACAGAAAAATATATTGCGTACGTGGCGCTGCTGCGCGGCATAAATGTAGGTGGAAATAATATAATAAAAATGGAAGCATTGCGCGCGGAGTTTGAACGGATGGGTTTTGCGCAAGTATCTACATACATACAAAGCGGAAATGTTTTGTTTTTTTCTAGCATAGACGATACGGATAAAATTGAGAAAAAACTGGAAAAAGCTTTAAGTACGCGATTTAACTATAAGGCGCGAGTGCTGGTGCGAAGCCGTCGTGAAATGCAGGCTACGGTAAAGCATTTCCCTCGTCGATTTGCAGATAAGAATTGGAAGCATAATGTAATTTTTTTGAGCAAGGCAATTGATTCAAAAAATATTTTAAAACAACGCATGATTAAAAAAGATATAGAAGAAGTTGCGTATTATAAAGGAGTGCTGTTTTGGTCTGCGAAGCTAAGTGATTTAACTCGCTCGACAATGTTAAAACTTTCATCGCGTCCAGAGTATAAAGAAATGACCATAAGAAACACAAATACTACCAAAAAAATTGTGGCGCTACTTAAAAAAATGGTTTAAAATAGAAGTCTTATTTATAGCTGTATACACATGAAAAAAATAGATGTGCGTCGAACGCGATCGCTCAATAGTGCTGCAGTTGGGAAAGGGCCTGTAATATACTGGATGAGCCGCGATCAGCGAGTGTCTGATAATTGGGCGCTTTTGTATGCTCAAGAGTTAGCCCGTGATAATAAACAACCATTGGTAGTTGTATTTTGTTTGGTCCCTGTATTTTTGGAGGCAACTATTCGGCAGTACGGTTTTATGTTGAAAGGTCTGCAAGAGGTTGAAAGACATCTGGAAAAACTCAACATATCTTTTGTTGTATTAGCTGGCAAACCAGATAAAACCCTGCCGGCATTTGTACAAAAACATCGGGCGGGGGCCGTGATAACAGACTTTGATCCGCTGCGAATAAAAAGAGAATGGAAAACAAAAGTGGCAAAACAGATTGATTGTGCAATGGTAGAGGTTGATGCGCATAATATTGTGCCATGTTGGCAGGCGTCTCAAAAAATAGAGTTTGGCGCTTATACTCTTCGCCCAAAGATTCATAAATTATTACCGGAATATTTGATAAATTTTCCTAAGTTGCGAGTTTGCGACGCTAGTTTTTCAGGTGCAAAAAAAGTAGATTGGCAGCAGTTGTACCGGTCTTTACGTGTAGATATGGCGGTACTGGAAGTTGATTGGCTGATGTCAGGAGAAGTAGCGGCACAAAAATGGCTTAAGCAATTTATTAAACATAAGCTGAGTAGCTATGATCAGCGCCGTAACGATCCTGTGGCATTTGGTCAGTCGGGATTGTCGCCATATCTTCATTTTGGCCAGATTTCTGCGCAACGCGTGGCGCTTGAAGTAAAAAACGCAATAGGCGTATCTCAAAAAGACAAAGAGGCTTTTTTGGAAGAGCTTATCGTGCGCAGAGAGTTGGCGGACAATTTTTGTTTGTATAATTTAAAATATGATTTGTATGACGGATTTCCAAATTGGGCCAAAGAAACTCTTGCTGCGCATGCAAAAGATAAACGAGAGTACGTATACACAGTTCGGCAGTTTGAACGCACGCAAACGCATGACGACCTGTGGAATGCGGCTCAGTTAGAAATGGTGCAAACCGGAAAAATGCATGGATATATGCGTATGTACTGGGCAAAAAAGATATTAGAATGGAGCGCGAGTCCGCGTGTTGCTATAAAAACCGCTCTGTATTTAAATGATAAATATGAATTAGACGGAAGAGATCCGAATGGATATGCGGGTGTGGCATGGTCAATTGGCGGTGTGCATGACAGGGCATGGTTTGAGCGGCCTGTATTTGGCAAGATAAGGTATATGAATTATAACGGCTGCAAATCAAAGTTTGATGTAAAAAAATATATAGCCTCATTTGTTAAAAAATAGATATGCAAACAACTCATCACGCAATTATGCTCGGAGGTAAGCAGATTTTGTATAGCCTAAATTTAAAAGATAAGGCACGGAGTTTGCGTGTGGCAGTATATCCGGGCGGTGCTGTAAAAGTAAGCGCTCCAAAACGGTTTGGTGTGTGGTCGGTAGAACGGTTTATGCGCCTGAAGGCAGACTGGATTTTGCAGAAAATAGAAAGTCTTGTTTTGGCGGTAAAACCAAAGACAAAGCATCAGTCCCGACAGGAATTTTTGAAATATAAAAAAGCGGCCTTAGTATTGGTGCGGCAAAAATTGGAAAAGTTTAATACTATGTATGGTTTTGCTTGGAAAAGAATTGCAATTAAAAATCAAAAAACCAGATGGGGAAGCTGTTCAAAAAGCGGCAACCTAAATTTTAATTTTAAAATTGCCTTGTTGCCAGATAGGGCAGCTGAATATGTAGTGGTGCACGAGTTGTGTCATTTAGCTCAAATGAATCACTCAAAAAAATTTTGGGATTTGGTAGCACAAACAATTCCCGAGCATAGAAAAATTAGGCAACAGCTTAAAATAATTAGTTTAAAAATATAAAAATATGCAGCTTAACAAACTCACGCCCGAAGAAGAAAAAGTAATAGTGGGCAAGGGTACGGAAATGCCATTTACCGGAGAATATGAAAATTTCTTTGCTGAAGGCACGTATGTATGCCGTCGTTGTGAAACACCGTTATATATTTCGGACAGTAAATTTCATTCCGGTTGCGGTTGGCCAAGTTTTGATCAGGAGTTGCCGGGAGCGGTGAAAAAAACTATGGATGCAGATGGTATGCGTACCGAGATTACATGCGCTGCATGCGGCGGACATTTGGGTCATGTGTTTGTTGGTGAAGGGTATACAGAAAAAAATACACGGCATTGTGTTAACTCTGTTTCGCTGAAGTTTATTCCAAAACAAAAATAAATAAAACCGGGGCTGTAACCCCGGTTTTTTATTAATTAAAATTGATTGTAAAGCTATACATTCCCATAGAGCACAGTCCTTTAAGACTGGTACCTGGTTTTTGCGGCGGAATGTTTATCTGTACTTCTCCTGATGATGGCAGGTTGTTCCTGTAGCCAAGGCTCGGTATGACAAGAGAGGCAGAGCAGTCAAACGTACTGTTTGTTTTAACTGTGAGCACAGTCGGTATATTTGCGCTGGCAGATGTTTTGCGAGGCGTGTAACCGCCTTTGGCTGTAATAGTTATTTCTTGCGTTTTGCCATTACTACGTACATTTTGTGAAGCTGCTGCGGCGGTTGAAGGAGAATATTGATTATCTTGAATTTTTTTGGATATTAAAAATACACTGATAGTTATGATAGCAAAAACAAGAACGGAAAGCAGGGGGAGGATTTTTTTCATAAAACACCAGGTTAAAAATTAAATAATGGCGGGATTAGGCCGATTGCCGCCAAGCTACCCGCGATATTGAGTAGAGCAAAAAATAGAACAACCAGACCGGCAGTTTTAAAGAAGGCGCTGGTGTTAAACTTATTTCCGATATTGGCAGAGCTGGCGCCTAGTATGGCAAGTGCTGGCAAAGTTCCCAGTGCAAAAATAAACATGGTTATTGCTCCTGGCATGAATTGTTTGGTGGAGAGAGCGTATATTTGCATAGATTGGGTAAATCCGCATGGCAGGAAAAAAGTGGCCGCGCCAAGCAGTACTGGTGTTAGAGTGTGGTTAAGGTTTTTAAGAGCGTAGATTCGTTTGCCAATAAACGAAGGCATGGCCGGTTGTATTTTTTTTGCCCAAGGAAAAATATCAAGCAGATTGATGCCTAGAATGCCAAGCACTAACCCAACCAACAGATTGAGAATAAAATTGCCAATAATACCTAGTTGCACTGTTGCACCCAGTGTACCAATTATGCCGCCCAGAATAAAAAATGAAATCAGGCGGCTGAGATGAAAAAAGAGCTGTGGTTTGAGCCGGTCGCCCTGTTTGGCAAAGTTTGCCGAGACGGATAACACCAATCCGCCAACTACAGCCATGCAGCTGGATACCGAGGCTACAAGTCCGATAATAAAAATAGATCGATAGTCTAAGCGAGATGCAGTAATCAAGTTTGCAACGCCTAGTTTCTGTAAACCAATAAATAATATAATAAGAATTGCTGCAATTGGGGCTGCGATTTTAAAATCAGACCAGGCAGGGCTGAAAGTATTTTTTTCAGCAGAAACAGTATAACCATGCGGTTGCAGCACTTTGGTAAATTGTGAAGCGATTTGTTCTTTGGTGTGCTCGCCGAATTCGCCTTCTACGGTAACGCTAGTGTCAGATAGGGAAGCGGTTACTTTTTGCACGCCCGGCAATGTGCACAATTCGCTTTCGGTAAGTGTAATACATGCCTTGCAGTGCATGCCGTTGACCTGAAATTTATATTGTTCCATAAAAATATAATTATCTACTACAAATTGTAGTACTAAAAAATCAAATTGTCAAATTATAACTTTTTATTTTTTATGCGCAATGAATTTGCCACCACTGAAACACTTGAGCAAGCCATGGCTAAGCCGGCAAACACCGGGTTAAGCAGCCAGCCAAACAGGGGATAAAATAAACCGGCGGCCAAAGGAATGCCTATGATGTTATATATAAACGCCCAGAATAAATTTTGTTTAATACCGCGCATGGTGAGTTTTGATAGTTTGATTGCCTTAACTAATTTTGATATATCTCCGCCCAGCAGTGTGATGCCGGCAGATTCAATTGCTACGTCGGTGCCGGTGCCCATTGCAATACCAACATCAGCTTGTGCAAGCGCCGGAGCATCATTTACCCCGTCGCCAGCCATGGCCACTATAGCACCTGCTGATTGCAGCTCTTTGATTTTTTCCAATTTATGGTGTGGCAAAACATTGGCTACCACAGTATCTATATGCACAAGATTGGCAATATATTGCGCAGTTTTTTCTTCATCACCGGTAAGCATTACCACTTTGATTCCCAACTTATGTAAATCGGCAACAGCTTGGGCTGATTCCGGTTTGATTTCATCGGCTACCAGTACAAAACCAAGCACTTCGGTTTTTGATGCTAGTATGACAGGGGTTTTTCCTTGAGCCGCAAATGCAAGTATGCTAGAGCGGTCAAAGGCAATGCCGAGGCTCTGTACCAGTTCAACATTTCCGGCAAAATATTGTATGCCGTCAATAATGCCAGTGATGCCTTTGCCTTCAATATTTTTAAAATCAGAAACATTTTTTATAACACTGTTTTTAGCATACTCAATAATGGCGCGAGCTATAGGATGTTCCGATTTGCTTTCTAGTGAAGCAAGTATTGATATTAGTTCCTGTTCGGATATTTGGCCAGCAACTCGCAGATCGGTAAGAGTTGGTTTGCCAACAGTGATGGTGCCAGTTTTGTCTACAACTATCGTATTTACTTCATGCAGCCTTTCCAAAGTAGCCGCGTCTTTTATTAAGACACCTTCGCGCGCGCCTTTGCCTACCCCAACAATAATGGCGGTAGGCGTAGCCAATCCCAGGGCGCATGGGCAGGCGATTACCAGTATGCCCACAAAAGAAACTAGTCCGTAGGAGAGTGCTTTGGAAAATCCAAGTGTGTCAATGCCAAAAAATAACCATGCGCCTAGAGAAACAAAAGATATTACGAGTACAACCGGTACAAAAACACTGGAAATTTTATCTGCTAAAGCTTGGATAGGAGCTTTGCTGCCTTGGGCTTCCTCTACCATTTTTATAATTTGCGCCAAAACAGTCTCTGATCCTACTTTGGTTGCCGTAAATATAAATGAACCAGTTGTGTTTATAGTTCCTGCCACAACAGAATCGCCAATTTGTTTTTTTACAGGCATCGGTTCACCGGTTATCATTGATTGGTCTAGAAATGAACTGCCGTCAATAATTGTTCCGTCTACTGGGATTTTTGTGCCTGGTTTTATGATAATATTGTCGCCATGGCGCACTTGATCTATAGGAATTTCTATATCCGTGCCCTCTCGTCGAACAAGCGCTGTTTTTGCTTGTAGATTTAAGAGTTTTTCAATCGCGTCGCCGGTTTTTAATTTTGATACAGCTTCCAGATATTTGCCAAGAGCTATAAAAGTTATTACGACAATTACCACATCATAATATGTGTGCGCAGTATTTATAAAAGGTGTAAGCACATCCTCAAAGGCGCTGATTATAAAACTGTATAGAAAAGCGGTTGATGTACCGATGCCGATAAGGGTGTCCATGTTAGCTTTGCCGTATCGCAGGAAGCGATAAAAACCTAAAAGATAAGGTTTGCCAACCGTAAAAAGCGTGTAAGCGGCCATTATGGGGAGTAAATGGTGAAAGAATTCTTCCAAGACATTATTTGCCGCTGGTACAATATTGTATTTGGCAAATATATCCCAACCCATTATAAAAATACTAATAATTGCCAAAGGAATTACCGAAATAACCTTGTGTTTCATGTCTAAAATTTCAGCCAACTTATCTTTTTTTGATTGGGTCAAACCAAGATGTTGAGCGTGCTGATCTGCTGACATACCCATGTCTTCCGCGGAAGGCATGACCAAAGAATATCCAAAAGGCTCTATAGATTGAGAGAGTTGTGGTGCAGTAACAAGCGCCTGGTCAAATGAAATTTTTGCAGTTTCTGTTCCGTAATTTACGGACGCTTCGTGTACGCCGGCAGTTTTCTTAAATGTTTTTTCAATAATAGTGGCACAGGAAGCGCAATGCATGCCTTTGATTTTGTATGATTGGTTTGTCATATTATTTTCGTTTTAATTTATACACCTTAAGAATTTCATTTTTTGCTTTTTCAGTCTGCCCGGACTTTATTTGGCTGATAATACAACCGCCAAGGTGGTCTTCCATAAGAAGGTCTTCCACGTTAGATAATGCTTGTTTTACTGCCGAAGTTTGAGTAATAATATCAATGCAATATGTATCGCTTTCTATCATTTTTTGCAGACCACGCACTTGGCCTTCAATTAGCTTGAGTCGGCGGGCGATCGATGTTTTATTTTTATGATGCATATGCTGAATATTAAAAATATATACTTATCGTATACCCCCTAGGGGTATATGTCAATAGTTTTAAAAAATCTGTCATATCCTGGTTGATTTGTGAACGTATTTCATATATAGTAACCAGAGTAAATATAATTGTGTATGTTTTTAGAGATAAGCAAAGCTGTTGTCTTGGGAATAGTAGAAGGGGTAACTGAGTTTTTACCTATCTCTTCCACCGGGCATTTAATAATCATTAACAATTGGTTGCGGTTTAGCCCGTCATTTACCGCTTTGTTTGATGTGGTAATACAGCTTGGTGCTATTGCGGCGGTTGTGGTGGTGTTCTGGAAAAAGCTTTGGCCATTTGGTAATGGCTCACTTCAAATGTCTGAGTCTTTGGGCCTATGGTATAAGGTTGTAGTGGCAGTGTTACCAGCTTTGGTGTTAGGGGCTTTGTTTGGAGCAATTATTGAAGAGAGGCTGTTCAATCCAGTTACGGTTGCCTTAGCGCTTATTATCGGTGGGTTAGTGTTGATTTTTGTAGAGAAAAAAGACAGATCCGCTCTTTTGGCAGCGGATATTACATACCGCAATGCTGTTTTAATCGGATTATTTCAGTGTCTGGCGATGGTTCCTGGCACATCCCGCTCGGCAGCCACCATTATTGGGGCTATGCTTTTAGGGGTTGGTCGAGCTAAGGCGGTGGAATTTTCATTCTTTTTGGCGGTTCCTACTATGGTTGCGGCTTCAGGATACAGTCTGCTAAAACACGGTTTTACATTCACTCAGAATGAATTGTTTGTACTTGTGGTCGGTTTTGTGGCGGCGTTTTTATCTGCATTGGCAGGTATTACTTTTTTTATAAAATATATTCAAAATCATAACTTTAAGAAATTTGGCTATTACCGAGTTGCGCTTGGAGCCGTTGTTCTGGTATTATCTTTCTTTAGTATTCTTAACTAGGTATATATGTCTCAATACGAAATCTTACTATATTATAAATACACCTCCATCTCCGATCCGGAAGCTTTTACACAGGCACAAAAAGAGTTGTGCGAGCGCTTAGGGTTGAAAGGGCGGATCATCGTAGCAGCCGAAGGTTTAAACGGTACGGTAGAAGGTTTGCGAGAAAATACACAAAAATATCTGGATGAGATGATAAAAGATCCCCGATTTGCTGATATGAATTTTAAGCGCAGCGATGGCACTGGTCATGCTTTCCCAAAACTCTCAGTAAAATGCAGGTCAGAGATTGTGAGCGCGCATTTGGGGGTGGATGATGTTAACCCTAATGAAATGACAGGGAAATATTTATCCGCAGAAGATCTTCATAGCTGGATTCATAGTGACAAAGAATTTTATATTGTAGACATGCGCAATGATTATGAGCACTCAGTTGGTTTTTTTAAAAATTCTATTTTGCCTCCGCTTAAAAACTTTCGTGATTTGCCAGCCTTATTGCCAACTTTGGAGCATTTAAAAAATAAAACAGTGGTTACAGTTTGCACGGGAGGCGTACGGTGTGAAAAGGCATCAGGTTTTTTGGTAAAACATGGTTTTAATGATGTGTACCAACTTCATAACGGCATTGTTACGTATATGGAGAAATATCCAAATGAAGATTTTTTGGGAAAGTTATATGTGTTTGACGGCCGAGTAACTATGGGCTTTAATAGCGATAAGACTAAGGCGGAAATGGTCGGTCGGTGTAAAAAATGCCACCAGCCAAGCGAGCATTATGTTAATTGCCAGCAGCCAAACTGCCACGATCATTTTATCTGTTGTGAAAAATGTTTAAATAAAAATAAAGAAGCATATTGCGATTGGCGGTGCGCGCTGGTAAAAAAATTACAGGATTTATTTCCGGCGTTGAAGCGTTTGGCAAAATAATATGAAACATATAACCGGTGTAGTGGTTAAAGGAAAACAGAAAGGCAGAGAGCTTGGGTTTCCTACAGCCAATATAATAATTTCGGAGCAAATTGATGGGGGAATTTATTGGGCAACCACAGTGCTCAATGGGAAAAAGCATGCGGGCGCAGTGTTTATTTATCCGGGCGGAAATTTGTTTGAAATACATGTTTTGGATTTTGCCGGTGATTTATATGGAAAACAATTGGATGTAGAGTTGGGAGAAAAAATGCGTGAAATGAAAAAATTTGATAATGAAGATGATTTAAAAAAACAAATTGCAGCCGATGTGGAGCAGGTGCGGCTGTTAGCAGAAATATAAAAATATGTTTACCGGAATTATTAAAAAAACTTCAACTATAGAACGGGTGGAAAAAAAGAACGGCAGTATTTTTGCAACTGTTAAAAAAGAACAAGATTGGCCGGTAGAGCTTGGACAAAGCATCTCTATTAGCGGCGTATGTTCAACGGTAAAAAGTTTTACAGCGACAAGTTTTTTGGTGGAGTGGATGCCAGAGACAATCAAGAAAACCGCTGTGGCAGATTTATCCGCTGGTTCTTTGGTAAACTTAGAAACCAGCGTCAACCTTACTACTTTGCTAGACGGCCATATTGTGCAGGGGCATGTGGATACGGTCGGTACAATTGTTGAAATTAAACACCTTAAGGATTCTTGGATTGTAAAAGTGCGATTGCCGGTTAAGTTTATGAAATTTATTGCGGATAAAGGTTCGGTTACAATCAACGGCATCAGTTTGACTGTGGTAGATACGGGGCGCAACTGGTTTACGGTATCACTGGTGAGCTATACGATAGAACATACAAATTTTCGTGCTGTTAAAAAAGGGGACTCGGTAAATATTGAAACAGATGTTCTGGCAAAATATGTATATAAGCTCATGAAAAGATAAATATTAAAAAAGACAGCGAAATGGCTGTCTTTTTTGTTATATCTATGATTCCAGGTCGGCGATTTCTTGTTTATATTTATCGGCTAAAGCCATAACGTTATCTCCATAAAATCTATAGCGCGTATTGGTGCTGCCAGAGAAGTATCGCATAGCCGCTTTCCATTCCCCGTCGCGAGTTCCGTCAGCTCCGTTGTTTTTAAGCAAGAGCGCTGCGGCCATAAACGCGTCGCGGATATCCCATGGATCAGCCGGGCTTTTGCCGGTTAAGGCGCTTACTTTATCTTTATAGCCTATCCAGGTAGAGGGGATAAATTGAGCTGGCCCCATGCCGCCACCCCAGCCAAGTTGAGAACCATCTTTATTTTTCATAGGGCATGAGACAGGAGTAACATCAGGATCGCGGCCAAGTTCTTGTGTGATAGCTAAAAACGGCTCGTGATCTCTGGTTGGTTTCATAATAGTGCGCCAGCCTTTTTCTGGCGGGTCGCCAGGGCGGTTGCAAGTGCCAACATTTTTACCCAGGTTTGATTCTTGGGTGAGTATGGCCAGTAAAAAAGCAGCGGAAACCCCAGTTTGTTTACTGGTAGATTGAGCTATGGCCACTGCCTGTCCGAAAGTTATCTGTGTGCCAACTCCGAGCAGTTCGTATATGCGGTTTTTAAGCTCTGCCGCATGTTTCTTGCTGTCAGTTAGCAAGTTTTGGTAGGTAGTTTCTAGGCCTTTGGTTTGTTCTAAAAGCTGTGTTTGTTCTCCTAGTTTTCCTCCCAGCGCGCTTTGTTGTATTCTTGCTAAAGCAAGCAGTTTTTCCGCATCATCTTGCTGTTCTTCAAATTCAACCTGTTTTTTACTTAGCTCTAATTGTGTTGATTTTGATTCCTGTACCAGCTTGTTAATAGAAATTGATAGGCGCGCGTAATTGGTCGCCTCAACGAATGCTTTGTGCAATCCGCTTTCTGCGAATAAGCGAAGTAGAAACATATTGTCGTCTTTTTGCTGTAAGGCGCGAACTAGCTTAGCCAATTCAGTGCGTAATTGGACTATCTTTAGTTTGTTTGCGTCTATAGCTTGAACAGTCGTGTCAAGTTTTTTTTCTAAATCATTTATTTTTAAATTAGTAGATTTGATTTGCAGCCGCAATCGACTTTCTTCGTTTTTAAGTTGTTTAATTTTATTAGCCAAGGTCTGCTTTTCTCCCTTAGTAACACTTATTTGTTTTTCTAGTTCGGCAATTTGATTTTCTACCGCCTGTAATTCTTGTTCAAGCTGCTGGCGAGAAGCGTCGGTGGCGGTTTGGGCGTACGCAAAAGAGGTAAGGTGTACGGGCGTAATCATTGCGCTTACGAGGATAACGAGTGTAATTTTTTTGAATTGTGCTAAAAAAGTAGTCATAAAATTTAAGTATAGGTAGGATACCAATTTTAATAGTATTTTTCAAATAAAAAATAGACAGAAATGGAGTGTTTTGTTATAGTAGAGCCAATATTTGTATTATTTTGTATGCAAGAAAAGAGGTTGGGGCCGCTCAAAGAAGTCTATAAAGGAATTGTATTTAAAGTTTTGCAGCGTGATGTATTTTTTTCTGATGGCAGCAAAAAAGTATTTGAATACTGCGTACGACCAAATTCCGTGACTATTTTACCTTTTGACGCTAAGGGCAGACTGCTCTTAATACGAGAACACCGCCATGGATATGCGAAAGATGTGTGGTTTTTACCTGCAGGAAAAGTTGATGAAAGGGAATCACCCAAACAAGCCGCTCAGCGCGAATTGCGAGAAGAAACCGGTTTTGGCGCAAAAACTATTAAAAAAATTTACCAAAAATCACCAAGCAATACCTTGCGGTGGGATATTCATATTTATGCGGCAAAAGATTTGTATCCGGCGCCGCTGCAAGGGGATGAAGAGTCGCCAATTACGGTGGTTCCTGTGCCGTTTTCTAAGGCATTAAAAATGGCTTTAGATGGCACTATCAAAAATGAATTTATTTCTTTTCATATTATCAAGTTTGATTACATGCGCAAGCATGGTCAATTTAGTTGGTAAATTTGCGTATGGGAGTTGTATTAGTTCTATATTTTTTATTTTTTTCTCTGTTGGCGTGGAGGCGGTTTAGCGCTGCGATTGCTTTGTTTATTATTTTACTACCAACATATCTGGTTCGGTTTGAGTTGGTGCGAATTGGCAAATATCCTTTTCCATCAACAATGTTAGAAGTGATGTTTGGAGTGATTTTGCTTATTTGGATAATCAGATACAGCCGAACAGATGTGGTAAGAATTAAAAGTTTTTTTGCGCAGCATATGTGGTTTGCGGTAGTATTTGGTTTGTTTTTTGCATCATCGGTTGTAAGTATTTTTGTTAGCGATATGGTATTTTTTTCACTGGGTGAATGGCGCGCGTATTTTTTGGAGCCAATGATATTATTTTTGATACTGATAGGGCGAAGGGAAATATTTATGTCGGCTGATTTGCCGCTTTTTTTAACGTTTTCCACGCTCAGTATTAGTATGTATGCAATTATTCAGAAATTCACGGGTATAGGCATTGCGACGCCTGAATGGACAAATGAGGCTACCAGGCGCGTAACCGCTTTTTTTACCTCTCCAAACGCGGTTGGCTTGTATATGGTCCCGATTTGTATGCTGATGGCTGCTCTTGTTCTAAGGGAAATAAGGCAAGCGGTGATGAAGGGGGAACAGGTAAAAAGACTTTTTTTTAAACCTGTTTTTGCAAGTTCTTTATTTGGCGTTTTGTGTGCTATGACCGCTTTGTTTTTTACCAAATCTCAAGGTGCTTGGATTGGTATGGGGGCAGGGTTGTTAGTATTTGTGTTTTTAATCGGTTATAAAAAAATTGCGATGGCGCTGACAGTGATAGGTATGGTTTTTGCTTTGCTGATACCATCAATGCGCCAGGCAGTATTGTTTCAGGATCAGGCAAACCAAAATAGATTACGGTTATGGGGATACTCGTGGACATTTTTGACTGATTCTCCTAAAAATTTTGTTCTGGGTACCGGAGTACGCCAGTTTTTTAGAAAAATACAAAAACCATATTATGATGTACGGGTCATGGAGCGTCTCATTTATCCGCATAATATATTTCTTAATTTTTGGACAGAAATTGGGCTGGTTGGCATGTTGGTGGTGCTCATAATAATTAGTCAGGCTGCAGTGCTTGCTTGGCGTATTCGCCAAAATGATATGGTATTGGGGGCCGGGTTTATGGCTATGCTTGCTGCGCTCGTGGTTCACGGATTGGTTGATGTACCATATTTTAAAAATGACTTAGCGTTTCTATTTTGGATTTTAATTGCCAGTATATTTATTGCGTATGCGCATACAAATAAAAGTAAAGCCTAATGCTTACGAAGAAAAAGTTGAAAAAATTGATGATACGCATTTTACCGTCGCGGTTCGGGAGCCGGCGCAAAATGGCCTGGCAAATAAAGGGGTGGTAAAAGTGTTGGCAGCGTATTTTAAAGTTGCCCCATCAACTGTGGTGGTTAAAAAAGGTTTTACAAGTAAAAATAAAATAATTGAAATTTTATAACATAACTATATGTCAGATGCAGTTTACAAGAATTCACTTAAACTCCATAAAAAAGTTCATGGCAAGCTGGAGTTAAAAAGTAAGGTGCCGATTAAAAATAAAAAAGATTTGTCGTTGGCATATACGCCTGGCGTGGCCGAAGTATGTCGAGTAATTGCAAAAGATAAAAAATTAGCCAGAGAATACACGATTAAAAAAAATACTGTAGCGGTAGTTTCCGACGGATCGGCTATTTTGGGTTTGGGAAATTTGGGGCCAGAGGCAGCATTGCCTGTTATGGAAGGTAAGGCGGTTTTGTTTAAAGAATTTGCCGGTGTGGATGCGTTTCCGATATGTCTTGATACCCAAGATACCGAGGAGATTATAAAAGCGGTAAAAAATATTGCTCCGGTTTTTGGAGGTATAAATTTGGAAGATATTGCCGCTCCAAGATGTTTTGAAATTGAAGAGCGGTTAAAGAAAGAGCTGTCTATTCCAGTTATGCATGACGATCAGCACGGTACGGCTGTGGTGGTGTTGGCAGCGCTTATCAATGCGCTGCGGCTTAAAAAAATGAATAAAAAAAATGCGCGCGTAGTTATTAGCGGTGCAGGTGCGGCTGGAACGGCAATCGCTAAAATGTTGCTGAAGTACGGTTTTGAACAGATTGCAGTCTGTGATTCAAAAGGACTGATTCACACAGGCAGGCCTGATCTTAATTCGGCAAAAATGGAACTTGCTCAATTTACTCGTCAGAATAAACAGTCAGATGCTAGTTTAAAAGAAGTAATTAAAGAAAAAGATGTACTCATTGGGGTTAGCGGTCCCGGTTTAATAACACGCGCGGAGATAAAAACAATGAATAAAAATCCTATTGTGCTTGTGCTGGCAAACCCGATCCCTGAAATAATGCCGGATGAAGCCAAGGCAGGCGGAGCGTATATTGTTGGAACCGGCAGATCAGATTTTCCCAACCAGATAAATAACGTGTTGGCGTTTCCGGGTATTTTTAGAGGTGCGTTAGATAATAAGGTAATGCAAATTACCGAGGATATGCTGGTAAAAGCAGCCGAAAACTTAGCGCGATGCGTTCACTCGCTGCGAACAGATAACATTTTGCCAAAACCTTTTGATAAAAACGTGGCACGAGCTGTGGCTAAAGCAATTAAGTAAAAAACAAAAAACAGGCTTTACACAAGCCTGTTTTTTGTTTATGCCATTTCTGGGGCAGGTTCTTTTTTAAGACCGCAAGCCGCAGTGATAAATAGTAGGGTAGATGAAGTTGCTGAACCCATGCAGTAGATGCAGATAGCGCCGATTACAAATATTTGCAGATAAACCAAGAGTAGTGAAGTAAGAAAGCCGCAGATAGTAAACACACTGGCAATCTGAAAAAATATTTTGTTTTCAGTTTGTATATACAGGGCGACTAAGATTAAGATGCTAAAATAGTATAGAGCGCCTAAAAGAGCAAGGGGTATGCCTAAAATAACTGAGTATTCGCTGTTGGTTACCTGTTCGCAGCCGTGCAGCAAAGTACAGCTGATAGGGGTGCCTAAGAAATGTTTTACCGTAAGATAGGTGGCATCAATAAAGCCAATCGCTGCAAATAACAGGAATAAACCGACGATAACTTTAGATGGTGCCGCCAGCTTGTTGGATAGTATTTTTAAGCTCTTCATAATTGCGAGGGTTTTCAATTTTTTTATTATTGATAAAAAATGTTGGAGTGCCGTTGATTTCGCTTATCCCGCTTTCGTAGTCGGCGGTAATATTTGATTTTACTTCGCTTGAATTAAAATCATCTGTATATTTTTTTACGTCCAGTCCGATTTTTTCTGCGTATGAGTTAAAAATTTGAGCCGCAGTTGATGATTCCGACCATTCTTTTTGATTATCAAATAACATATCATGCATTTCCCAAAATTTGCCTTGTTTGCCCGCGGCTTCCGCAGCCTGTGCGGCAGCCTGTGCATTTTTATGCTGTGGTAGAGGGAAATGTCTGTATATAATGGCTAGGTTTTTAAACTCCTGTCCAAGTTGTTTTACGAGCGGATAGTAGAGTCCGCAAGCTGGGCATTGGAAGTCGCTGTACTCGGTTAAGACAACTTTTGCTTCCGCAAGAGGAGCGCCTTTAACCCAGTCTGACGCGTCGGCTGCTTTTACGTTGCCAGCTACAAATTGAACGCCCGATTTTTTAGAAGCTACGACAACCATAGCAATGATGGTCCCGGCAATGAAGAGGGTAATAAGCGACCAGACTATGGCTGCGGATAGTTTTTTCTTTTTTAGTTCTTGCTCTTGTCGTTGTGTTTTTTCTTCCTTTTTTAGTTCTTGCCGCTGTTTTTTGGTTAGAGCCTCGGTTTGTTGTTCAGGAGTTTCCATAGTAAATGTGGTTTAATGAGTATGATATAAAGTATATGGCAAAAAAACAGATAGGTCAACTACAGGCTATAGTAGGGGTACATAAAAACATTCTTTGTTGTAAGAATGTTTTTAGATGTTCCGAATTGTCGAAAATCCTGAACGACGTACGAATGTATTTTGAAACGATTTATTAGATAGGGGGCTAATGTGTAGGGGCTCTGCCCCCTATAACCCAGTACAATCTCGGCGGGCAAAAAGGAAGGGGTTAGGGGAAGGAATTTTTGCCCGCTGGTGGCGACGATTTCGGAAACCCTACCATTTGTTCGCCGAAGGGGTGTTGTTTCGTATTCGCTTTGGCGAATGCGCCGCCCGACCGATTGATTATGGTGTTATTTGCTAGAAACGCGCTTGCTCCTGCCCACCCGTGCGTGCGCGTTGGGTTATGGCAGGCTCCCAAGATCCGTTAAAATGAGCCAAATTATGTATACTGGGGTAAACTGTGTGTAATATGTCTTGACAAATTCCAAGTTAAGTGATATTCTTTGAATATAGATTATCTTAATCTAATTACTATGTCAAAATCAAAATTCATCGCAGGTACATATCGCCAGCAAAATAGTTATAAAAGTTTTGTGCCAACGCCCATAAATAAACCTTTCGATTGGGAAGATAAACGCATTAACTTGCTACTTTCAGATGCTATGCGTTATTTAGGGGAACTTAACGCATATTCTACTCTTGTGCCAGATGTAGATTTTTTTATCCGTATGCATGTGGCCAAAGAAGCCACACAGTCCAGTCGTATTGAGGGTACAAAAACTAATTTAGATGAAGCTGTGTTATCAAGCGAAGAGTTGGCGCCAGAAAAACGTAATGACTGGGAAGAAATTGATAACTATATTCAAGCTATCAATTATTCAGTTAAAAAATTGGAACAATTGCCATTATCAATTCGATTAGTAAAAGATTCTCATAAAATATTGCTTTCTGGTGTTCGTGGTTATAGTAAACAGCCAGGAGAAATTCGTCACAGTCAAAATTGGCTTGGTGGAGCTACTCTTGCCGATGCTGTTTTTATTCCCCCGCACCATACAGATGTTCCAGAGCTGCTTGGAGATTTGGAAAAGTTTTGGCACAATAAAAATTTGGAAATCCCAGATTTAATTAAAGCCGCTATTTCACATTACCAATTTGAAACTATCCATCCATTTCTTGATGGTAATGGTCGTATTGGCCGTCTGATAATTACTCTTCAGCTGGTTGATTTAGGTATTCTCAAAAAACCAACTTTATATATATCTGATTTCTTTGAGAAAAATCGAACTAAATATTACGATGCTTTGTCTATGGTTAGACAGACAGGCGACATAGAGCATTGGATTCGTTTTTTTCTCACTGGTATTAGCCAAACTGCAAAAACAGGCAAAGAAACATTTGAAAAAATTATTGCTTTGCGCAAACGGTATGAAAGTACAATTGAATCTGGCATGGGTATTAAGCGTCAGAAGGCCGGAAAAGAACTGTTAATACAATTGTTTTCTCAGCCGGGTGTTACAGTTAAAGACATTAAAGAATTGATGAATGCTAGTATTCAAACTGCTACTACGCTGGCCAATGAATTTGAGCGACTTGGTCTTTTTATTGAAAAAACTGGTTTTTCTCGCAACCGCATTTTTTTTCTCAAAGAGTATTTAGATTTATTTATTGACGGTAATTCAAAATAATATACATATGAATAACTTCAATTCCAAAGCTGGTATTATCTGGCAAATCGCAGAGCTTTTACGTGGTGGCTGGAAACAGTACGAATATCAGGATGTTGTTTTACCACTCGTTGTTTTGAGGCGGTTGGATTCCGTGTTGGCCGATACTAAACCGGCAGTGTTGGAGCAGTATAACAGGTTTCATGGCAAAGTAGAGCTTGATCCAATTCTTAAATCGGCTAGCAAGGTAGGTTTTTACAATACCTCGCCGTATGATTTTGCCAAACTACTGGAAGATCCAAAAAATATTGCCAAAAATTTACAGCATTTTATTGATGGATTTAGCGACAATATTAAAGAAATTTTTGCCAAGTTTGATTTTGGAAAACAATTATCCCGTTTGGAAGGTGGAAATTTATTATATCTGATTTTAAAAGAATTTAACAAAATTGATTTACATCCGCGCGTCACCAGTAATCATGAAATGGGTTCTATCTTTGAAGAATTAATCCGTAAATTTAATGAGCAATCAAACGAGACTGCCGGTGAGCACTACACCCCACGCGAAGTTATCAAAACGATGGTGGAAATTTTGTTCGCGCCTGACAAAGAATTGCTAAACAAAAAACATATCATTAAAACAATTTATGATTGCGCTAGTGGTACAGGGGGAATGTTAACGACAAGCAAAGAGCATATTTTGTCTGTTATCAATAAAGATGCTGACATATATTTGTATGGGCAAGAATTGAATCCGGTTACATACGCTATCTGCAAATCCGACATGCTTATTAAAGGCGATGATCCGGATAAAATCAAAGGTGGAGATAAGGACCATTCCAAAGCCAGTACACTTACCAATGATCAATTTATTGGTGAGCAGTTCGATTATTGTCTGACAAATCCTCCATTCGGCGTGGATTGGAAAAAAGACAAAGAGGCGGTAGAAAAAGAAGCCGAGCGCGGTTTTGCCGGCCGGTTTGGCGCTGGTTTGCCTAGAATTTCCGATGGGCAATTTTTATTCTTACAGCATCTTATTTCTAAAATGCGTAACCCGATTGATGGTGGTTCGCGTTTGGCTATTGTATTTAATGGTTCGCCGCTGTTTACGGGCGACGCTGGCAGCGGAGAAAGCGAAATTCGTCGTTGGATACTAGAGCATGATTGGCTAGATGCGGTTGTGGCGATGCCAGATCAACTGTTTTACAACACCGGTATTAATACGTATGTATGGTTTTTGAGCAATCGTAAAGAAAAGAAAAGACAAAATAAGGTACAGCTCATTGATGCCAGAATATTTTTTGAAAAAATGCGTAAGTCGCTTGGCAATAAACGCCATGTAATATCCGATGAAAATCGGGCTAAGATTTTGGAGTTATATAATTCATTTACAGAAAATGAATATTGCAAAATTTTTAATACCACTGATTTTGCTTTTCGTCAGATTATCATCGAACGACCATTAAAATTAAATTTTCAAGCCAATGTAGAGCGGTTGGCAATATTAAAAGAAACGGAAAAAATGAAAAATGATGTTCCAAGTAAAAAGAAAGGCACGGCAGGTGAAACAGAAAATAAAGAATGGCAAAATCTACGCGCTGAGATTTATAAAGTATTAGATAGTATTGGCGATAAACTATATAAAAATCGCGAAGAGTTTTTGGGGTTGCTTGAAAATAAATTTAAGCAAGTCAAAATAAAAGTTCCAGCTCCAATACTTAAAACTATTTTGCAGGAGTTAAGCGAGCGCGATGAGACTGCAGATGTGTGTATGGATAGTGAACGCAAGCCAGAACCGGATAGCGAGCTCCGCGACAGCGAGAATGTGCCATGGGGTATGGATGTTTACAAATATTTTGAAAAGGAAGTAAAACCATTTGCGCCAGATGCTTGGATAAATGAAACCGTGCGCGACCATAAGGATAACGAGGTGGGTAAGGTAGGTTATGAAATCCCATTTACTCGGTATTTTTACAAATATATTCCACCACGAGAATTGACAGAGATTGAAGGTGAGATTGAAGGGGTGGAGAATGAATTATTGGAGATGTTAAAAAAGCTATAATTTTGTATGCAAAAAATAGAATTAAAAAAACAAATTCAAAAATATCCAGATTATCAAGATTCTGGAGTTGACTGGATTGGAATGGTTCCAAAGAACTGGAAGGTGATACAACCAAAAAAATTTATTAAACATCATTTTTCTGGTATATGGGGTGAAGATCCTAAGGCTGATGTTAATGATGTAATGTGCCTCAGGGTTGCTGATTTTAATTATGAAAATTTTGGATTCGGAGAAATTGAAACAGTTCGGAATGTTTCCAAAGATGATCAAAGAAGGAAGCTGTTAAAAAAGGGAAATATTTTACTTGAAAAATCAGGTGGTGGAGAAAAACAACCTGTAGGTAGGGCAATTTTGTTTAATTCTGTAGAAAAGATGGTGTGTGCCAATTTTATTGAGGTGATTGATGTTAAAGAGGAGGTTGAGCCGAGATATTTTATTTATTTTTTATCCGCCGCATATTCAACGCGGTTAAACGTTAGATCGATCAAACAAACCACAGGTATACAAAATTTAGATTTATATAATTATTTTTCAGAATACTTTGTTAATCCTTCTCGTGAAATTCAGAAAAAAATTGCCGATTATCTAGATGCTAAAACTGCAAGTATTCATAAAAGCATTGAGCAAAAACAAAAGCTGGTTGAGTTGTTAAAGGAGAAGCGTGCAGCGGTGATTAACCGGGCTGTAACACGTGGATTGGGTGAAGATGCAACACTGGTAGATAGTGGAGTGGGATGGATTGGGAAAGTGCCGAAGGGGTGGAGGGTGGAGAAATTAAAATTTGTTGGTCAGGCCATTATTGGCTTGACCTATAGTCCGGAGGATGTTACCGATGAAGCTGAAGGCACACTGGTTCTTCGCTCTTCAAACATTCAAAATAATACTATTGAATTAAATGATAATATTTATGTTAAAAAATCAATACCCAAGAATCTAAAAACAAAAAAAGGGGACATCTTAATATGCTCACGAAATGGAAGCGCTGCGTTAATTGGTAAAAGCGCCGTTATTAATGGGCCTGGCGAAGGTAATACTTTCGGAGTGTTTATGTCTATTTTTAGAAGTAGTTACTGGAGATATATGGCATACTTTTTTAAGTCGGAACTATTTTTCTTTCAGCTTAGGTCATCAGCTACATCAACTATTAACCAGCTAACAATAGATGATTTAAAAAATATAATTTCTACTATTCCAAAAATTGAAGAACAAGAAAAAATTGCGAAGTTTTTGGATGAAAAAATTGCTAAAATTGATGAATGTAGTGAGAAAATTCAAAAATCAATAGAATTACTACAAGAATATAAATCGTCCCTAATCTATAATGTGGTTACTGGGAAGGTAAAAGTATAATATGGAATGTGAAGCAAAGTTTTATATAAAATACACACCGACAAATAGTTCTCCTGTAGACCTGTCAGTTTTAGGTGAATCGTTAATTGGTTTTGAGGAACTTTTACGCCAATTAATTGGAGGTGTTGCCCTGATTAAAGGTAATGTAAAAGTTAAGGCAATAAGAGCGCGCGAAGGGTCGATAATTATCGATAATCAAGTTTTGATTGTTGCTACAGCTGATTTATTTTTGCACGGACAACATGCGCTGGAGTTTTTCCAGATGATAGGCGGCGAAGCCCTGGCTAAATTTTTAGAGTATCGCAGAAGTTTAAATGATTTTGCAGGTAAGAACCCCGTTGATTATGATATTGCAAAGGCAGTTGCCTACGGACTTGGATCATATTTACTTATGTGTCTTGGTTTTGCCAAATATCAGAAAAATAAGATTCAAACTACGTATAACGAAAGGCCGATGCCTGTCGAGCCGACCAAACGTTTACATAGAATTGTCAAAAGAAATAAATTTAAGAAAATCCTCAAACCATTTATTGAAGCGGAAACTGATATGAGTAGTGTGAAGTTTAGTGATAAACCAGATTTTTTAGAGCCAGTTGAAATTACGCAGGAAAATTTTGGAGATTATCTCGGTGATGACCAGAAGATACTTCCAGACATGTATAATGGTGCAATTATGGAATTGAGGGGTTCTATAATTGCTTTGCAGGCTTCAAGGGGTGATACAATGCGATTTAGATTAGAGGACGTTGACCCAAAGCACCGTGACTTAATTGCGCTTCCGTCTGATGGTAAAGGCACCGAAGATTATAGAGGATTTTATAAAACAAGTTTAGTTACTATAACTGCTGAGATACTACGGACTTCTTTATATCAAAAACCAAAATTAATAATTTTAGATATTGAACCAGCCCAACGTGAAATATTTGAAAAAAAATAATATGAAAACAAACACCGCAGAAAAAGGGTTCGAGGATTTTATTGAGGGATATTTGGTAAAAAATAATGGCTTTCTGGAACGTAAGCCTGATGTTTATGATAAAGCTTTGTGTTTTGATGCTGAGCTTGTTTTGGAATTTATAAAAAAGTCCCAAGAAAAAGAATGGCAGAAATTGGTAGATCAGCATGGTGCGGATGTGGAGCAGCGATTTTTAACTCGGTTAGACGAAGAAATCCAAGCGCGCGGGGTTCTGGATGTGCTTCGAAGCGGATTAAGCGACCACGGCTCGCGGTTTGATTTAGCTTATTTTAAGCCAGAGACCAGCTTGAATGAGGAAGTAAAAAAACAATTTGAAAGCAATATTTTAAGTGTAATGCGACAGGTAAAATATAGCGACAAAAATGAAAACTCCATTGATATGGTGATATTTTTGAATGGGTTGCCGATTTTTACCATTGAACTCAAAAACCAACTCACCGGCCAATCGGTAAAAAATGCCATTCAACAATATCGTACTGACCGTGACCCTAAAGAAAAATTGTTATCTTTTAAGCGATGCTTGGTGCATTTTGCGGTTGATACAGAGTTGGTATATATGACCACCAAATTAGCGGGGCTGGCAACATATTTTTTGCCATTTAATAAAGGTAATAATAATTCTGCTGGCAATCCGGTGAATGCTGATGGTTACAAAACTAGCTATGTATGGGAGGATATTTGGACAGTGGAAAGTGCGCTGGAAATAATTAGCAGATTTGTACATTTAGAGAAAATTGAGAAAACTGATGCAAAAGGGCATAAATATTTTGCCGAAACATTGATTTTCCCACGATTCCACCAGCTTGATACCGTTCGTCGGTTAGTTCGCGACGCTAGAGAAAATGGAGCAGGAAAAAGCTATCTTATCCAACACAGTGCCGGTAGTGGTAAAAGTAATACCATCGCCTGGGCTGCCCACCACTTGTCGGAGTTGCATAATACCAAAGATAAAAAAGTTTTTGATTCGGTGATTGTAATTACAGATCGTCGTGTGCTGGACAGGCAATTACGCAATACGATTATGCAGTTTGCGCAAACTGCCGGTGTAGTTAAGCCAATTGTGGAAGGTTCCAAAGAATTAAAAGAAGCATTAGAAGCTGGAGAAAAAATAATTATTACTACTTTGCAAAAGTTTCCGGTTATCGTGGAAAATATGGACGCAATACCAGGTAAAAAATTTGCGGTAATTATCGACGAAGCACATTCTTCACAATCTGGTGAGAGTACAAAAAGTTTGAAACAAGTTTTGAATGCGTCTAGCAATACAGATGAAGATGTGGTTTTAACCGAAGCGGAAAATGAAGAGGAGGCTTTTGAAGTGGAAACGACCGAGGATATGGTACTCAAAGAAATGAAAAGCCGTCGCGCAAAAACAAATAATATTAGTTTTTTTGCTTTTACCGCCACTCCAAAACAAAAGACACTGGAAATTTTTGGCCAACGTAGTGTGTCGGATGGAAAGTTTTACCCATTTAGCCTCTATTCAATGAAGCAGGCGATTGAGGAAAAATTTATTTTGGATACGTTGAAAAATTATACAACTTTTCAAGTATATTTTTCTTTGCTCAAAAAAGCCGAGGATGACCCGGAATTCAAAAAGAAAAAAGCGCAAATGTTGTTGATTTCTTATGTTGAACGTCACGAGCATGCGATAAATAAAAAGGTAGAAATAATGGTGGATCATTTTATTAATAATATTGAAAAACAAATTAACGGCAATGCCAAAGCGATGATTGTTACCAAATCACGTTTGCACGCTGTGCGGTATAAAATGGCCGTGGATGCTTATTTAAAGCGCCACAGCTATCCTTTCAAGGCCATGGTGGCCTTTTCTGGCACGGTTAAAGATGGTGGGCTAGAATATACCGAAGGCCAAATGAATGGTGTGCCGGAAAAAAATACTGCGGAAGAGTTTAAAAAGGACGAGTATAAATTTTTGATTGTAGCGGAGAAGTTTCAGACCGGTTTTGATCAGCCATTACTGACAGTGATGTATGTGGACAAAAAATTGGGAGGAGTGAATGCAGTTCAGACATTGAGTCGGTTAAATCGCACGTGTCCAAATAAAGAAGAAGTATTTGTACTTGATTTTGTAAATGATGCGGATGATATTAAAGAATCGTTCCAGCCATATTACACTACCACTATTCTTTCGGAAGCCACCGACCCGAATATTTTGCACGATTTGGAACGAGATATTTTGAATTTTAAAATGTTTAGTGAGGATGAGATTGAGCATTTTGTTACTGATTATTTTGCCGGAGCAAAGCCATCGGTTTTAAATAGTTTTCTTGATGGTGTTGCTGTAAGATTTAAACAGTATTTGTCTGAGGAGCAAGAGGATTTTAGAAGTAAATTACAGGACTATATTCGTAAGTATGCTTTTATTGCCCAAATTATTACTTTTGAAGCCACGAGTTTGGAGAAATTATATGTGTTTGTTCGTTTTTTAATTCGTAAATTGCCGGTGATTAAAGAACGATTGCCATTTGAAGTGTTAGAAAGTGTGGATATGGAATCATATAAAATATCTAAGACCAGTGAGACAAAAATAGAATTGGAAAATATTGATGGAGTAATTGAGCCGATTGATGGGCGAGGTAGAAGTGAACAAGAAGAGGAAAAAGAGTTGTTGTCAAAGATTATTAAGGATGTAAATGAGAAATTTGGTACAAATTTTTCTGGAGATGATAGAATTATATTAAATAATTTAAGTAAACGATTATTAGAGAACGAAGGAGTAGAGGGTGCGGTTAGAAATAATACACGTGAAGCGGCCAAAATCAAATTTGATGCGGTGTTTCAGGATGAATTGATTGGGATGGTCAATAATCACTTTGATTTATATAAAAAACTTGATTCAAATCGTGATTTGAAAGATTATGTAAAGCACAGAATATTTGATTTTGTGCATCGTAAATTGAAAGTGAGGTAATTGTGTGGCGGCGCGCACGTGAAACGTGCACGAAACAACACCCCTTCGGCGAACAAATGGTAGGGTTTCCGAAATCGTCGCCACCAGCGGGCAAAAATTCCTTCCCCTAACCCCTTCCTTTTTGCCCGCCGAAATTTTGTGGGGTTGTAGGGGCAAAGCCCCTACACATTAGCCCCCTAGCTAATAAATCGTTTCAAAATACATTCGTACGTCGTTCAGGATTTTCGACAACACGGAACATCTATAATTTTTAAAGGAATTAACATTTTGGTCGGTCAAACGTACGGCCACGTTTTTGGCGTAACCACCAACAATTTTAAAACCCCCCACCCACAACCACGACATTTTTCTTCCCCCGAGGCGGCGGTTCGTGGGCGCAGAGGCGCCCCAACACCAAAGTGTTGCCATGCTCTGCCACGTTCCGATTAAGTCGGAACACACAGCCAATTTTACGCCACGCTTTACATTTAACCTAAGGAGTATGACAAAATATTTTCTCTATGTCCGCAAAAGCACCGAGGATGAAGAAAGGCAGGTCATGAGCATAGAAGCCCAGCTGGCCGAACTGTCTGAGTTTGCAAAAAGAGAAAATATTTTGATTGCTCAAACCTTTATAGAAAGTAAAAGCGCAAAGAAACCCGGCCGAGAAGTCTTTAATGAAATGATGAACGAAGTACAAAAGAGCAAAGAGCCTGTAGGTCTGCTTGCCTGGCATCCGGATAGACTTGCTAGAAACAGCATAGACGGAGGGCAGATTATATATAGTATAGACATAGAAAAAATAGTTTCTTTGCGCTTTCCCACTTTTTGGTTTGAGCCAACCCCGCAAGGACTTTTCATGCTCCAAGTAGCCTTTGGGCAATCAAAATATTATTCCGACAATCTAAGCGAAAATGTAAAGCGTGGCGTTCGCCAAAAACTTAGGCGCGGCGAATGGCCTACCAAAGCCCCATTTGGATATATTAACAATCCAAAAACAAGAAATATTGAACCTGACCCGCTCAAAGCCAGAATAGTAGCTAAAGCCTTTCAAGAATTTGCTACTCATAACCATACTCTGCGAAGCCTTTCCGAACGCCTAAGTTTTTGGGGCGTGGCGAGTAGTGTAGGCAAGCCCCTAGTGAAAGCAGGAATTTTTCGGCTTCTGACCAACAAAGCCTACCTTGGCATTATTCAACACAACGGAGAAGCCTACGAGGGCAAATTTCCTGCTCTGGTGGATAGTAAGACATTTGAAACCGTACAAAAAATACTCAAAAGCAAATCCCGCCCTCGCAAGAAAAAAGATAGTCATGATTTTCCTTTTTGCGGCCTTTTTTCTTGCCAAGAATGCGGCGCGGCCATCACTGCCCAATTTGCCCATGGCCACGGTGGAACTTACCGTTATTATCGTTGCACAAAAAGATTAGGCCCGTGCTCACAAAAATATCTTCAAGAAAACAAACTTGCGGAACAGATTAAAGCAGAAATCAAAGCTGTTGCCATTTCTGATGACTGGTATAGCCAAGGGCTTGCTCAGATAGAGAAATGGGAAAAAGAATTAAAAAATGACAATATTTCTTTTTCCCAAAGCCTTGAAACCAAAACCCAAGAAATAGAGCAGAGGTTAAATAAACTGGTTGATTCCTATTTAGATAATACTATAGAAAAATCAATCTACCTCTTAAAAAAAGAGGAATTGATTAAAACAAAAGCAGACCTTCATCAAAAAAGGTCTGCTTTGAGAAGAAAAGGGGTTTTGTGGATCGAACCCATGCGTGAATTCTGGAAAGCCGCTCACCATGCGGAAAAATTGGCGGTGTCGAATGATTTTTATGAAATAAAATCATTTGTGGCAGAGCACGGAACGAACCGCCGCCTCGGGGGAAGAAAAATGTCGTGGTTGTGGGTGGGGGGTTTTAAAATTGTTGGTGGTTACGCCAAAAACGTGGCCGTACGTTTGACCGACCAAAATGTTAATTCCTTTAAAAATTATAGATGTTCCGTGTTGTCGGGGTAGTGGGACTTGAACCCACAATCCCCTGGTCCCAAACCAGGTGCTCTAGCCAATTGAGCCATACCCCGTTATTTTGTACAACCTTGGTGCCGCGGGTCAGAATTGAACTGACGACGCCAGCCTCTTCAGGGCTGCGCTCTACCACTGAGCTACCGCGGCAAATTGTGGACCCTATCGGGCTCGAACCGATCACCCCCGCGTTGCAAACGCGGTGCTCTACCAAATGAGCTAAGGGCCCTTAAACACTACTCCAGTAAAAAGTAAAAATATTCTACCAGTAATTAACAAAAACGTCAACAGGTGGTATTATATAGTAGTTGTGAATATAAATTATTATATATGAATGAGTTATTTCTAGCTTTACATGTAGTCCTCTCTTTATTTTTAGGAGGGATTTTGGGGTGGCAGCGTGAAAATAGAGGAAAATCGGCCGGCCCTCGCACCTACGCATTGGTTGCCGGCGGTTCAACTCTTTTTACTCTGTTATCCATAACTGCATTTGGCGCTGATATATCTCGTATAGCATCTCAAATTGTAGTAGGTATTGGATTTTTGGGTGCAGGCACAATTTTACATAAAGAGAATAGGGTAGAGGGGCTTACTACCGCCGCTGGTTTATGGATGGTAGCTGCCATAGGAATGGCCGTCGGAGTTCGTTATTATATCCTGTCTATAGTTGCAAGCTTTTTGGTTTTAGCGATATTTATGTTTGATGATAGAAAATACAAAAAAGATCTTAATAAGGATGAGCTGAAATAAAATATATAAATTAAAAACCCTCTCAGTACCTGAGAGGGTTTTTTGTTATTCTTCGGTTGGAGGAGGAACCTCGTCGTTAGTATCAGGGGATTCTTCTTCCGGAGCTTCGCCTTTCTCTACAACTTCCCAAATATCTTTGGAAATTGTTTTAATAAGCTTTGGATTGTCTCTTAAGAATTTCTTGGCGTTTTCTCTGCCAACGCCCAATTTTTCTTCTTTATAGCTGTAAGAGTTTCCGGATTTGTTTATGACTTTATAAATTACGCCATTGTCCAACACATCTCCTGAGATTGAAATACCCTCGTTGTACATGATATCAAATTCACATGTGCGGAATGGGGGAGCGACTTTGTTTTTTACAACTTTGGCTTTAACACGGTTGCCGATAATTTTATCTCCTTGTTTTATTTGAGCAGCACGGCGTACTTCCACACGGAGAGATGAATAAAATTTAAGAGCATTACCGCCAGTAGTGGTTTCTGGATTGCCAAACATCACACCGATTTTCATTCTGATCTGGTTGATGAAAATAACTACGGTTTTGGATTTGCTGATAATACCAGTAAGTTTGCGAAGAGCTTGGCTCATAAGGCGCGCTTGCAAGCCCATGTGAGAATCACCCATTTCACCTTCAATTTCCGCTTTTGGCACCAGGGCAGCAACTGAGTCTACTACGATAACATCAACTGCATTGGAACGTACTAAAGTTTCCACGATATCAAGTGCCTGTTCACCAGTATCGGGTTGAGAAATTAATAACTCATCTACTTTTACACCAATTTTGCGGGCATAATCCGGGTCTAAGGCATGCTCGGCGTCAACAAACGCAGCAATGCCGCCCAATTTTTGCACTTCAGCCACGATGTGCTGTGCGAGCGTGGTTTTACCACTTGCTTCAGGTCCGTAAATTTCAATAATACGTCCACGAGGCACTCCGCCTACGCCCAAAGCAATATCAAGTGAAAGACAGCCTGTAGGCACGGTGTCAACCTGCATAGTTTTGGCCTCGCCAAATTTCATGATAGCTCCATCTCCAAATTTATTTTTAATCTGTTCAATGGCGCTTTCAGCAGCCTTCAGTTTCTCCTTTACCTCCTCGGAAATTTTTGGCATACAAGATGTGTATAAATTATATAGTTAGTATGATAATTGCGGCTCTGTCATAGTTATAGGGTGGGGGCGGACAATGACATGGCGGGTAACAGTGGTTGTTTTACCGTGTTTTTTTGTTGCTGATATAGTAATGGTATTTACTCCGTTTGACAAGTCAATTGGCAGTTCAAATTTGCCTTGGTTATTAAGCATAGCTTCTTTGCCGTTTATGGTGAGTCGAACTTCTTTTTCTGTTTCTCCTTGAACAGTTGTGCCAAGACGGTTGGAAATATAGCCGTCAAGTGGTGTAAAGACAAATAATTTTGGAGGTTGCAGCACGCCGTTAATTTGCCACGCTAAATAACCGACAAAACCAGTGAGCAATACGGATATAGCTGCAAATTTAAACACATGAGAAAGAGAGTGGATGCGCCACAGAGAAAAACCTTGTTTGGGATGAATGGTAGGCAAAGCTGCTAGATTTGATTCTTGTGAAAATTGGTATAAGATGCTGGCAGGATTGAGTTGTAAGACATTTGCGTATTCACGAATATAAGCAAGTTGGTGCGCTTTGGTGGCTGGTAAATCTGAAAAACGCCCAGCTTCAATCGCGTGAATATATTTGAGTGGAATGCGTGTTTTTTTTGAAATTTCTTCGGCAGAAAAAAACTGCTGTTCGCGCATTTGTTTTAAGCGTTCGCCTACGCGTATAAGCGGATCTAAATTTTTGAGACAAAACATTGCCATATCGTAAAGGTCAATAAAATCAGCTTATATAATCAAATTAAAATTTTGTACAGCGCTATAACGGTTGGGAATCTTTAGGGTCAGAAAAAACTGGAGGACCGCCCGCATCAAAGGTTTGTTTTTCTTCAGGAATGTCATTATCTTGTTCGGGGCGGAAATGCTCGGTAAAGACTTCGCGAGGTTTGGCGCCATCGGCTGGTCCTACTATACCAGCTTCTTCAAGTTCGTCCAAGAGGCGAGCGGCGCGAGCATAACCAACCTTCATGCGTCGCTGCAAAAGGGAGGCGCTGGCTTTGCCAGATTCAATGATAATTTTTTTAGCTTCGTCAAAGAGCGGATCTACGTCGCTGTTTGAGCCGCCAAACATGCTGGCCGTGCTGCCTGATGAGCTGCCAGAGTTTTTTGAAGTAATAGATTCGTCGTATACAGGAGGTTCATCTCCTTTTAAATTATCAATAACCCGTTTCATTTCTTCTTCAGAAACAAAGGCGCCCTGTAATCGTTTTGGTTTGGAAAGTTCTGCGGTTAAAAACAACATGTCGCCGCGCCCTAATAATTTTTCCGCGCCAGGAGAATCCAAGATAGTGCGCGAGTCAATAAGCGATGCTACAGAAAAAGCGATGCGCGCTGGAATATTTGCTTTCATCAAACCGGTAATTACTTCTACGCTTGGGCGCTGAGTGGCGACAATTAAATGAATGCCAACTGCGCGAGCCATTTGCGCTAAACGAATAATACCTGCCTCCACTTCGCTGGCAGCCATAGCCATTAAGTCTGCCAATTCATCAATAACAAACACAATATATGGCATTGGTTCGGCTGCAGATTTGTTGTACGATCCAATATCGCGTTTGCCAGCTTCGGCCAGTATAGTAAAGCGCCTATCCATTTCTCCAATGGACCATTTAAGCGCATTTACTGTCTTGGCAGGGTCGGTAATAACCGGTGTGAGTAGGTGAGGAATGCCATTGTATAAAGTTAATTCAACGCGTTTTGGATCGACCATGATAAAACGTAAAGTTTCAGCAGTATTTTGGTAGAGCAAGCTTAAAATAATAGTGTTTATACAAACTGTTTTTCCTGAACCGGTAGAACCTGCAACCAAAAGATGAGGCATTTTGAGCAGGTCGCCAAACCAAACTTTGCCGGCAACGTCTTTGCCGAGCGCGATCATCATGCTATGTTTTTCTGGGTTTTTAAATTCGGGACTTTCCAGAAGTTCTCGTATGGTAACCATAGCCACTTTTTGATTTGGCACTTCAATACCTACCAGTGATTGTCCTGGAATTGGGGCTTCAATACGAATAGGATGGGCAGCCAAGGCAAGCGCTAAGTCGTTGCTTAAATTGGTGATGCGAGTAAGCTTTATTCCTTTGGCAGGTTTTAATGAATACTGTGTAACTGTTGGCCCAACACGGATTTCACCCATTTCTACATCGATGCCAAAGTTTTGGAATGTATCTCTGATAACTTCTGCGTTGCTTTTAATATCTCCAGAAGTTGGTTTGCTTTTTGAAGTATATAATAAATCAACCGGCGGCAGGTCGCGAATAATTGGTTTAGGAGGTTTAGGCATTTCCATCGGCTGTCCTGGTTCAGTATCGCTTTCTTCGCCTTCTTCTTCATTTTCAGTTTCCGCCTCTGCTGCTTTTCTGGCCAATATTTTTTGTTGGAATAATCTACGCTGTTCTTGTTCATCATCAGTATCGCCCTCCTCTGTTTCTTCTTCTGGCCCTTCTTGGTACTCGCCTCGTACCTGTAATCCTGTTTGATCTTTTTTAAACCCGGTAAAGAAGCTGACTATTTTTTGTCCTGCCCAGCCAAACATTAAAAATATTTGTTTGTGCAGATCTACAATGTGCGCCAAAGATGTATTGAATAAAAATATAATACCGACCAGTATAAATGCGACCAGGACCATGGTTGCGCCCCAATAGCCTATGTACGTAGATAGAAACCAGGCTGGCACATAGCCGACAAGTCCGCCGCCATATCCTTGGGTTGCTTGCAAAAACATTTCATTTACTGGTTTTTGCAGATGAACAATTGCGTTAAAACCAATCACAAACAGCGCTGAACCAAGCCAGTGCGTGGCGCGATATTGATATTCCATGTCTTTTACAATCAAACTGGCAATAACAAATAAAATAATTGGGAAGATATATCGCACTTGGCCAAATGTAATAGCCAATAGTGAGTCTAAAAATTCTCCAGCAACTCCTGCGAGTGAAAAAAAACTAAGCGCGGATAATCCGCCAACTATAAAAAGTAAAATTGCCAATAGTCCTCGGCTGATGTCTGGATTTAGGTTGACATGTTCGGCAGAGGCTTGTTTTTTGGCTCGTTGTTTGGGCATATGAAGAGGTGTAAAAAAGCAAATACACGCATATTATAGCATAATTTTTGGCTACAACGGAAGAATAAAACAAAAATCTCCATCTCGGAGATCTTTGTGTGTCAATATGCGCTCTTTTCTTCAAAAAGCTGCGGCAAGAATTGCATGTTTTAACTAACGGATCAAAGTTAGAAAACTTTCTCTGAACAAAAAAATGTTCAAGAGAAAAGAGAGAGATTTGTTTTAAAAATCCGATCCGGTTGAGACATCAGTTCTTGCGCAACTTCCTGAAGAAAACTGTAAAAGAATTTTTTTAATTGAAATTATGCTTGATATTTTATAATGAAAAAATTATTTGTCAAGTTTAGATATAAAATATTTTTTTTCAGAAAAAATATTGTCGTGAATTTTATATATTGATACATTTTTCAGCCGGAAAAATCACGTTATAAGCATAATCAAATTGTTTTGCATGCAAAACAATTATGTGTGTGTGTAAATAAACGGAAATTTACAAAATAGCTTGCCGGTTTGGGTGTGTGTGGTGGTATTTTTGTATTAAAAATAGCTAAGAGGGGAGAGAAGTGGAATAAAAAGATGGGGCTAGGTGGTGAAATAGAGCATGTTGGCCGGCTTTGTGTATAAGTTGTGGATAGATTTTTAGCAAAGAGCATATTTTCTGTGGTTATTTAGCTTGTATTAGCCAAAATAAGTTGTTATCTTGACAAACAGAAAATTATTTTTATTGCTTGACAATAGTTTATTTTTAGCGTAATATTTAAGTACTTTTTACTTCCGTAGAAGAGAGAGAAAAAGTTTTGGCTTAAATTAGCGCAAAATTTCGCAATCCTTTAGAGAGAAGGTTGCAAAGTCGTGCAAGGAAATAAATAATAAAACATGCTGGCCTTGCTTTTACAAGCTAAATTTTAAGAAAAAGGAACAATAAACGCCACTTGGCGCCATTTTTTGTTTCCAATACAATTTTTTGGCTAAAATATCAATAAAAACAATATAATTTTTCTAAAAAAATAATCAATAAAATTTAAAAATATGCCCATCTTTAAGCGCCAAAATCTGAAGACTGCTGAACGAAAGTTTTTTACCAATGTGCGTGATGCAATGCCGGTACCAGACTTAATTGATGTGCAAAAAAGTTCCTATGACTGGTTTTTAAAATTTGGCATTAAAGATCTTTTTGAAGAAGTATCCCCAATGACCGATTTTAGCGGCCGAGATCTAGAGTTATATCTTGAAAATTACTATCTTGATGAGCCAAAGTTTGATGAAGTTGTTTGCCGAGAAAGAAATTTAACCTTTGAAGCTCCTTTGCGCGTTACCGCTCGCTTGCTAAATAAGCGTACTGGACAATCAAAATCTCAAGAAATTTATTTGGGCGATATTCCTCTAATGACCCACCGCGGTACTTTTATCGTAAACGGCATTGAACGTGTGGTGGTTTCTCAGCTTATCCGCAGTTCCGGTGCGTTCTTTACTGCGGAAAATATTCGTGGCCGCCGTTATTATGGTGCAAAAATCATCCCAAATCGCGGTGCTTGGATTGAAATTGAAACAGATATGAATAATGTTATCTGGATCAAGGTTGATCGCAAGCGTAAAATGCCAGCAACTTCTTTGTTACGCGCGTTTGGCTACCAGAATGACGCTGAAATTTTGGAATTGTTTACCAGTGTTAACAATCATCCAAGCATAGATTATGTGGATGCAACACTTAAAAAAGATATTTCCACTAATCAAGATGAAGGTTTGATCGAAGTATATAAAAGAATTCGTCCAGGAGATTTGGCAACAGCTGATAATGCCAAGAGTTTGATTTTTGCCATGTTCTTTAATTTTGATAGATACGATTTGGGCAGAGTTGGTGTGTATAAATTTAATACTAAATTTGATTTAGGATATAAAAACGAAGATTTTGATAAAAAGGAAAATAGGGTTTTGTCGCCGGAAAAATTATTGGCTGTGCTTAAAGAAGTGGTTCGCTTAAATGTTACTCAAGAAGAGCCGGATGATATTGATCACTTAGGAAATCGCCGTATTCGCGCTGTGGGTGAATTGGCTCAGAACAGATTCCGTGTTGGTTTGGCTCGTATGGAGCGTATCGTAAAAGACAGAATGAGTACTCAAGAAATTGATGCATTATCACCAAATAAGTTAGTAAATGCTCGTCCGGTAATTAGTGCCATCAGAGAATTCTTTATGAGTTCTCAGTTGTCTCAGTTTATGGATCAGACCAATCCGTTATCCGAGTTGGAGCATAAGCGTCGCGTAAGTGCGCTGGGTCCAGGAGGTTTGTCTCGTGATCGCGCCGGCTTTGAAGTTCGCGATGTGCACACCACTCACTATGGCCGTATTTGTCCGATTGCCACTCCAGAAGGTCCGAACATTGGTTTGGTAAACCACCTTTCCAGTTTTGCTCGAGTAAATGAATTTGGTTTCATTGAAACTCCATACAGAAAAGTATTAAAATCTGTGCCAAATGAACCTCAATTTACCGAAGGTGAAATTTTGTCCCAAGAAATTGCTGGTATTAAAGCTGGTACGCAAATTACCAAAGATCTTGCGGTAAAATTATCCAAAGAAAAAATTAAAGAAATTCCAGTTCGTGCTCGTGTTACTAATGAAATTGTTTTCCTTAATGCGTTTAAAGAAGAAAAAGTGAAAACTGCCGCTGCAACCACAAAAGTTGATGAACGCGGATATTTCTTAGAAGAAAATGTGCCAGCTCGTATTCACGGCAATCCGGGTGTCGGCAGAACCAGTGATCTGGATTATATTGACGTAGCTTCAAATCAGATTATTAGTATTGCAACCTCTTGTATTCCATTTTTGGAGCACGACGATGCTACTCGCGCGCTCATGGGTACAAACATGCAAAGGCAGGCTGTGCCATGTATTCGTCCGCAACAACCGTTGGTTGGTACAGGTGTAGAGGCAAGCGCAGCATATTATTCAGGATATGTTATTTTGTCTGAAGTTGATGGTGAAGTTACTGAAGTTGATGGTAATCACATTGTGGTAACCGACAAGAAAAATGTTAAACACACATACTATCTCAGCAAATTTATTCGTTCCAACCATTCAACCTGTGTTAACCAAACACCAGTTGTTCAGTTGGGTGACAAGGTGAAGAAAGGTCAAGGATTGACTGATGGTCCTGGTATTAAAGATGGCGAATTGGCTTTAGGACAAAATATGCTGGTGGCGTACATGGTTTGGGACGGGTATAACTATGAAGACGCGATCATCGTATCAGAGCGCGTAGTACAGCAAGATCGTTTCACTTCTATTCATATTGAAGATTATACTATTGATGTTCGTGAAACCAAGCTTGGTCCGGAAGTTATTACAGCAGATATTCCAAATGTAAGTGAAGAAAAATTAAAGAATTTGGATAGCGAAGGTGTTATCCGTATTGGCGCGGAAGCAAAATCCGGTGATATTTTGGTGGGTAAAATTACACCAAAAGGTGAAACCGAGCTTTCTGCGGAAGAACGATTATTGCGCGCTATCTTTGGTGAAAAAGCTCGCGATGTGCGCGATTCATCTTTGTATTTAGAACATGGCGAACACGGACGTGTAACAGGTATTAAAGTGTTCTCTACAGAAAATGGCGATAAATTGCAGCCAGGCGTTATTAAGCAGGTGCAAGTACGTGTTGCCGATCAGCGCAAAATTCAAGTTGGTGATAAAATGGCCGGCCGCCACGGTAACAAAGGTGTTATTTCAAAAGTAGTTCCAGCTGAAGACATGCCGTTCCTAGAGGATGGTACGCCAGTTGATATTATTTTGTCTCCACTCGGTGTTATTTCTCGTATGAACCTCGGTCAGATTTTGGAAACCCACCTTGGATTGGCTGCAAATGCTTTAGGATATAAAGTTGCAACTCCAATTTTAAACGGTATTACCGAAGCTCAAATTAAAGAAGAATTAGAAAAAGCAGGCTTGCCTACCAGCGGTCAAGTAACTTTATATGATGGACGAACTGGTGAACCGTATGACCACAAAGTAACTGTAGGTTATAACTATATGTTGAAATTGAACCACATGGTTGAAGATAAGATCCACCAACGTTCAACCGGTCCATACAGTTTAATTACTCAACAGCCATTGGGCGGTAAAGCTCAGTTTGGTGGTCAGAGATTCGGTGAAATGGAAGTGTGGGCTTTGGAAGCATACGGCGCAGCGCATACCTTGCAAGAAATTTTAACTATTAAATCCGACGATGTTCCTGGACGTTCCAAAGCATACGAAGCAATTATTAAGGGCGAACAAATTAGCCGAGTAAACCTGCCAGAATCTTTCAATGTGCTGGTGCGAGAATTAAAAGGTTTATGTTTGGATGTGGAGTTGCTCAAAAAATCAGAGTCCGGCGAGTATAGGCCAATGGAAGAAGTAAAACGACAACAAGAAAAAGATGCAAGGTCGGAAGGCAATGGAGGAAATGAAGGTTCGGAAGGGAAAGATAGTAATAAATAATCTTAACTTGAATAACCTTACTAAATTATATGAATGATAATATTTTCCCTGCCGACTTTGATGCCATTCGCCTCAAACTTGCTTCTCCTGAAGTAATCAAAGCTTGGTCATACGGTGAAGTTAACAAGCCGGAAACCATTAATTATCGTACGCAAAAACCTGAAAAAGGCGGTTTGTTTGCCGAAGAAATTTTTGGCCCGGTAAAAGACTGGGAATGCTATTGCGGAAAGTATAAAAAAATCCGCTATAAAGGCATTGTTTGTGATAAATGTGGTGTAGAAGTTACTCATTCTTCGGTTCGTCGTGAACGCATGGGCCATATTGATCTATCTACTCCGGTGGCTCATATTTGGTTTTTGCGATCTGTGCCTTCCAAGATCGGTTTGATCTTAGATTTGTCTGCTCAAGCGCTGGAAAAAGTTGTGTACTTTGCTGCGTTTGTTATTACTCACGTTAACGAAGAAGAAAAGAAAAAGACTGCCGATTTATTGCGTCAGGAATATAAAACCAAGAAAAAACAAATTGAAAAAGAAGGTCAGGATCAAATTAAAAATGCCAATGATAAAAAATTAGGAGCAAAAGATTTGGAAAAAATTCAAGAAGAAACCGAAAGAAAACATCGTGCTTTGGAAGAAGATTTCCAGCAAGCAGACAAAGAACTCAAAGAATTGCAGGTAATGAAAATTGTTTCTGAAAATAAATATCAGGAACTTTCATTGCGCTATGGCCATTTATTTGAAGCTTCAATCGGTGCGGAAGCTGTTCGTAATTTATTATCCAGAATTGATTTATTGGAAACCGTAAAGAAATTGGAAGAAGAGCAGCAGAAAACCAAGGGTTCAAAATTAGAACGTGTTATTCGCCGCAAAAAAGTGTTAAAGAGCTTTTTGCTTAACAGTGTTCGCCCAGAATGGATGATCCTACAAGCTATTCCAGTTATTCCTCCAGATTTGCGTCCAATGGTTGCTCTTGATGGCGGCCGCTTTGCTACTTCTGATCTTAATGACTTATATCGCCGTGTAATTAACCGCAATAATCGTTTGCGCAGATTATTAGAGTTGGATGCGCCGGAAGTTATTTGCCGCAATGAAAAACGCATGTTGCAAGAAGCGGTTGATGCGCTGGTTGATAATAACGCCAGACAAGCAAAAACTGTAACCGCCTCTACAGGCCAAAAGAGACAATTGCGCTCATTAGCAGATATTTTGAAAGGTAAACAGGGTCGTTTCCGTCAGAACTTGCTTGGTAAGCGTGTGGACTACTCTGGCCGTTCCGTAATCGTAGTTGGTCCAAACTTAAACATTGATGAATGTGGTTTGCCAAAACGCATGGCTTTGGAACTCTTTAAACCGTTTATCATGAGTGAAGTGATTAAGCGAGAGCTTGCTCACAATGTTCGTAGCGCTTCCAAATATATTGAAGCCGAACACGATGAAGTATGGGACATTTTGGAAGATTTAACAAAGAAGACTCGCGTGCTCTTAAACCGCGCTCCAACCTTGCACCGTCTTGGTATTCAGGCTTTCCACCCTCGTTTGATTGAAGGTAAAGCTATCCAGTTGCATCCGTTGGTATGTACTGCGTTTAACGCCGACTTCGATGGTGACCAGATGGCCGTACACTTGCCGCTTACAGTTGAAGCTCGTTGGGAAGCAGACAACTTAATGGCCGCAGAAAAAAATATCTTAAAACCAGCTACTGGCAGTCCGGTCATCACGCCAAAACAGGATATCGCACTCGGATGTTATTATTTGACTCGTTACGAATCTGATGATGTGGCAGAAGTAAAGAAATATTTTAGTTCTGAACAAGAAAGTATTTTGGCCTATCGTTCTCGTGTTATTACACTGCAAGAACGCATCAAGGTTCGTTTCCAAGATGTGAGCCGTTTTCCTGAAGGAACAAATCCTATTATGGAAACTTCAGTCGGTAGAATTTTGTTCAATAAAATCTTACCTCCACAGCTCCCATACTTTAACGAAACCATTACTGTGAAAAAACTCGGTCATGTGATTCGTTTGTGCTTGGAATTGTTAAGCGATCAGCAAGAGGTTGCGTTCTTCTTGGATGAATTGAAAAATCTTGGTTATAGATATGTAACCAAATCCGGCTATTCATTAGGCATGGATGATTTCCCAGCCATTTCGGAAAAACCAGGAATGTTGGAAGAAGCAGACAAAGTGGTTGCGTTGGTAGAAGAGCAATATCAAGAAGGTTTACTTACTCAATCTGAACGCCATGCCAAAATTTTGGAAATTTGGGCGGCAACCAAAGAAAAGATTGTTGCTAAGAACCAACAAACTTTACGCAAAGACGGCCCAGTATTCGCGATGATTGATTCTGGTGCTCGTGGTAGTTGGGGTCAGCTTGGTCAGGTTATCGGTATGAAAGGTTTAGTGGCTTCACCTTCAGGTGATACCATTGAGTTGCCGGTTAAAGGCAACTTTAAAGAAGGTTTTGAAGTATTGGAATTCTTTATCTCTTCACACGGTACCAGAAAAGGTTTGACCGATACCGCGCTTCGTACCGCGAACGCTGGTTATTTGACTCGTCGTTTGGTAGATGTGTCTCAAGATGTAATTGTGTTTGAAGAAGACTGTGGCGATACAAACGGCGAACTCTTTACCGTTGCTCAATCAAAAGAAATGGGTGAAAAATTGTCAGATCGCGTTTGGGGCAGATATGTACTAGAAACTGTTAAAGCCGGTAATAAAGTACTGGTAAAAGAAGGTGAAGCGATTGATGATAAAGCTGCTCGCGCTATTGATGAAAACAAAATAGAATCAGTAAAGGTACGCAGTATTTTGCAATGTAATATGCAAAAAGGCGTGTGCCGCAAATGTTATGGCTTTGACTTGTCAAAGAACAAGCCGGTAGAATTTGGCGTGGCCGTAGGTATTATTGCTGCACAATCCATTGGTGAGCCGGGTACACAGCTTACCATGAGAACCTTCCATACTGGTGGTGTGGCGGGTGGTGGCGATATTACACAAGGTTTGCCTCGTGTAGACGAATTATTTGAAGCTCGCACTCCAAAGAAGCAGGCAATGCTCGCTGAAGTGAGCGGTGAAATTGAAATTGAAAAGGCAGACGGAAAGATCATCACTTCTCCAAGCGGTAAAAAGATTTTTGAAGGCCGCCGCGGTCAAGAAATTATCCATATTCATTTCTCTGGCATGGATGAAATTAAAATTAAAACCAAATCAGAAGATGAAATCATGGTTAAAGACGGTGATTCTATACAAAAAGACCAGGTGATATTAGTGCGAGGTGCTTCTGGTGAAGAAGTGCTTGCTAAATATCCAAGTACAGTAAAAATTGAACGAAACACCATCACTTTAGCCTATGAAGGTCCGCATGTACGAGAATATATCGTTCCAATGGGCTATAAGATTTTGGTTAAGACTGGAGACAAGGTGGAGAAAGGTGATATTCTTACCGACGGCAGCATTAACCCACATCAATTGTTTGAATTAAAGGGCAGAGAATCTGTTCAGCGATATATCTTGCAAGAAGTACAGAACATCTACTCTTCTCAAGGTCAGAAAGTTAACGATAAACACGTAGAGCTCATCATTCGCCAAATGTTTAGCCGTGTATACATTGAAGATGCCGGTGATACCGATTTGTTGCCTGGTGAAGTAGTAGAAAAATCCCAATTAGAATTTTCCAATCGTCAAGCTAAAAAAGATGGTGGAAAATCAGCAGTTGGCAGAGAAATGTTCTTGGGTATTTCCAAAGTTTCTCTTTCCACACAAAGCTTCTTGTCTGCAGCTTCCTTCCAGGAAACAGCCAAGGTGCTTATCAATACTTCTATTACTGGTAAAATTGACTACTTGGATGGTCTTAAAGAAAACGTCATTATCGGTAGACTTATTCCAGCCGGTACTGGGTTTAAACAATAAAGTAATCACCAAAAAAACCACTCTCGCAAGGAGTGGTTTTTGGTTGACGGTGTGCCAATCATGTTCTAAGATGAAGTAAAGAATATATATGAATGCTATTGAAGAAATAGGAATTAAAAATGCCCTGACAAAAATACTGCCCTGTATGGTAGAGGCTGGTATTTTGGCTAAAAAATTACAATCTCTGATTACCGATAATAAAGAAAATAGTTGTTTGGTAAAAGAAGGCGGTCGGTTTGGGGCGGTCTTAACTGATGCTGATATTTTAGTGGAAAGTATAGTAGGTTGTTTTTTGTATACTACTTTTACTGATGTTAGTTTTTATGGGGAAGAAGCAGAACATGACAGAATTAGCGCATACTTTCCTCGTCAGGCAGCCTATGAAATATCGCTTGATCCTATAAATGGAACGATTTTTTATCGCGACGGTCTTAAAATTTTTGATAGCATTCTATCAATTCGCAAAAATGGAACATTTGTGGCGGTGGTAGATTATATACCGCATTCAGGCATTTTTTATATTGGCATAGAAGGCGAAGGCCTGTTTATTACCACTGATGCCGAAGTGCGAGATGGTAAAGAGTGGCGAAAGTACGCCATGCCTCAATCTTCGGAAAGGGTTGTATTTGGCAAGCACAATGCTGTAGAACAGGAACAAAAATTAACTGCCGCAGGATTTACCGTTATAGATTTAATTGAAGATTATGAACCGCGTCATGATTGGTCTCTTACCATGAACGCAATTCTTACCGGGCAGCTGTGCGGTTACATAAAAAAAGCAAATCATTTTATTGATTGGGGCGCTTTGGCGTGGATGGTGCAGCTGGGAGGCGGGAAATGGAATAATCCTGTATTTGACCCTAAGACAGGAAAAGGAGATATAGTTGTAGCTATTTCGCCGGAGTTGTATGAACAGATACATTCAGCAGTGTCCTTGTTGTAGGTATTATTTGCTGTGCTTGTAATTACTGTGTAATATTATAGGTATATAATTAAAATTATTTTAACAATATGTTGCCAGAAGAAGATTTTACTCCTTTAGAATCAAAACTATCTTGGAAAATAAAAAGCATATTATTTTTTGTTGGTGTGCTTGTGGTGGTGGCAGCGACATTAGGTGGTTACTTTTTTTCGCAGCATAAAAATAAAAATGAACTTGTGGTTAATATTCCTGTATACTCGCCTTCAATTAACAATGTGCCTGCAGAAGAGCCAATACCAAATAGTATTGATAGTCCGCCTGAGCCAGTAAGTTTTAGTTTTCCTACCACCTCTTTACCTGCGGAAATTGCCTCAAAGATTGTTTGGTCTCAGCCAAAACAGATTGAAAATTTGAAGTGGTTCCAGAATGATATTGCTCCGAGCTCTGCTTATGAGCCAGAACCAAACCCGTATCTTCAAAGTAAGTACTATGAAGTAGGTAAATTTGAAACTGGTGGAGAAAAAGGTAGACTCTTGTTGGTGGAAATTCCTCCAGAAGGCCCCGGTGATCCCTGGTATTTCTATATATTAGATTTTAAAAAAGAGCTTACGGTTTTGGTTAAGTATTCTTGGTGGAATGGATATGACTTAACATACTCCTCTGATTCGATGGCTTCCTTACAAGCTCAATTAGACACATTTGGTAGTTCTTCACAAAAATTAGTAAAACTTGATTTTAATTTTAGAATTTCAAAACTTGATTTTCCTAAAATTTTAAAAGGACAAAACGATCGGCAAACTTTAATTCTTAAAGGAATCTATCCTATATCAGAACGTGTTGGCTTTAATAGTGTTTCTGATAGGGCAGAAGTATTATCATTTACCGATTCTCAATTTGGCACCGTGTACACTTCGGCCGTTACTGGTGGTTTTTATTTGCGTGGCCCTGACAGTACACGAGCTGCTTATGCTTTAGAACCCGATTTCTTTAATAAAAATAGCTCTTTAGCGCAAATTGTTTGGAATGATGGGTCGTGGAATGGATATGAATATATGTACGGTGACCAAGGTGGTTGCGGAGCTATGAATTATATTTCTGTTGTTACATCCTCAGATATTACTGTGGCAACTACTTTAGAAGTAGTAGGCAAAAACAGTAAAGGAGATAATATATATGAACTCAAAGATAAGAACCATCGTTTATTAAAATCATTTTATGAACATGCTTATTTCCCTCAAGAAAATGGTTATAAGGTAAGCTATGAGCAATTTGTTACCCTAAAACCAATAATATTCTGGGTAGATCCATTTGGCAGACTAATTAAGATGCAAAATAAGCGTTTTATTATTCCAGCTGAATGTGGAAAGCCGGTTATTTATCTCTATCCAGAAACAACTACCAATGTATCAGTTAAAGTTGAGCCAAAAGGTGGGATGACTTACTCTGATCCATTTTATAATGGTGGCTGGCAGGTAAAGGCACAGCCAGATGGCAAACTAACAGAATTAAAATCTGGCAAGCAATACCCATACTTGTTTTGGGAAGGCACGGGAGATGTATATCAACAGCCGGATAAAGGATTTGTTATTAAAAAAGAAGATATTAGTATTGAGCTTCCAAAAAAATTAGCTCAACTCGGTTTAAATCAGCAGGAAACAAAAGATTTTATGGAATTCTGGCTGCCTCGTATGCAAGCTAAGCCCTATTATTTTGTAACATTTTTAGGCACTCAACAAATGAATCAACTAGCTCCGCTTACTATTTCTCCGCGCCCAGATACGGTAGTGCGAATTTTAATGGACTTTACGCCGCTTGACGAACCGAAAGAAGTCGCACAGCTTAATTTGGGTCGCACGCCGCAACGCAAAGGATTTACGGTAATTGAGTGGGGAGGGGTAATTCGCAAATAGAAAATTCTATGTTTTTTAAAACCAGGTGGCTCGTCTATATTGTTGGAGTGTTCTTGTTGGCAACAATAGCGGCAGTGCTTGGTTTTTGGTTTTATAATCGCCAGATAGTTCAGTTGCCTGTGTTGGGAACTTATAAACAGTTGCCCGTAGATTCTCAAATGCATCAAGCCTATTCTATGGATAAAGGTTTCTACGATGTATTTTTTTCCAATCTTCAGATGCAAGAAAAAATAAGCAACCCTGTCTTTTCAGCAGTTATGCCACACCATTTAATTGCTGGGCAGTTTATTGGTTCTTTTTTTAACAGTCTGGCTAGTCAAAAATTTAATACGGTGATAATTATCGGTCCTAATCACAAGCAAATCGGTTCAGACGCGATTATTACTAGTCGTTTAGATTGGCAGACGCCATACGGAATTGTGGATACGAACAAAAAATTAATTGACACCATTATTGATGAGCATTTTGCGTCAGCAAGTCCGGCGATAATAGGCGATGAGCATAGTATTTCTGCTCTAGTGCCGTTTGTAAAAAAAACCTGGCCCAAGGCCACAGTTGTGCCTTTAATTATTAAAAATAGCACTGCAAATAACCGTCTTGATGAATTGGTTGAATTTCTTGCAAAGAGCAAAGGTAAGGTGCTATTTTTAGCTAGTGTTGATTTTTCTCATTATTTACCAAAATCAGCTGCAGATTTTCATGATGAATTATCGCTTAATGTCCTGGAGAGCGCCAACTTGGAAAATTTAAATAATCTAGAAGTAGATAGTCAGCCAAGTTTGTATGCGTTATTAAAGTATAACCAAAATAAACAATCTCAATTTTTTTCTTTATTTTCTCATACCAACAGTGGTCGTATTATAGGTAATGATTTACCTGAAACCACTAGTCATGTTATTGGTTATTATACGGAAGGTGTGCCGTCCAAAAAATCTGGCGCTACTCTGCAATTCTTTGGTGACATAATGCTAGATCGGCATGTGGTGCTTAATATGAATAAAGATGGGCTAAATTATGTTTTTGCTAATCTGCGCGGTCAAGAGGATAGGTTTTTTACAGGCGTAAACATGTATATTGCCAACCTGGAAGGTCCGTTTGCGCCAGTACGAGTGCAAACTAGTAAAAGTATCGCGTTTCGTTTTGATCCGGCACTAGCTATACAGCTGAAATCATATGGGTTTGACGCATTCAATTTAGCCAACAATCATTCCTATGACATGGGAAAGCAAAATGTGGCTTTTACACGGGAGGTGCTGCAAAAAAACGAGCTTGGCTATTTTGGTGATGAGTATCATCAAGGTTCGGAATATACCTATTTTGCCGGACAAGAGCAAGGACTGCCGTTTACCGTTGCCTTTATTGGCTTAAATGCCACAGAAGGTGAGATGGATATGAAAAAAGTGAAACAGGCAGTGGTAGATGCTAAAGGTAAGTCAAAGTTTGTAATAGTAAATATTCATTGGGGAGAAGAATATAAGCGAAATTCTAATACCAAACAGCAAAATATTGCGCACCAGCTGGTGGATTGGGGTGTTGATGTTATTATCGGGCATCATCCGCATGTAATCCAAGAAGCAGAAGTATATAAAGGTAAATTTATCTTTTATTCTCTCGGTAATTTTATTTTTGATCAGTATTTCTCTAAAGAAACTCAAGAAGGAATAAGTGTTGGTCTGATTTTGGAGGATAGTGGGGAGATAAAAGCGCAGGTAATGCCATTTTTTTCTAAAAAATCCCAAGTACAGTTAATGGTGGGCGAGCAAAAAAATGGATTTTTTGACTGGTTTAAGAAGAATAGTCGTCTTGGTGATAAAAAAATTGAGATTTAACCTTGATTTTTTCTCAAAAAAATGGTATAATTTAATTATCAATATAAATTTTCGTTAAAAAATTTGTTGTATGTCCGGGCACAGTAAATGGCATAATATTCAGGCAAGAAAAGGTAAGCAAGATGCCATGCGCAGCGGACAGTTTACAAAAATTTCCAAACTAATTACGGTTGCTGCCAAAAGCGGCGGAGATCCGACTATGAACTTCGCTTTGCGGCTGGCAATAGAAAAGGCAAAAAGCGTTGGCATGCCCAAAGATAATATAGACAGAGCTGTAAAGCGTGGTACAGGGGAGTTGGCAGGAGAGCAAATTGAAGAGGCAACCTATGAGGGCTATGGTCCGGGAGGAACGGCAATAATAGTAAAGTGTCTTACAGATAATAAAAATAGAACAGTTTCAGACTTAAAACATATTTTTTCAACTCACGGTGGAACAATGGCAGGGGCAGGAAGTGTGCAATGGATGTTTGGGCAGCGGGGAGTAGTTTTGCTAAAATTAGAGGAAATAAATAATAAAAAGATATCATTTGAAGATTTTGAGCTCAAGATGGCAGACGCAGGCGCTGAAGATGTGCAAATTCAAGAAGAAGACATAGAAATTCAAGCAAAAATTGAGAATTTACAGTCGGTTTTGGCTAAAATAAAAGAAATTGGCTTAGAGCCGACAGAATCTGGTCTACAATGGAAAGCAAAAGAAATGGTAAGGGTTAATCCCGAAACAGAAGAACAATTAAATAAATTATTTGAAAATTTGGAGGAAAATGATGATGTGGAGGATTATTTTACAAACGCGAACTAAGGCTTGTGCCCTATTGTATGAAGGAAGAGATAATTTTGGGAATTGATCCTGGGTTTGGCAGAATGGGGTATGGATTAATAAAAAAAGGAAAAAAAGGTGAATGGGAGGCAGTTGCCTATGGTTGTGTAGAAACTTCAGGAAAGCATAGTTTTATAGAAAGAATAGCGGAAATACATAAAGAACTATTGAAAATTATTGAAAAGTATAAGCCGACAAGGATGGCGGTAGAAGAACTTTTTTTCTTTAAAAATGTTAAAACGGCTATAGAAGTAGGTCAAGCAAGAGGTGTAATTTTGTTGACTGGTGTAGAAAATCATCTTCCTATAGATGAATTTACTCCATTGCAAGTAAAACAAGCAATTACAGGGTATGGCCGAGCAGAAAAATCGCAGATGCAAAAGATTGTAGGCACAATTTTAGGAGTAAAAGAAAAAATCACCTCAGATGATGCGGCGGATGCTTTAGCGGTTGCGATTTGCGCCGGTCAAAGTCTTTGGATAAAAAAAATAAAATAATTTAATAATTCTTAATTCACATTCCTATGAGCATGAGGAAACCACTTGGAATATCGGTACTGCTAGCCGTTTTTGGCTTGTTTGCCTATTCCATTTTAAATTTACCTTCAGCATTGGCTGATAGTAATTTAATTGAAGATCCTGGTTTTGAAACCAGCCTTTCAAATTTCGAGCCAAATCAGGCCGGTACATCGGTAAATATTAATACAGCAAATCCGATAAGCGGTTCTCGAAGTTTGTCTGTAGGAATCAGCGGTTATGGAGATAGTGTTTTGTGGGCAGGAAAAGATCTTTCTACTTTTGCCACTAAAAGATCGTCTCAATTTACTGCCTCAGCTCGTATTAAAGCTACTGCAAGTTCTGCCTCTGGCATTTCTTTTTGTGGTTTAATAGATTATGCTGATGGTGAATTTGTAAAAAATTGTACTGAAGTAAGCGGGTCTGTCGGTGATAAAGGTACAGTTACTCTCAGTTTTGCCTTGAATAACAGTAAGGACTTAGAGCAGGTTCGTCTTGGTATTTTCCAAGAAGGAAGCCAGGCTTTGAGCGGAGTGTTAATTGACGATGTATCAGTTGTTTTAGCAGGTATTTCTGCTGGCGCTCCTGCTCCTGCTCCAACCGCAGTCAACGGTACTTGTGGTTCTTCAAATAACGCAACACTTTCTTCAGCTCCTACTACCGGTTTATGCTCTACTGGTAGTGCAAGCTCTGTGTCTGGTTCTGGTCCATGGTCTTGGACATGCGCGGGTGAAAATGGCGGTTCAACTGCTAGTTGTAGCGCTCAAATGGTTTCTTCTCCTGTTCCAACCGCAGTCAACGGTACTTGTGGTTCTTCAAATAACGCAACACTTTCTTCAGCTCCTACTACCGGTTTATGCTCTACTGGTAGTGCAAGCTCTGTGTCTGGTTCTGGTCCATGGTCTTGGACATGCGCGGGTTCAAATGGAGGTACAACTGCTAGTTGCAGTGCTCAATTTTCTCAGACCGCTCCAACAATGTTTGCTCTTACAGTTACAAAGTCAGGCAACGGTACGGTTACTTCGCAGCCAGCAGGTATCACTTGTGGCTCAACTTGTTCCGCTTCCTTTGCTAATAACACATCAGTTACGTTAACTGCTTCTCCATCTGCAGGTAATACATTCTCCGGTTGGACTGGGGCATGCTCGGGTGCCGGAACATGTACTGTATCTATGACAGCAGCCAGAACTGTGGCTGCAACTTTTGTAGGCGCAACTACACAACCTCCAGCATCTGCAACTGGTGATAATTTAATTCAAGATCCTGGTTTTGAATTAAACACCTCAGATTTTGAGCCAAACCAAGGTGGAACATCAGTTAATGTTACTACAGTTAACCCTATAAGCGGCAATCGTAGTCTTGTGATTAATATTGCAGGTTACGGCGATAGTATTTTGTGGACAGGTCGCAGCTTAGCTAGTTTTCCAAATAAAAAATCAAATTTGCTTGTTGCGTCAATTAAGGCAAGGCCTACTGTAGCGTCAGCTTCAAAAATTTCTTTCTGTGCTCTTGTTGATTACGCTGTAGGCAGTTCACTTCAAGAATGTGCGAGTGTTAACGCGACAACTGGAGATAAAAATATTTCTTTAAATGTAAACTTAGACAGTAGTAGAGATTTAGATCGAGTACGTGTTGGTATTTTCCAAGAAGGCAGTGCTCCGTTACAAAATGTGCTGCTAGATGACGCCTCGGTTGTAGTTAATGGAATTACAATTCCTGTAGCAGTTTCTCCCGTTAACGGTACTTGTGGTTCTTCAAATAACGCAACACTTTCTTCAGCTCCTACTACCGGTTTATGCTCTACTGGTAGTGCAAGCTCTGTGTCTGGTTCTGGTCCATGGTCTTGGACATGCGCGGGTTCAAATGGAGGTACAACTGCTAGTTGCAGTGCTCAAACCACACAAACCAACCCAACACCAAATCCAACTGGTATATTTTCAGTTGGCCAGCGAGTGCAGACAACTGCGAATTTAAATGTTCGCTCGACTCCAAGCACAGCTGGAACTTTACTTGGTACCCAAGTGTTAGGTTCTTTGGGTACAATAGTATCTGGGCCAGTATCAGGGAGCGGGTTTAACTGGTGGCAAGTAAATTATGATGCTGGTGCAGATGGTTACTCAGTTCAAGATTATCTAGCAGCATATTCCACACCTAACCCTACACCTACACCTACACCTACACCTACACCTGTACCTACTCCTACACCGACACCAGGTTCAAGCATGTCAT
>CAZLNR010000003.1:0-3457 GCA_964561035.1 uncultured Gammaproteobacteria bacterium | reverse complement strand
CCTACACCTACACCTGTACCTACTCCTACACCGACACCAGGTTCAAGCATGTCATATCCAGCATTTAATTTAAACGATCCAGCCGATGCCCCTCTTATTAAATTCGCTGAAACTTGGGCACGTAATTGGAATTTTGAAGGTCATACAGTTGATCCAAATTTTAGCGCAAATAGCGGTAATTGGAATTATACAGAAACTACTTACGAGCCATGGTTATTTGATAGAACTTCTGTAGGTTACTATTTATACAAGAGAACCACCGATCCAACTCAAAAAGCACGTTGGTATCAGCAGTTCTTATCTGACTTTACTTATTACAGAACCCATATTGATTCCAATGGAATTTTTACTCCAAAAGGATATGGAGATACTAAATATGGTTATGTAACACCGTTCTTGTTATATGAAAAAGAAACTGGCGATTCTCAATATAGGCCAATTGCGCAAAGAATCTATAATTCTTGGATGAGTGATTTTAGTAGTACTTATCAGCCAAGTTCTGCAAACTTATGGACAGAGCGAGAAATTGGTCTTGCTCTTGAGGCCGCAGTTTCATGGTATGAGTTAACCGGTGATTCTGCAGCTCTGGCTAGAGCAAATGCATTAGTATCACAATGGACATCTATTGCAAACGCAGGAAATGGCGTGCCACTTGTTACAGTTGATAAGCATGAAGGCGGTGGAGGTTCTCAGCTTGTTACAAGCCCATGGATGAGTGCTCTATACTTCCAAGCCGCTCGCAGACTTAATGTGTTAACTGGTAACACCGAAGTATTACAACAGGTAAGTAAATATGCAGACTGGATGGAACAATATGGTTATTTTGATGGAAGTGTACTTGACTCTGCGTTTACTGGTATTAAAGCGGCTTATTATCTTGTCGGTCCTACCGGCCCATACTTAAATGAAACTCCAGCGGAAGGAGACTTTGATCATTGTCTTGATGTTTCAAGTATCTTATCCTTTGCAATTTCTGCAAAACAAGCTCTTAACTTGCCAACAGCAGCTGTGACTGCTCGTGAAGCGCAATTGCGATCTTGTGCAGTACATGCTTTTACCGATGCTACTCGAACGACTCTCACTTTGCCAAAATATAGAGTTAACCCTCCTCGTAAATTTAATTGGTGGATGCGTTCAACTCTCGGCTATTCAGGTTCAGTTGTAACATCACCAACCCCAACCCCAACAACCACGCCAACTCCAACTCCAACTCCAACTCCAACTCCAACTACTAACTACACGCTGTCTGTTTCCAAAGTTGGCAATGGTACCGTTACCTCTTTGCCAAATGGCATCAACTGTGGCAGTACTTGTTCTGCAAACTTTGCCAATAATACTTCGGTAACTCTTACTGCCACACCTGCCAACGGGAATACATTCTCTGGTTGGAGCGGCGTTTGTACTGGCACTGGCACTTGTACTGTTTCTATGACTGCGGCACGAGCTGTTGGTGCAACATTTGCTACGCCACCTACAGTTGCTACCGTACGACCTTTGGCAACTTCTAACCCGCGTATTCTTTTGAATGATTCTTCTACCTTAACCAGATTACAAAGCGCTTTGACCAGTAATACTGCTGGCGCTGCTCGCTTTAGAACAATGGTGAATAATGAATTAACAAGTCCAGGTACAAATTATGGGTTCCAGGGTTGGTTTGCAGCACTGATGTACCGTTTAACCGGCGAAGTTCGTTATGCAACCTTTGCGATTAACAAAGTAGATGCATTTGTAACTGCCGAAGAGGCTAGAATAAACGGCGGTATGCGTCCAGTAGTTGCCGGCGATAGTTTCTTAGAAGTTGGCGATTATGTTGGCGATATTGCTCTTGTATACGACTGGGCAAACGACAGGCTTACTCCAGCTCAAAAGACTCGCTGGATTAATTACATGAATACCGTACTCAATAATTTATGGGGTGATCCAGATGAAGTACGCTGGGGAGGTGTTAATCATCCATGGTCTGGCTGGTCGCTCAATGATCCATTCAATAACTACTACTATTCTTTCTTAGAAGCCACCATGTTTACTGGTTTGGCAACCTACGGAGAAAATCCACAGTCTGCTCAGTGGCTCAATAAATTCTACAACGAAAAAATTCAAGCCCAATTAATTCCAGCATTCAATAGCTTGCCTGGCGGTGGATCTTTGGAAGGTACTGGTTATGGTACTGCCCAAAAACGTCTGTTCAAATTGTATTTCTGGTGGGAAAAATCAACGGGTGTAAATATTGCCAATCAAACACCGCACACCTTAGGCACCATGTTCTGGTGGGCAAATTCAATGGCTCCAACACTTAACAGGTTTGTGCCAACTGGCGATCAATCCCGTGATGCCACCGCTACATTCTATGACTATCACCGTGAATTACTTGAGAACTTAATGTCGCTCTACCCGAATGAACAAGTTTCGGGAGCTATTAAGACTCTGCTTGCTCAGTCCAATGTGCCTCAAATGCAGTACAGCGTAAGTTATTGGTCTGACTTTATCAATGATTGGCCTACCATTACTGCTCGTCCGTTATCAACCCTGAACACTACTTACTTTGGTACTGGCACAGGCAACCTGTATACTCGTTCTTCATGGAATACTAATGCTATCCTTCTTCATACTATCGCTGGGTTGTATGATCAAAGTCATGCGCATAAAGATCAGGGTTCATTTATGTTAAATGTTGCTGGTACTTGGCTATTTGACGACGCAAATTTGCGTTCTAACAGTGGTATTGATGGTCAGGAAATATACCATAACTTAGTTCGCATTGGTTCTGCTTCTCAGCGTGAAGGTTCAGCTCCGTCTCAAATCTTGGCTTTGTCTGACGGTTCTCTCTTCACTTACGAACTGATGAATACTAGACCGGTATACACCGATCCATATACCAACCAATTCTTGGTAGCAAAATCTGAACGTGAAATGTTGTTTATCAAATCAGGCGCAGTGGTGCTCTTTGATAGGGCTGTTGCAAATACTGCGGGCACTCCAAGAACCTTCCAGTTGCAAATGTCTGGCGCGCCAGCTATTTCTGGTAACCAGCTAACATTTACAGCTGATGGTCAGCGAGCAGATGTCTGGAGATTGGCTCCAGCTGGTGTATCTTGGACAACTACCAATGTATTTAGCGGTGTGCGTGCTGAGGCTGCACATAGCAGTGGTACCGAATCTTTATTCCTGCACATCATTGGTGTAAATAATAAAGTAACCAGTGCTGTAGCCGATAATACAGCTACCGAAACTGGCGCCCGCATTAACTTTAATGATGGCAGTGTAGCAACAATACGTTTTAGCAATACTGGTCACGGAGGAACGCTGGTGTTAGTAAATGCAAGCGGGGTAACCCAATATAACGGTGCCTTGCCAACTACGGTAAATACGTTCCCGTTGTATCAATAAAATAATAGAACAAAATAAAAAACCGCTATAAAGGCGGTTTTTTATTGCATATTGATTGTTTATAAAATCC
>CAZLNR010000002.1:117392-122590 GCA_964561035.1 uncultured Gammaproteobacteria bacterium | reverse complement strand
GGCTTTGCCAATTACTGGCGCTTAATACTTCATTTTGAAAAGTTGACCAAGTACAGTTAGGCTTATTCACACCCTGAGATTGCGTGTTAAGGTTGGCGTTGAGATCCAAATACTTACGCGTTAAACCAATACGCATAGCCAAATCTACTTTAGGGTCTGGAATTCTGCATAAATTAAGGCCATAGTCTTTACCAAGTTCTTCAATAGCCACACCAGCCGCGTTGTCTCCTACATCTTTCATGTAACTGCCAAAATCTTTATACTGAGCAAAGGGAGATTGACCTTTGTTACCCGAAGCAAGCCAAACCGCAGTGTCGTATGCAACTCGGCGCAAAAAATATGAAAAAGATTGAATGGCAATATTTACGGCCGCAGTCTTAATGAAACGTTCAGCCAAACTTGGCAGGTCGGAAATAACTTCTACTGGAAACGCCTTGGCTGGACGCGCATACAACAATGAACTGCCCACACTGACAAATACAAATATAAATAGAAGTATTTTAGTTGCAATTCTTTGAAACTTAGACATAGCGACAAATTTCTATGGATTATTTGTATTAGTAGATGTTGCTGTAGCACTCAACGCTTCTTGTACCATTTTTATCAAATCAGCATCGGATGTTTTATCAAGTAAAGTTTTATCAAAACCAGCCTCAAGAAGCATCTTACGAATTTGAGTTGGGTTGCTAAGCATGGTTTCTAATTCCACTGTAGAAGGAGGCGGCCCAAGCGTGGAGGTGGCGGCGGCCACTGATGTTATTGGTGGAACACCTTCGCCGCTTAAAATAGAATCTGTACATGTCTGACCTTCCGGACAAGCAGGATTGGTGCCTTTTTCAACTTCTTCTTTATCACTAATTCCATCCGAGTCAGTATCTTTCAGATACGGGCTAGTGATATATACATACAATTCATCAAAATCATTAAGCCCATCTTTATCAGTATCGCGATACATTAAGCCCTCATTGGTATCGATTTCTTCTTTAGTTGCATACGGAACATCGGAGTTAAGCGCAAAAGGCGCATATAAAGTGTTTCTAATTTTTAGCACTCCTAAACCAACAGCAAAAACAGCAAAAAGAGAAAGCATAAAAACACCCATCTTTTGCTGTTTGGTTAGCCCTTGTTCTTCTTGCCCTTCTGGCATAAAAACTATCGGTTAAGTATATATAGTATAGCACAAGGCAAGCCATCTGAGTAATGGGGATAACTACGCCGTGAATCACAAGTAAAATTTTAGATACACTTAAGAGAAAATTGCTTGCGCCAAATCGCGCCACTGCTGCACTGACAGTTCTTGCGGGCGTGCTTTTGGATTGAGACCCAACATTTCAAACACTTTTTCAGCTTTTTGCCGCGCACAAATACCGCCAATGTTTTTGATAAGCATTTTTCTACGACTAACAAACCCGGTTTTAACAATTTTAAAAAATCGCTCATCTTCTTGCGCCGACGTATGCTGCTCATGGTTAATATTAATCTTTATAACCGCCGAATCTACAGCTGGCACAGGCCAAAAATATGAACGCGGCACCTGCATAACAATTTCCGGACGTCCATAGTACTGCACTGAAAGCGCCAACACAGACATGTCGCCAGCTTGAGCGCAAATTCTTTCGGCAACCTCTTTTTGCACCATAAGCACCAGCACGCGCGGCTTATGGGCTGTTTCTAAAAACTTTCGCATTACGAGCGACGTTATCTGATACGGAAGATTGGCAATCACAGAATATGGTTTTGTCTGGATCTCTGCCTGGTTCTCAAATTCATACAGCACATTTCCCCACACAATTTCTATGTTTTTATATTTTTTCTGTAAATCATTCCAGTATGGTGTTAATTTTTTTTCAATTTCAAACGCTATAACCTGCTTGGCTTTTTCCGCCAAAGCAAGGGTTAGCACTCCAAAACCGGGACCAACCTCTACAACCACATCATCTTTTTCAACCTCTCCAACTTCCACCATCGCGGCAATTACTTCGGGTTGTAATAAAAAATTCTGCCCATATTTTTTAGACGGAACCAAGCTATATTTTTGAGATAAGTTTTTTAAATACGATTCGTTATACAGCTGTGGTTGCATATAATTGATTGTTAAATGAAACTTTTTTCATACGAAATACAGTGAGCGCCAACACTGCCGACAACAACACCATTACATAGGGCAAAACCATGCTTTTGCTTACCATCCAAGCTATAACTGGTAAAAAAGGAATCTCCATAATATGGCGTACAAAATTAACTAAAGACAAAGTGGTAGCCCTGTTATATGAACGAAACTGCTGATTGAACAGGTGTGAAAAAAATGGATCGCGCAAAGCACTGCTTGCCATCATCAAAATATAACCAGCAAATATTATATATTTATTCAGATAAAAAAACCATGCGATTAAAAACAGCGCAACAGAGCCGCAAGTAATGCTATTCAAAATATTAATTTTGGATCCGATTGTATTTTTAAGCCAAATTTTATCGCTCAAACGATTGCCTGCAAAAATAACTAAATGATGCACGCTCCACACAAAACCAAAAATTATCACGGGTATACGCAATGAATCAACAAACAAAACGGCTGCATACCGCCAACAAGCCGCGGTCGTAACAACAATCATCATCTTATTAAAAGTGGCCCATAATAAATTTTTATCATGAGCAAGTATGCGATATGCATCTTTAATAAGATTCGCCTCTTGCTGTTCAACATCCATATAATGATTTGGCTCAACCAAAGTAAAAGCATACAGCATAGCTATAATTGACGCCACGACATCCGCTAAAATAATAAGCGAAAACTGCCAAGAAGCAAGATCTTTAGCGATTATAACACCTAAAAAAGCAGAAAAAATTTTAAACACCCTTTCCGAAGAAAAATAATAAGCTAATTTTTTAAACGACTGATTATGATCACCCAGCTCTTTATTGGTATCAAATACAAATGCTTCGTCTGTGCCGCTCATAAAAGATTCTGCCAAAGCAAAAAATACCGCGCCAACCGCAAATAGCGCAAACGAATCGGCTATCAAGTACATGGCCCAATGCAGCAGCGCAAAACATGTTGCCATAATTACGGTTCGCTTACGGCCAAATTTATCCGCCAAATAACTGGACGGCACTTCGCTTACAATAACCGTAAAGGAATAGATAATTCCTAGATAAAAAATATCGGCGACGCGCAAACTGCGATACACAAAAAACAAAGAAATGATCGCATTGATCATTTTTAAGTTGAGAAGCGAATTGATGAAAAATATTTTAAAAAAATTTTTTTCTAATTTCTTTTTTCTATCATCAGACATACATGCTCTTTACTCCTTTTCTAACCCTGCATCGCCATACCTATTGGCCGCATTCCACAGCACCCACCCATCGACACCCGCATCATCAGATGCCTGAATTTGCGCACGGATCTTTTTTCCGTCGTAGACTGCTCCCAAGTTAAATGCTTGTATCCAGGCACGCAGTTTTGCCTTTTTGCCTTCCGTTTGTTTTACCCCTGCTTTCATTGCATTATATACCACTTCATACGGATAATTGGCTGGATTTTTATACCCGCGATATCCTGTTGGGTAATGTGAAGGATATACCATTGGCATTACATAATCAAAATGATCAACCGCATCTGCCAGGCGCTGCCCAATACGCAAATCATCCGATCCTTTCTTCTCTGTAGTTAAACCAAATAAATCTGCTGAAATATATACAGATTCATCTTTCATCTGCTCCTCAACATACGAAAAAAAATCTCCAATTACTTCATACCGGGTCTGTACGCCGTTACTGTACACAATATCCGATAAATTACCATCGGTCGGAAAACGAATATAATCAAAATTAATTTCATCAAACCCAAGCACCGCGGCTTCTTTTGCGACCGAAATAACATGTTTCCACACTTCAGAATTGGACGGATCTACCCATGCCAGCTTGTTTCTATCTCTCCATAAACCGCCTTTTTTTGAGCGTATCGCCCACTCCGGTTTTTTTTCTGCTAGTAGAGGATCTTGGAAAACACTAACTCGCGCAATTGCGTATATGTTATGCTGATGAAGCTTCTCAAGCACAGCGTTAACGTCTTTAATCCTTCTATCGCGCAATCCCAGCTTTTCTACCAGCGGCAGTTTTGAATCGTACAAAATATAGCCGCTATAATCTTTAACATCAATGACAATCGCATTAAGCTCGGTTTTTTCAATCAAATCAATGATCTGCGCTAACTTTTTACTACTTCCTGCTGAATATGCAGTTAGGTATAACCCTTTTACTTTAATCGGATCTGCTTTAACACGCGGAACTTCTGGTACCGTCTCTGGAATAATTATTTGATTTAATAAATCCGACGCAGCCAAACCATCTATTTCTGCACTAACAACTTCGTACTGCGCAAAACAAAACGCTACCGAAAATAAACAGCATGAGGAAATAATAATCCAAGAAAAAACTGCGTTAATTTTTTTTCCAAAAAAATTAAACATCGGTTATAGTTACGGCGCCTTGCCTAATAATATTAATAGTATCATGACTTGCATCAACAATGGTAGTCGGCAAATTACGAGCAATCTCTCCGGCATTGATCAGCATGTCGGGTTGATGTTCTACCCCAGCAAACATTTGAATAACCTGATCGGCGCTATATACATCTCCCATAGAGGAAATATTGCCAGAAGTAGCTACCACCGGCTTGCCAATACTATCAACCAAAAATTGCACTGTCTGATCGGCGCTCACACGAACTGCCACAGTTCCCGATTTTGAAACCACACCGCGCGCCAAACCGCAGTCTGGCCGCGCATTCCCCACAATTGTGAGAGGGCCTGGCCAAAACATCTGAGATAGTTTTTCTATAGTATTATTCCAGACAAGAATTTTTTTTGCCATTTCTACCTTAGAAACAACCACTAACAATGGCTTGTTTTCATCTCTCTGCTTAATAGTAAAAATCGCATCAACCGCAGATTGACTAGTGGCATCACAGCCTAATCCATATGATGTTTCAGTCGGATATATAAGCGTTTTGCCATCTCGCAGTCCAACAATAATTTCTGATAAATTGCACATTCGCAATACTTCCATATATTATTTTTTAATCCATTTTAAATACGCTTCCGACAGCGGCCGCAGATCGCCTTCCAAAACCGCCTCCGGGTCGGCAGATTCATAATCGGTGCGATTGTCTTTAACTAAATGATACGGATGCAGCA
>CAZLNR010000002.1:91880-117292 GCA_964561035.1 uncultured Gammaproteobacteria bacterium | reverse complement strand
TCGGCAGATTCATAATCGGTGCGATTGTCTTTAACTAAATGATACGGATGCAGCACATATGAACGAATTTGATTACCCCATTCCGCAGACTTGTATTCTCCGCGCATATCTTGGCGCTCTTTGGCCAAACGCTCTTGCTCCAGCGCATGCAATTTTGCTTTTAAAATTTTAAACGCCATTTCTTTATTTTGCTGCTGCGAACGCTCGTTCTGGCATGAAACCGAAATACCAGTGGGAATATGCACGATACGCACTGCTGAATATGTAGTATTCACACTTTGCCCGCCTTTGCCACCAGACATAAATGTGTCTATACGAAGATCTTTTTGGTCTATTTCAACCGTTACTTTATCATCTAGTTCCGGCAACACTTCAATGAGTGCAAATGATGTATGGCGCATTTTTTCCGCATCAAACGGAGATATGCGTACCAGTCGGTGCACGCCATGCTCGGATTTTAAATAGCCATACGCATAACGCCCAGAAACTTCAACTGTCACAGATTTATACCCTGCTTCCGCACCCTGCGATTGATCAAGGATTTTAGTGTGCCAACCCATAGTATCGGAAAAGCGCATAATCATGCGCAACAGCATCGCTGCCCAATCTTGAGCTTCAGTTCCCCCGGCGCCGGCATGTACGCTAATTATCGCGTTATTTTTATCATACGGCCCGGAAAGTAAAACCAAAAATTCATAATTGGAAAAATCCTTCTCCAACACCGCAGTTTGCTCTTCTATTTCTTGCGCCAATGACATATCGTTGGATTGAGCCAATTCCAACAAATCAGAAGTTCTTTTTTCCAAACCGGAAAATGCTTCAATTTCTTTTTTAATATCCTGATAATCTTGCGAGATTGATTGAGCGAGCTCTTGATTTAACCAAAAATCCGGAGCATTCATTTCTTGCGCCAGCTGATCCAGCTTACGTGCTAGATCTTCTATATTAAGAAGTTTTTTGGTATCTAAAATTTTATTCTGCAAGTTTTTCAGAGCATCTAAAGACATACCTGGATTTTAAATTCAAAAAATTTTACCGGCACCAACCGTAAGCAACAGCACTGCCGTGCCTGAAATAATTACTCCTGCTAAAATAGAAAGCCACGATTTTGCAAATGGTAATGCAAAAATAAAAGCTGCCAAAGCGCCCGTCCACGCACCAGTCATCGGCAACGGAATACCCACAAAAATAATCAAGCCAATTAAGCCATATTTTTGATAATCGCCGGCAAATTTACTTTGGGCTCTGTCTAAATATTTAATCCATGTCGCTGCAAACCAGCCTGATTTTTTATGAATCCACTGATGAAAATGCTTGGCAAAAGCCAAAATAATCGTTACCGGAACCATATTTCCCATTACTCCCCAAAAAAACGCTTCCCAGACAGGGAGCTTGTATACTAAAACAGCGATTGGAACTGCCAACCTAATTTCCCCAACTGGAGTCATGCCGATTAAAAAAGTAGCAAGCTCACGAGGAAAACCAGAAAAAATATTAAGTATAACGTGTATCATAGCAGATTAATTTTACTCCGTATTTAAATTTTTTACAAATAAAAAAGTGCCTTAGAAATCCAAGGCACTTTTTTATTTGTAATGTAATTGGGCTTTTAGTACATGCCTCCCATTCCACCGCCCATACCCATACCGCCACCCATTGGAGGCATAGCTGGCTCATCTTTTTTTGGAATATCGGTAATTACCGCTTCGGTGGTTAGGAACATCCCGGCGATAGAAACTGCATTTTGCAACGCAGTGCGAGTTACTTTGGTAGGGTCAATCACACCAGCTTTAATCATATCTTCGTACTCTCCGGTGGCCGCATTATACCCCATATTGCCGGAAGATTTTTTAACTTCTTCAGCAATAACCGCACCATCCACGCCAGCATTAACGGCAATTTGGCGAAGCGGTTCTTCAAGCGCGCGCCGTAAAATAGAGAGTGCTACTTGTTCTTCATGCTCCAACTTGGAATGCTCTAGTGCCTTAATAGCTCGAACCAATGCTACACCACCGCCAGGCACAATACCTTCTTCAACTGCCGCCTTTGTTGCGCCAACCGCATCCTCAATTCTGTGCTTTACTTCTTTCATCTCTGTTTCGGTAGCGGCTCCAACTTTGATAACCGCAACTCCGCCAGCCAACTTTGCCAATCGTTCCTGTAATTTTTCACGATCAAATTCACTGTCTGTTTTTTCGATTGCTTTTTTAATCTGAGATACGCGCTCTTGCACTTCCTGCGCAACACCCTTGCCATCAACAATGGTAGTGTTGTCTTTGGTGGAAATAACTTTGCGAGCCGAACCCAAATCTTCCAAACCAGCATTTTCTAATTTCAAACCAATTTCTTCAGTTACCACTTTAGCGCCTGTTAAAATAGCAATATCCTGCAACATTTCTTTGCGTCTATCGCCAAAGCCTGGAGCTTTAACAGCCAGTACGCTAAAAGTACCGCGCAATTTGTTAAGCACAAATGTAGTTAAAGCCTCCCCTTCCACATCTTCAGCAATAATCACCAGTTCTTTCTTTCCGCTTTGCGCAACTTTTTCCAAAAGCGGCAACACGTCATGAATAGAGGTGATTTTTTTATCAGTAATTAAAATATATGGATCGTTATATTCCGCCTCCATACGATCGGAGTTGGTCACCATATAACCAGATACATATCCTTTATCAAAGCGCATGCCTTTGACAGTTTCAATGGTCATGCCAAATGACTGGGATTCTTCTACGGTAATCACACCATCTTTACCAACTTCTTTCATGGCTTCGGCAATTTTTGTGCCAATTTCTTTATCGTTGGCAGAAATAGAAGCAACATCCGCAATTTCACTTTCTTCTACTGGTCTGGAAATTTTTTCTTGCAATTCTTTTACCACGGCATGCAAACATTTATCCAAACCTCTTTTAAGAGCTACTGGGTTAGATCCAGCAGTCACATTTTTCATGCCTTCTTTAATAATCGCCTGTGCCAAAACTGTAGCAGTGGTAGTACCATCCCCTACATCTTCATTGGTTTTACTGGCAACTTCTTTTACCAATTCAACACCTGCATTTTCAAACTTGTCTTCCAACTCAACTTCCTTAGCAACACTGACGCCATCTTTGGTAATAGTTGGAGCGCCAAAGCCTTTATCCAAAACTACATTGCGCCCTTTAGGACCCAAAGTTACTTTGACCACATTAGCCAGCGCATTAACGCCGCGCAATAATGCTTGTCTAGCATCTTCGTTATAAATAATTTGTTTTGCCATAGTATTATAAATATCAAGAAATTATATACATTAAATTTTCTTATTCCAACACAGCCAAAATATCTTCATGGGAAACAACTTTATATTCTTCTTTTCCGATTTCCACTTTTTCTCCACCCCAATTTTTTAATAACACTTTGTCACCGATTTTAACTTCCATAGCGCCTCGCTCACCATTCTTTAGCAGCTTACCTGGGCCTACAGCAACCACTTCAGCTTCGGCTTTTTTTTCATCCTTATCGGGCAAAACCAAACCAAATGAAGTAACTTCATCGGCCTTCACTTGTTTTACCAAAACATTGTCTCCTAATGGTCTTATCTTCATACAAACATTGAAGTAAGAGATTATGCTAAATGGTGTTAGCGTAATCTAAAATTAAATAATAAAAATATATTAATGTGCTTATCACTCAAAATAAGAGAGTGATAAGACTGGTATAAGTTTACTACAACAAAAAAATCTGTCAACCCTTATTTATAGGCATATCTAAACAGTTAGGCAGATTATGATTTTTTAGCTATATCTTGAGCAATATTTGAAATTCCCAAACCCGCCCACCAGAGAAGCATTCCGCTAAACATGCTTACCAGCCAATGATCAAAAAGTCCGGCACATAACAATGAGATAAGCACTGGAAGATACATTATATTGAGTTGGTATATATCTCGCGCAATGGACAATAGCCATAAAATAGACAGAAGCGCTACTACTAAACCAAACTCTGCCGCCATCAACATATATATATTATGCACGGGTTGATATTGCCACGATTCTAACTTGTTATATTTTTGATACATGGCATATGTATATGCGCCAGGACCAACTCCCAGCCACGGATGAGCAAATACAAATAATTTGGCATCATGATACTGCCCCACTCTTTCGGATATCGATCGTGCTTCAAGCCGATTGTGGATATTAAAACGAGCGCTAAATACCGGATAAAAAATTAATACCCAAAATACTATTGCGCCTAAAGTAAAAAGCATTTGTTTAATAAAATCTCGCACCGACTCTTTTTGCTTAAAAAATAATATTGCAGCCAAAGATACCAGACCGGCTACAGCCGCAGTCCAAGCTCCTCGAGAAAAAGAAAGCAATAGCCCCGACAAAACAAACAGCTGCCCCACGCTTATTATAATTTTATGCTGCGGTATTTTGGTTTTAATATACAAAACAATTCCCAATACAAACACTACTGCCAAATAAATACCGAGCGAATTTGGCGAACCAAAACTTCCATACGCACGCAACCAGCGCTGGTCGGCAAATTCTATCACGCTAGCTCCGCCATTTAACGCTTGCTGCGATGCTACACCCAACCAACTGTGCGCGGAAATTTGCTGCAATAAAAACTGATATATAGCCATAGCTCCCTGCACCACACCGCCAACCAGCATCGCCCCGGCAGCAGACAAAAAAGAAATGTTGGAAGCGCGAATTATCCCATACAACATCAAACCTTCCCACAATCGCATCAAGAAATAATATGAAACAAATTGATTGCTGCTCAAGACCGTAGACAGCACTATCAATCCAAAAAAAATAAGCAACGCGATTTTTAATCGCACGCGCAAAGATGGTAATCGCTGTTTTTTAATCCAAAAATAATCAATCGCAAAAACTATAGATGTAAACCACAACAACAGCTCGGTCGCATACACGCTATATGTTCCATACTCCCAGTTTCCGTTATTAAGGGCGCCAAGGTGCCAAATATATCTGGTTTGCCAAGGCAACAAAAACAATAACGCAGGCAATAAAATTGATTTTATTTTTTCTATCATACTCATATACGATTGAGCCATTCTTGCCGATAGCGCAGGCGCGTATCCTCTTCGTGGAATTTTAACATGTCATCAGAAATAACCACGCCAGTACCGGTCTTAGGTTCGCTGCGGCGCGATGAAAACTTCATTTTGGAAAGCTGGATTTTTTTTGATTCTTGGTTTATCAAATCACCATATCCGCCCGCCCACATTGTTTCCCAAGCTCGCTTCCACCACGACCCCAGCACAGATTCTATCACAGGACGCGCATAGAAACGCAAGGCAGCTACAGATATATGTGGCAAATATTTTTTTGTCCAACTATTTGCTTGTAAAAATAAATCATATATGTGCCCCGGATCAAAAACCGGCAGCATTTGATGAATCCAAAATGCAAAGTGAATATCATCATCCGCCACGCGCACTCCCGCCAAATCCAAACTTTTTTCTGACAAATAAAAGCTAAGGCAAATTTTATTTTTAATATTTTTTTTCGTCCGACGCAAACCAAATATTTGCAATATTCCCGTAACCAGCAAACGAGCAATCCAAATGCGGCGATATGCGGTAATAATCAAAAAATCAATGTCGCTTTGCTCGCTTGCCTGCCCGGCCCCCACCGTATTGCAAACAAAAATTGCTTTTACAAACGGCACCGCGCGAATCAATCGCGCCGCTCGACGAGCAATTTTTAATTTTTTTTCCGAGTGCCAAACCATCTCCTGGCGCTGACCCACCAACTGTTGCCGACCAGGCAAAAAATAAAAACCGCGATCTTGCGCCACCAGACCAGTTTGCGTCGCTTCACCTTCTAAAAATAAAACAAAATCCTGATAACTTACTTGAGGCGGATTCCATAAATACGCATACAACTCTTCTTTGGTCAGCGGAACGCGCGCAATATCAAAATATGCCAGTGTCTGTTTAAGAGAGTCTGGCAATGACAAAGCGGAGCTCATACGAATTATTCTTCTAAAGCCGGACGTCCGAATATAGAAATACGTTCGGCAGAGACTGAATCATCTACTACCATTTTTTCTTCGGTAATAGATACAACTTGTGAATATTGCACTAAAAAAGATGCCAAACTTATCGCACTGGCTTTAACAACATAACGAACCGCCAAATGTTTTTCTACATCAAACTCAGCATCGGCAACTCTGCCCAGTTTAACACCTGCGGCGGTATAAACCGGCAAACCAATCAGTTTACGAAGGTTTATGACCATACAATGTAAATTATTTATTTTACAATCTGACCTTCTATAACATTATTATTTTCACTTACAGTTCCGCGAGTCAGCCAGATTTGTTGTAACACCATAAGCACCGTACCAAAGAACCAGTACAATGTAAGGCCAGCAGGCAAATTCAAACCGATTAACACAGTCATTACTGGCATAAAATATAACATTTGCTTATTCATCATGGAAAGCATAGCTTCATCTTTTGAACCTTCACCTGCCTGTGGAGGAGGATTTTTTCGGCTCATGGTTTTTGCCTGCCAATACTGCGCCAAACCTGCCAATACTGCAAGAATATAATTTGGCTGGGCTAAATTGAACAATCCAAGAGATACTTGGTTGATCGATCCTGGGTTTGCTACAAATGAATACAAAGAATCAGCTAAATTTTTTGAATGAAGACCGTCTTGCAAAACCCTATACAGCGCAATCAAAATTGGCAGCTGAATAAGCATTGGCAAACAGGAAGCCAGCGGATTTACTTTGTTATTTTTATACATTTCCATGATAGCCTGGGTCTGTTTTTGCTTGTCATCCGGGTACTGTAATTTAATGGCAGCCATCTTTGGCTGAAGATCTTGCAAGGCGCGCTGAGATTTTATGGAAGAACTGGTAAGCGGATACAAAGCCGCGCGCACAATAATGGTTATAGCCAAAATTACCAAACCAACATCGTGGCCTGGCAAATAATTGTACAAAAATACAAAGATATTAAAGATTGGCTGGTACAGCAAAACATGAAAAATAGAGAACATACAAAATTTTATTTATATAAATACCTCTGACGATTATTTTTCTTCGTTTTCTTCTGTTTCTTCTACAGCTTCAGTTGTTTCTTCGGATGATTCTACTGTTTCTGTTTCAGGTTCTGCGGCTGCTGGGGCACCGCCTTCTTGCACTACATCAATACGCCAACCGGTGAGATCTGCAGCCAGACGAACGTTTTGTCCATTACGGCCAATAGCTAACGAGAATTGATCTGCAACCACGTGCACTTCGGCGATTTTTTCAGCTTCGTTGAGAGTTACATTAGCAATTTTTGCTGGAGCAAGCGCGTGTGAAATATATTCGCGCGCATCTTCGCTGTATTGGATAACATCAATCTTTTCACCGCCCAATTCTTCAATGATGGTATTGATACGACCACCGCGCTGACCAATGCAGGAACCAATTGGGTCTATGGATTTATCAGCGGTAAACACAGCCACCTTGGAACGAAAACCTGCGTCGCGAGCAATGCCTTTGATTTCAATAAGCCCATCATTGATTTCCGGAATTTCTTGTTTAAATATTTCACGAACCATACCAACATCACTGCGAGACAAGAGCACTTCTAATCCGCGCACAGTCATCTGCACGGACAAAATTAAAAATTTCATGCGAGCGCCAGGACGATAGTGATCGCGAGGATTTTGGTGCTCTGACAACAGTACACCTGTTACTTTTCCAAAGTCAACCAAAACCTTGCGCGCTTCAGCTCGCTGAATAGTACCCATAACAATTTGCCCCTCCTGTCCTTTAAAGTCATTAAACATGATGCCGCGTTCAGCTTCACGAATTTTTTGGATAATCACTTGCTTAGCAGTCTGCGCTGCCATACGGCCGAATTCGTGAGGAATTTCCAATGGGATCTCCATCACTTCTCCTAGCTTTGCTTTTTTATCTATTTCTTTGGCAGCCGAAATCATGAGCTCCATTTTTGGATTGAAGCGAACCAGGTCGGCAGTTTCTTCTTCAGAAAGTTCGCGCTTTTCTTCTTTGGCTTTTTCACGGCGAGCAGCCAATTCTTCTTGCGCAGCTAGCAACACATCTTCAGCAATATCTTCTACCACTGTTTTTACATCCCAAGCTTTCATATCACCAGTTTCAGGATTAAATTGCACTTTGATATTTTGCTGTTTATTGCCAAAATCTTTGCGGTACGCAGCAGCAAGCGCGAACTCAATTGCTTCCATTACGGATTCGTAAGAAAGGCCTTTTTCATCGCACAACACCTGAATTGCTTTTGTAATATCTGACATATGTTATATATGATTAATGTGTTAAAAGTATACCATAAAAATGGCTAACAAAAAAGAGCGTTTCTATATGAAAGCTCTTTAATATTTAAATATTACTATATATCAAAAGAAAAGTCAAGCAATACTTAAACAAAATACCATACATTATACTGTATGGTATTTTAAAATTTTTTTACGAGATCTCCGTATCAAGCCATACAAACGAATTATACAGCTTGACACAACACGGAGACCTCCCAATTTTTCTTACGCCTACCCCTACTAAAAAGAGAGGGGCTTCGCTACGCACTTCTTTATATGCGCAACAGGCGATCATACTACAAAAACCAGGCTTCGTCAAGCCTACTTAAATCATAAAAATTTTTTGCCGCACAGCCTCACGATAAATATAATAACGCTTTAAAAGTATATACAGCGGCCATTTAGTAAAAAAAATTTTAATATCACGCTTGCCATGATATAGATAACGAGCCAATAGCACAGGAATAAATAAAGGTAAAATCAAAAAATATAGATAGTCTTTGGCATCCACCATACACCCAAAAGTAATTTTTGGTCCAAATACTAGATAATGATTCGGATACATCTTTTTCAAATTTGGCCAAACGGAAAAATTACGCGCCGAACGCAACAGGCTGCGCGCGGTCCAATTCATTGCTTGGTGAAACACTATAGCCGTAGGCACTCGCGCAAAGTTAATCCCAAAAGATACGGCTCGAATTGCCATTTCAGAGTCTTCGTTGCCCATACGAAAAAAAATATCTTCAAAATCACCGACTCGCTCAAATACAAGTTTTCTGTATGCAATATTTGCACCCATTGGCCAACGAGCGCCTATATTTTGCACTAACCGCTCAGGAAAATAACCTTTATAACCTATATTTCTATAGTATACCTGCCCAATTACAAAACCAACCTGGTCATCTGCAAAACCGGACATAAGTTGCGTGAGCCAATTTATTGACACAAGGCAATCATCATCAGTAAAGACAATAATATCGTGTTTTGCTTGCTGAATGCCTATATTCCTAGACAGGCTTAATCCTATATTTTTTTGGTTGGTAAACACACGCACCCGCGAATGTGCTTCTAGCTCTTTAAGATACGCCCCCGTTGCGTCGGTTGACCCATCATTAACAACAATTATCTCATATTCAACAAAATCAAGACTGAGTAAAGCTGGAATAGATTTTTTAAGATATTCCACGCGATTATACGTACAAAGAACCACAGAACATCGAAATGGCATATAATTAATTCTTAATAATACTGCCAGACAGATCTGTTCTAGAAATACTCAGATTTGCCCTTTCCAGCTTTCGCAAGACTCGCAAAGACGGATGTCCATATTTATTGCGCGCACCCACAGAAATAACAGCTTCTTTGGCTTTAACCGCCTTTAAAAAATTTTCTCCCGACGATGTATCGCTGCCATGATGACCAACTTTAAGAACCCTTGCTTCCAGAGATGGGCAATCAAACGTAGATGTGTTCACGCAATATTTGGCAAGCAAAGCGTCTTCCAGCGGCATTTCCATATCGGCGGTAAACAAAAAACTACTACTGACGCTAGTTACACGAAATATAATGGAATAATTATTACTATCATCGGCGCCAATCTTTAAAGGCAGGTCTTTGTCTGGCGATAAAAATTCTAACGTAGAACTGGCAACAGTCCATACTTCCGGACTGTTCATTATTTTTATTTCTGCGCCTTCAACGCGCACCGCTTGATCAAAGGTCTGATAAAAAGCATCTGGCTTAACACGCCCGTTAAGAATAATTTTTTTAACTGCATAATTTCGCAGCACATCCACACAACCGCCATAATGATCCAAATCGGGATGTGTAACCAGCAAATAATCTATAGTGCGGTCATAAAACCGCAACGACTGTCCAAGCTGGGATAAAATTTTTCTATCCGGACCGCAATCTACCAGCATCTGTTCTCCATTTATAAAATCAATAAGCGTCGCGTCGCCTTGTCCGATATCAAAAAAACTTACTTTAAACGCATGTCTGGCAGTTTCTTTATACAAAAAATAGATCAGCAAACCCGCTGACAACAACAGCACTACGCCAGCAATAATTAATAATTTTTTGCGCAATAGCATTGATTTAATATAATTACCAAGCGTATAATGTACCCATAGTATCATATTTACTTATTCGCAGCCATCTATGAACAAAGCCTCTGTTATACGTTTTTTCTACCAGAACTTTCTTAAAAAAATATTTTTTCGCATTGACCCCGAAGTGGTGCATGACCACATGGTGCGCGCTGGCATATTTTTAGGATCATACGCGTTTACCCGCGCTATCACCCGTTGGTTTTTTGATTATCAAAACGAAGCGCTCAAACAGCAAATTTTAGGAATTACATTTGCCAATCCGGTCGGCTTATCAGCAGGCTTTGATAAAAATGCCGAGCTGACAGATATTCTTCCTTGTGTTGGTTTTGGTTTTGTTGAAGTAGGATCTGTTACCGGAGAACCCTGTGCCGGCAATCCAAAGCCAAGATTATGGCGCTTACCGCAAAGCAAAGGCTTGGTGGTATATTACGGATTAAAAAATGACGGTTGCGTCGCTATTGCCAATCGTTTGCGCAATAAAAAATTTGCCTTTCCGGTTGGTGTTAGCATTGCCAAAACAAACTGCGAGAGAACAGTAGACACACAAGCTGGCGTTGAAGATTACACTGCCGCATATGTGGCTCTTAAAGATATTGGTGATTATATAACGGTTAATATTAGCTGCCCCAACGCATTTGGCGGACAGCCATTTACCGATACTGAACGACTGGAAAAATTACTCGCATCTTTGGATGCGCATCCATCTTCCAAACCGATTTTTATTAAACTATCTCCAGATTTAAGCGACGCTGAACTTGATGATATTATACGCGTTTCAGAAAATCATCACGTAGACGGTTTTATCTGCACCAACCTGGTTAAAAAACGAGAAAATATTGCTCTGACTGATACAACACTGCCTGAAACCGGAGGCGTCAGCGGCCGCGCCATTAGCGCCCAATCGGATCGCTGCATTGCGACCGTATATAAAAAAACAGGCGGTAAAAAAATAATCATTGGCGTGGGAGGCATATTTAGCGCCGAAGATGCATATGCAAAAATACGCTTGGGCGCTTCCCTACTACAGCTTATTACCGGCATGATATTTGAAGGGCCGCAGCTGATTGGTGAAATAAATCGAGGATTGGTACGACTGTTAAAACGCGACGGGTTCAACCACATTTCCGAAGCCGTGGGCATTGATAATAAATAAAATTATTTCTTTGCGATAATTATCTGATTAACCCAAAGCTCGCCTTCTTTTACAGAGGCCTCTTCTTGTATTTGAAAAGCAAGTGATTCAATAAGTTCTCTGACTTTTTCCGGGCGATGATAATATGATTCTATAATAATCGTTCCGTTATCAGTTTTTACTTCTGGCGGCGTTTTTTGATTAATGTTAGTCACTGCCAAAATTCCTCCATCTTTTAAAACCCTATATGCTTCATCAAAAAACCTGGTCGGATCTTTTAAGTGCACAATAAGAAATGCTGCCGTTACTATATCAAATGTTTCATCAGCAAAATCCAAACTCTCTCCATCGCCCACTTGAGTTATAATCTTGTTATTTTTTCTTTTAAGAAGTTCCAGCATTTTTGGCGAAACATCTACAGCGGTAACCTGCGCACCCCTATTTGCCATGGGCAAAGATAAACGGCCGGTGCCAGCCCCCACATCTAAAACTACCTTACCGGCCAAAGAGCCAAGCAACGGTATCAATTCCCCCTGCTCAAAACTATTTAGATAATTCTCATTTTTATCATACTCCTTGGCAGCCAAATTGTATCCGTCTTCGGAAGATAATACTTTTATTTTTTTTGCCATACAAATATTTTTTGTTTTTTATGTTCTCGCACAATTATATATATGATGCTGCTATATAGCAAGATCATGGTCCAAAACGGGATATGCATCTCAAACGCAGACCACGCCCGACTACCAAACCAATCCACCACCATTATAACATACCTCGTACCCAGCCAAGCACACCATGCTACCGCCTGTCCCAATGGAAAAAATATAAAACTAAGCACAAGCGCCACAAAACCGAACAACATAAGTATTGGAATAATCCAAAGCACTAACACGTTTACCAACGGTGCTGATACGGAAAATCTGCCAAACTGATACATGATAAGCGGTAACGTAGCCACAATCGCAGCCATCGTAGTAAAAAATGTTTCGGATATAGTTTGTATAAAAACCGGCATAGCACCGATAATCGGTTCGGCATATCGCTGAAAAATTGGCGTGATATATACCAAACCAATAGTGGCTAAAAATGACAGTTGAAATCCCGCGTCCCACAATAAGACATACGGATTAAATAATATCATAACCATAGCCGCGTATATAAGCGCGCGGCTAATGGCCGATATTCGACCAATATGCTGTGAGACAAGCATAAGCAGCGCCATAATTCCCGCACGCACCACCGAAGCACTGGCGCCAGTAAAAAATACAAAACAGCCAACCAAGCCGACTAAAAACCAAAAAGATTGCCGTCGAAATAACCCTGCGTATATAAGAAGAGTGTTAAGCGCCACAACCATAATAGTTACATTATACCCAGATACCGCCACAATATGACTCACTCCCGTGCGGCTAAAATTCTCTGTTATCTGCTTGGGAAGCCCGCTGCGACTGCCATATAATATTCCAGCCAACAAACTGCTATCCGGCTCAGGCCAAAGCTTGGCGATATGAGAAGCAATTATATTTTTAACTTTAAGCATATAGATAACTACCCTGCTGCCCTTATTGCCTCCTTCTGATTTAATTTTTGGATTGCCGCACACAGACCATACATTTTGTTTGGCTAAATATTTTTTGTAATTAAACCCGCTGCCTTCTATATTTTTTGGTTCTTGCAATAGGCATTCCACTTGCAGCACTTCTCCATACATATACTCCGGATATATTTTTGTTTTTAGCAAAATATTTCCTGACACATTACGCCACATATCTTTTTCTTTAAGACGTTCGGCGCGCAATATATACTGCGCTTCGCCAATACCGCGATAGGGTTCGGCACTAATAAATCCTTCAATTGTTAACTTTTGATCATAATATGAGTAAACCGAAGAAGAATTTATATGGGGTATGGTTATTAAAAATCGGCATCCACCCGCCAGGTATGCACAGATACATACCAAAATAAACACAATATATTTTTTATGCCAGCATATAATAGCGCCGGCAGCCAAACCAAACATTGCAACATACGCATATACCAAAAAATAATCCGTGTTTAACAGAGAAAAACTGCCTGCGCCAGCAATAAAACAAAAACAAAACGCCAGAAGCATTTTGTTTTTGGATAACAAAATTTTTTCCACCCCCTCCTTGAACATACTTACACTTCAATACTTTTTCCTTCTTCAATTATTACCCATTCAATGTTTTCAGGGGGTAACAACATCTCAGGCATTTTATGAAATCCTGTCATTATTTTTAACATACCATCATGAATAGGAAAAGCTAATTTTGGTTTTACTACCATGGCATAATCAATAACTTCACTCACTTTACTCCACGGCGCACAGACTGGCAGCGCTAATATTGCCACTGGTTTTTTCGGAACATACAGTGCATCACCGGGATGAAAAAGTTTTTCTCCAATTAAAAAACCGGTATTATCTATATGCTGCAAAGCAGAATAAATACTGGCATGATCTTTGCCAAAAGCTTCAACATTTACTCTGCCAACCAGAATACTCTGCTCATCTTCCAAAATATGAAAATCAACCCCTGCTTCTTTAAGCTTTTTTCCCACACCTTTATTAGTATAAATAATTGCTTGCGGATTATTTGGCAGAATCTTTTGCAACCATTCAATATCTAAATGATCTTGATGTTCGTGTGAAATTAAAATAGCATCAATATGCTGAAGGTCTTCAGGAAGCGTTGACCAGACGCCGGGATCAATAAGAATCCGCACACCATCTTCTTCTACCAATAAGCAGGAATGGGCAAACTTAGTAATACGCATATAATTAAACCACGATACTAATTAACTTTCCTTTGACGTAAATAATTTTTTTCGGCTCTTTTCCTTCCAGCCATTTTTGCACTGCCTGACTTGCCAAGACAGCTTCTTTGGCGGCGGCTTCGGTAATTTCTGCATCAACCGAAATCGTGTCGCGCAACTTGCCGTTTATTTGTACTGCCAGCGTAATCTCCTGCTCTTTAGTTAAAGCTTCATTATATTCCGGCCACGCCTCTAAAGCAATACTGCCATTATTTCCCAATTGGCTCCATATTTCTTCGCACAAATGCGGTGCAAACGGAGATAATATTTTTACAAACAAAATATAATCGGCCGCGGCAATTTTTTCTTGCTTAGACATTTCATTTGCAAGCTCCATCATTTTAGCAATAGCCGTATTAAACCGCATATCATCTATATCTTCCGTAACTTTTTTTATAGTTTGATGCAAATACATCTGCGTCTTTGCATCTGACGCGGCTGTATCGCTATTTTTTTCTTGCAAACTCCAAACTTTTTCCAAAAATCTTCTCACACCCACCAAACCATTTGTATCCCATTCTACCGCCTGATCAAACGGGCCCATAAACATAATGTAGGTGCGTAAGGCATCAGCACCAAACTGCTCCACCATTTCATCCGGGTTTACCACATTGCCGCGAGACTTGCTCATCTTTTCGCCGCCTTTGGCCAAAATCATGCCGTGCGACGTGCGTTTTTTGTACGGTTCACTGCTTGGCACAAACCCAACATCATACAAAAATTGATTCCAAAAACGCGAATACAGCAAATGCAGCACCGTATGTTCCATACCGCCGTTATACCAATCTACAGGCATCCACTGTTTTAACAATTCTTGATCCCAAAAATTCTGTTCTGCCAATCTTTTTTCACCGCCCAGCGCGTATGCCAAGAAATACCAGCTGGACCCAGCCCAATTCGGCATTGTGTCTGTTTCGCGCCGTGCTGCCCCGCCACAATTTGGACATTTGGTTTTTACCCATTTTTCCATAGCGGCTAATGGCGATTCACCTGTATCGGTTGGCTGGTACTGTTCTACTTTAGGAAGCTTAAGCGGCAGTTCACTTTCTGGCAGCGGCGCCCAGCCGGTATTTTTTTTCATTAAAACTTCTGCTAATAATTTTGGATATTCAAGACCTAAAAAGTGGCCGAAGCCATTCCAGGTTTGCACAAACCAGCTTGCAGGCAGCCCTTCGTGGGTATAGAAAGGAATTGTATGATCGTCGCTTGAACGAATAACTGAAATGGTTTTAGCATTCTGGTTAATTTTTTCATAATTGACCGGCATACCCCAAAACGCCTGCAAAGCATCAATATCGGATTTTGGCCATTTGGCGCGAAGCTGATCCCAATCGCGTTTATGCACCGTACCGATAGCAGAGGCAACCAAAAATATATGGCCAACTTTATGCGCGGCTTGTTCTAATAAGTGAAGCGCAGCTTTGCTACCCAAACTATGAGCGATGATAACATCATCTTCTCCAAGCTTTTCAAAATACGGCTTTAATTCCGCCAGCCAAGAATCCACGGTGGCATGAAAATTATTAGTCATGCTTGGATTAAAGACTTCAAACCCTTGTTTTTCCAATTCTTTTTTCATCCACGGCAGCCACACACCATCCCCCGAACTTTCAAACCCGTGGATTAACAATGCTTTTTGTTTTTTATTTTTACAATTTTCGCAATACACAAGCGGAATCGGTTCGCCCCAATAACGCTGGCGAGAAAATACCCAATCGCGCAATTTGTAATTTATTTGTTTTTTACCAACTTTATTTTCTTCCAGCCAGGAAATAATTTTTTCTTGAGCCTCGCTGGTTTTTAATCCATTTAAGAAGTCGGAATTTACAGATACACCATCTTCGGTAAATGGTTTATTTTTTATATAATGCTCAAAAAAAACTTTGTGGCTTGTTGCAAATGTAGGTAATTTTAAAATTTCATCTGCACTCATCCAGCCCCCCTTTACCGTTTCAACATCAACTATCTCGCGACGAACACCGCTGCCTAGCTGAGCAACGAATACAGAATCGTGACAAATTTCTTCGCGAGATTTTCTTACTTTATAACCTCGTCCATACGCATGTTCGAGCAAGATGTTAATATGTTTAATATTGGTGTAACCCGATTCTTCCGCAATTTCACGCATAGCAGCATCTGCTACAGTTTCACCAGATTCAACATGCCCCCCTACAAAACCCTGAAGTGTTTCAGAAAAATTAACTATATAAAACAATTCTTTATCCCAATGCTTAATAATAGCCGTAACCGCCTGAAATTCAACAATATTTTGATCACTACGCGGAGCACCATCTCCCACCTGGACAATGTATGGCGCAACAACCTGTCTAACAGGCAACCCAAACTTCTTCGCAAAATCAAAATCGCGCTCATCATGCGCCGGCACGCCCATAAGCGCTCCCGTACCAACTCCACCCATCACATAATTTGTTACCCACACCGGCACAGATTCTTTTGATACCGGATTAACAGCCAATACATCTGTATGCACACCGGTTTTTTCCTGCTCTTCACGCGTGGTAATTGCAGCGCGATTTTTTAATTCTTGATCAATATATTGCACCACTTCTGCGCTTGGCTTCCAACCGGCATCTAGCCAGCTTTTTGCCAGCTCCGGAGAAATAGCTAAAAAAGTTACGCCAAAAATAGTATCGGGGCGCGTGGTAAACACGGTAACTGAATACGCGCCATCAGCCTGGCCCGGCACACGCAATGGAAACACCACTTCTGCGCCTTCACTTTTACCAATCCAATTCTCCTGTTGCACGCGAGCGCGTTCAATATAATTTACGTCTTTTAGGCCTTCCAATAATTTATCCGCATATTTGGTTATACCCAACATCCATTGTTCTTTATTTCTTTTTTCTACGGCCGTACCGCAACGCTCGCAACAGCCCCCAACTACCTCTTCGTTGGCCAAACCAATTTTATCTTTTGGACACCAATTGATTGGCTGATTTTTTTTGTACGCTAAACCATGTTTGTAGAATTGCAAAAACAGCCACTGTGTCCATTTGTAATAATTCGGATCAGTGGTATCTACTTGTCTGGACCAATCAAAACCAAAACCAAGCATTTTTAACTGCCGAGTAAAATTGGCAATATTTTTTTTAGTCACTTCGGCTGGCGGCTTGCCAGTTTTAATAGCGAAATTTTCGGTAGGCAGACCAAACGCATCAAAACCAATTGGAAACAACACATTTTTGCCCTCCATGCGCTTTTTACGGGTTATAACATCCATGGCGGTAAACGGGCGCGGATGGCCGACATGCAAACCTTCGCCACTTGGGTACGGAAACTCAATCAGGCCATAAAACTTTTCTTTCTTGGCATTTTCTGAAACTTCAAATGTTTTTTCTTTTGCCCAATATTTTTGCCATTTTGGCTCAATTTTTTTCGGATCGTATTTTTTCATAATCTCAGCTTTACTTATAGAAACATAATAAACCTATTCTCTTAGTTTACCTAAGAATAGACAAATAATCAAGAAAAGACAGCCATTTTCAGGCTGTCTTTTTTATATATGCTTTTTATTTATACGTGCTTGTCAATCATTGCTTGCAGTTTTTCTTTTGGCACGCCGCCAACCACCTGGTCTACCGGCTGCCCATCTTTAAACAATACAAAAGAAGGAATGCTCATGATGTTATATTTGGTGGCAATTTCTGGATTTTCATCGACGTTGCATTTGCCGATTTTTATATTTTTACCTTCGTAGGCTTTGGCCATTTCTTCTACCACCGGCCCCATCATTTGGCATGGACCGCACCAGGCTGCCCAAAAATCAACAAAAACAGGCGTGGTTGATTTTAACACTTCAGCATCAAAGTTTGCTTCAGTAAATACATGCTCCATATGTATGAAAAGAGTGAAAGAAAAAATTAAATGTGTTTAACTTTTTCCGATAAATAAGCATACGCGGGCTACAGCCCATGCATACAAGAATTAATAATAACGCTACTCAAGCACCAGCTTCTTTTCTTTTTCTTCTTCTCGGTACGCTTCCAACACATCGCCAACTTCTAATTTTAATTTACCCTCAAATTGCAAACCGCCTTCGTTGCCTTCAGGAAGTTCATTTACAGCTTGTTTTCCAGATTGTAACTGAGAAATTTTGCCTATACCAATAATATCCCCTTTTCTTTTCACGCGCAACTTTGCATCTTTTTTAATTTTACCAGACTCAACTCGTCCGCCCACAATCATACTGCTGCGATCAGTTCTAAATATAGCAGATATGCGCAATGAGCCAAGCTCAATCGTAACTTTTTCCGGATTCAACATTTTTTTCAGTTCAGCTTTTACAAAGTCAATCAAATCATAAATAACGCTGAATTGTAAGAATTGTATATTCTTGTCTTGTATCATGTTTTTAGCCAATGAAACCGGAGTTACATTGAAGCCAAAAATAAGACCATGTGTTGTTTCAGCTTTAGCCACATCGTCGGCCATAATATTTCCCAATCCCTTGCCTACCACACGCACACTCACTTCATCATTTTTAATTTTTTCTAAAGATCCAATTATAGCTTCTAAAGATCCAAGCGTGTCGGCTTTTACAACTATATTTAAAACTTTTTTCTGCTCTTCTTCTTCAGGATCGGCTGTCATAGACACTAATTTCTTTTCAGCGCCAGATTGAATGTTTTTCTTTTCTTTAATATTGATACTATGAGCAGAATCAGCGCTGCCAACATCTAAAATATCTCCTACCTGCGGCGCGACTTTAAAACCTAAAATACGCGCTGGGCAGCTCGGAGTTGCCTCAGATAAATTTTCACCTTTGTAATCTTTCATGGCGCGAACCTTGCCGTAAATTTCTCCATTAACTACCAATGGATCGTTGAGCTTGAGAGTGCCTGTTTGCACAAGCACGGTTGCCACCGGACCTTCGCCTTTGTCTACATGGGCTTCAATGACAGTACCGGCTGCGGCTCGATGCGGATTAGCCTTTATACTATCAGCATGAACATCAGCCACCAACAATAAAACATCAAGCAGTTTATCAATATTTAAATTTTGTTTTGCAGAAATTTCTACCATCGGAACATCGCCACCCCACTCTTCTGCCAAAACATCATGTTGAGCCAAATCTGAGCGCACTCGCTGCACATCTGCACCTTCTTTATCTATTTTATTTATCGCCACTACAATCGGCAATTTTACGGCCTTAATAATTTTGATTGCTTCAATAGTCTGCGGCTTTACACTATCATCAGCTGCCACAACCAACACAGCAATATCAGCAACTTTGGCACCGCGGCCGCGCATAACAGAAAAAGCTTCGTGTCCTGGGGTATCAATAAATGTAAGCGGTGATTTTTCTTTAGTTTTAGGATTATTCCATACTACCTGATACGCACCAATATGCTGAGTAATACCGCCTGCTTCTTGCGCAACCACATTAGCACTACGGATTGAGTCAAGCAACTTTGTTTTTCCGTGATCTACATGGCCCATAACCACAATAACAGGCGCTCGAGAAACATGGGCGTCTTTTCCTAAAATATTTTCTAAATTTTCTACATGAGCGCTTTCAGCTGACGAAGCCTCAGCGGCAGTATTGTCTGCAATCGTAAAACCGAGCTCTTGAGCAACCAGCGCGGCTGTATCATGATCGATATTTTCATTTTGCGTTGCCAAAATACCATTTTTCATAAACTCCATAATGAGGCGGTTTACCGGCATCTGCAAAATATCAGACAGTTGTTTCACAGTTATTTTTTCTGGAATCATTACTGTAACACCACTGCTTTTACGAGCTTCCTTTTCCAACTCTTTCTGTTTTTCTTTTTCTTTCTGCTCTCTATCTTCCAAAATAAACTTAATACGTTTCCACTCTTTTTGAATCTGCTGAGCTACTCTGTCATCAACTTTAACTGCTTTTGCACCAATATCAAAACCAAACTCCGGCAGAATTTGGAGCATTTTTTGCGGGTGTATTTTAAGTTTTCGGGCTAGTTCGGTAACATTCATGCAATTTGATGTTTAGAAAGAGTAATACCCAATATTATATAGAACTGGCTCTGAAAAGTCAACCAAAGCATGTTGTGTTTTTCCATATTTCCATTTATCATACCGGCTATATGAATTTTTTACTTGTAAACAAGCCTGAGGGCTGGACTAGCTTTGATGCTGTTGCCTATATACGCAAACACGCGGATACTGCCGCACTGCGTACCGATAGCAAACAAAAACGAGTTAAAGTTGGCCACGCCGGAACACTTGATCCGTTTGCCACCGGTTTGCTTATTATTGGCGTAGGACGAGAAGCAACCAAACAGCTCGACCGGTGCAAAGAAATGCCCAAAACATACCGGGCTGTGATTATGCTAGGGAAAACCAGCACCACCCAAGATAAAACCGGAGTAATTACCGAAAACACTGTGACAGATGCTCAAATTCCCGATAAAGACAGAATCACCGAGGTGCTACATTCAATGACAGGCATGCAAATGCAAACACCGCCCATGTTTTCCGCAAAGAAAATAAATGGCCAACGGCTATACACATTGGCCAGAAAAGGCATTGAGATAGAAAGAAAACCAAATCAAATAGAAATAATGAACATACACCTGCTGGAATATAACTGGCCGCTTCTTACCGTAGAAGTTGAATGTTCTGCTGGCACCTACATCCGCACTCTTGCACAAGACATTGGCGAGAAATTAGGCATCGGGGCATACTGCCAAGAACTAACTCGTACGCGCATTGGCCCGTATTCTTTATCTAACGCTATAAATTTAACTTAAATAGACTAAGCTATAAAATATGCCAAAACCAATAGAATGGATGCCAAACCCGGATCAAACCCCTCCTGTATCTCCAGAAGAGATCCAACGAAGAATTGAGCGTGAAAAAGAACAGCAAAACCCACCGCCAAGACCGGTAGTTGAAATAGACATCACTCCACCACCACAACCCGCTGAAAAACCAAAAAGTGACGGCGGACAAGAACGAGGTGTCTGGGAAACCGACATCTAGGCAGTTTGACAAAACAGGCCTGCAATGTTACCATACGCACATCATTAAATAATTAACGATTTTTAAGTCTTTTTATTCCGTAACCGTTAAGAAGTATTGGAACAAAACGATTGTTTGAAAAATACACTGTTTATGCGTAACACTGCGAAAAAACCAGCTTTCGGAACACTACAACAGGCACATCTGCCTAGTCTTTTTGCAGCACCATTACAGCTTCTCAAGCAGATTGCTTCATAAGGCCATATTTCTTCAACAGGTACTAATAAAAACACTTAAAAAGTGAATTTTTTTGTACCGCCGAAGTTTGGCAATATTTTAAAAAAAATGCCAAGCGAGGAAGTACACTTTAAACTATATGAATACTGCTATCTGGGTTCTTATAACCCTTGCCGGCGTCGGTGGTGGCACAGGTATCGGATACATACTCCGTAAAAAAATGGCGCAAAACCAAGCCAATTCCATTGAAGCAAAGGCAGAGAAGCTTTTAGCTGATGCCAAAACTCAGCAACAAGAAATAATCCTGCAGGGCAAAGAAAAATCTGCCCAATTGCTGGATGAAGCAAAGAAAGAAGAAAAGCAAATTCGACAAGAATTACACAATATCCAGGAAAGACTGGAACGCCGTGAAACCATGTTTGATCAAAAGTTGACCGAACTGGAAAACAACAAACAAAAAATCCAAGAACAGGCAAACAAAATTCAACAGGTGAAAACTGAGATAGAAAAATTAAAAGAACAGGAAGTAGAAAAGTTACAGGCTATCTCAAACCTAAACAAAGAACAGGCTGTTGAACAACTCTTAAAACGCATGGAGGAGCAAAGCAAGTCAGATCTTACTGCTCGATTACTTAAGCTAGATAAGGAATCAACAGAGGCATACGACGAAAAAGCTCGCGAACTAATTGCTGACGCTGTACAGCGCTGCGCCTCATCCCATGCTGCAGAAATTACTTCCACCACCGTACACCTGACCAGCGAAGACATGAAGGGCCGTATTATCGGTAAAGAAGGCCGCAACATTAAAACCATTGAAAAACTTACTGGCTGTGAACTTATCATTGACGACACTCCAGATGCCATTGTTGTTTCTGGATTCTCCCCTATTCGCAGACAAATTGCAAAATTAGCATTAGAAAAACTCATGGCTGATGGACGTATCCAACCAGCACGCATTGAAGAGTTTATCGAAAAAGCCAAGCAAGATTTGGCAATTGATATTAAAAAAGCCGGCGAAGAAGCATTGTATAAAATGGGCATTACCGGCATTGATCCAAAACTGGTTAGTATTGTCGGAAGATTAAAATACCGCACTAGTTACGGACAAAATATTATTAACCACTCCATGGAAACTGGCTACTTGGCTGGTATGATTGCCAGCGAGTTAGGTTTAGACGCCGCCAAAGCAAAGAAATGCGGCTTCTTCCATGACATTGGTAAAGCAGTTGACCAAGAAACCCAAGGTTCACATCCTGAAATCGGCTTTATGATCCTCAAAAAATTCAATATGGATGAGGATATTTGCCAAACTGCTCTTACCCACCATCAAGATAAAACCTATAACATCTACGCATCGATCGCCAAAGCAGCCGACGCTATTTCTGGCGCTCGAGTTGGCGCTCGCAAAGATAGCTACGAACAATTTGTGGCTCGTCTTGAAGAGTTGGAAAAAACCGCAAGCGGCTTCCCTGGCATTGATAAAGTATACGCTATTCAAGCCGGACGCGAAGTACGCGTCTTTGTTAAGCCAAATGAGGTTGATGATTACTCTGCCTTCCAGCTTGCTAAAGACATTGCCAGAAAAATTGAACAAGAATTACAATACCCTGGTGAAATTAGGGTTACAATTATCAGAGAAACACGCGTAGTTGAATACGCTAAATAATTAATTATAGCGTGTGGATAAATATATTTGCTAAAGATAGGCAAAAAACATTACCCGTGTTATAATTTAAGCAGATAGAAATCTTGTCATTATCATATAGATTGAAGCAATCCTGATATGCAACAAGCACAATATAGAAAGGGGGTGACAATATGAATAAAGCAGATTTATCGCAAGAAGTTGCTGAAAAAATGAACTTGCCTAAACGCCAAGTTGAAGATACACTAAACGCGATTCTTGATACTATCATCGCCAAATTAAAAAAGGGCGACGAAGTGGTCTTGACCGGTTTTGGCGCATTCTCCGCCAAAAAACGCGCTGCCAGACAGGGCGTTAACCCACAAAACCCTTCCGAAAAAATTCAAATTCCAGCTGTCACCGTACCAAAATTCAAAGCTGGCAAAGGTTTGAAAGATGCATTAAAATAAAATTTGTAACTAGTTACAAAAATAAAAACACCCGCCTCGGGTGTTTTTATGTTCTTCTAAGACAAAAGCGGAAGACGCACCACAAATCTGGCTCCTTCGCCTTTCTCGCTTTCTACCTCAATAGTTCCGCCATGCATATGAACTATTTTTTTACAGATTGCCAGCCCTAATCCTGTACCGCTGCCAGACACATCTTCGGCGCGAAAAAATCGATCAAAAATATATGGAATATCATAGGCTGCAATTCCCACACCTGTATCCGCAATCGATAACACCGCTTGGCTGCCTTGTTTTTCCAACAATACATCCACGCGCATTTCATGAGCGTTATACTTCATCGCATTGCTTACCAGATTACTCACCATCTCCACAATCTTGTTACGATCACCTTTTATCATAATACCTTGTGCGATATGAGAGCATAACTTCATGCCGCTTTCTTGCGCAATCACTTCAAACTCTTCAGTCAACTCCAGCAATAAATCACTCAAGGAAATAGGCCTCATTTCAATTTGTTCCGTAAAATCCATTTTTGCTAAACGCAATAAGCTATTAATAAACCGAGAGACTCGATCAATATTTTTTTCTAACTGCGGCAGCGTATCATTATGCGTATTAGCGCGAATCAGCGCATGCAAGTCATTTTTTAAAATAGTAAGCGGTGTTTGCAATTCGTGCGCTATCTCAAACAATTCTTGTGACTGCTTTTCCTGTAAGCGCACTAACTCTTCGGTGCGATCCGCGATTTTTTCTTCCAAATTTTTTGAATAATCTTTCACCTGCTCATATAGCCGTGATTTTTCCAAAGCCAGCGTCATTTGATATGAAAATGTTTTAAGCAAATCTAAATCTGCTTCCGTATATGGATCGCCGGATAATTTTGGCCCAAGAAAAAGAGCCCCGGCCTGCTTTGGCATATCACCGAGCGGTACCACCACTGAAATATTCTGCATAACAGGTATAGCAACAGCTTCCCCGCCGCTTTTTTTATCTGTAAATACAGTGCTAATATGCGCATCCGCAATTTTCAACTGCCGTTTTAACACGCTTACAGTTTCAGTTACCACATCATCCAGGCGCAACTTTTTATTTAATATCTCACTTAATTGCGCTAGCACCTCAGCAGGATCATATGAATCTTTAAAGAATATCCCATCCGTAACCCGGCGCAAAAATGAATCTATTTTTGGCACAGAAAACACGCCAAATAAACACGTGATAAGACTGGTAACGAGATAAGCTTTTTGATTAGTATGAAAAAAAATATTCTGCACAAAAAACAATAACACGAGATATAGACTAATAATACCGAAGGATAGGCAAGCAAAAATAACACTGCGTCGAATAATAATGGTAATGTCTAAAAAATTATGCTTGAAGATGCTGTATGCGGTTAGAATCACAACTGCCAAAGTAAACTGCCCGGCTAGCGAAAAAAATAAAAAATAGCCGAAAAATGGCAGTACGACTGTAAAAATTATGCCCGAAAAAAGGCAGATTAAAAACCCTGCCTTCACATATAAAATTTGCCGTTTTTTTATCCAAGTAAGATTTTGATATTGAGATCGCAACCGCAATAAACCGTACAACAAAAGAGAAACTACATATATCAATACCGCATAATTTACACTGCCGGGCACGGTAATTGCCGGCGTATTACCAGTGATAACCACTTCCACAATATATAGCGGCGTACATGCAACAAAAACAAAAGTAATAGCCGGAACTA
>CAZLNR010000002.1:46592-91780 GCA_964561035.1 uncultured Gammaproteobacteria bacterium | reverse complement strand
TCCACAATATATAGCGGCGTACATGCAACAAAAACAAAAGTAATAGCCGGAACTAACACCAAAAGAGCAACCCGCCTATTTTTAAAATATTTTTTGGTTAAAAACTGTTCTAAAAAAATAATATACAGAACCAAAAATATCATTGAGCCGGCTAAGGCTGCCGCAGACCAGAATCGCGCCGTAAATATGCTCCAAGAAATATCTGCGAACGCATTTGATATATTCCAAACCCCAACCCCAAGCGTATATAACGCAACACATCGCGATAAAATATCGCGTTTTTTTATTAAGATAACCGCTGCCATCGCTACACACATCATAGCAATAACAGCGGCAGTATAAGAAAAGATGAACATACGAGTTTAAGCTGGTCCAATAAGGACAGAATAATCCTTACTCGCTGTATCGTCCAGAAAGTGCGGTAGAATTGCATATACCGCAACTTCTTGGTTGAGCAGATACTTGCACAAAACCGGATCGCGCACGCTCGGAACCGGCAATACCCCTGGTATTTGTTCGCGCACACCCGGGCACCACGGCTTGAGCCTTACAACTCCCCCTACCATTTGAGCGCATTGTAGCACATAGTGCAAAGCGAGCATATCAAACATATGTTGGCTGGCCTCGGCGCAAATTAGTCCTTGGACTATCAAATCTTTCACATACTGCCCAAACCCGCTGATTCGAGACATGCCTAATGCTGGCTTGCAGGTACTGCGGCCTAGTGCCAAAAATTCTTCCACCAACATTTTACCAGCACCTGAGCGAACAGACCCTATGTTAATACCCAGATGATAATTGCCATCTGGTTTATGACCGCGAGCAATCACCTCTTCAAAGCTAGACCATTGTCGGACTTCTTCAGCGCTTACCATATCACATGCAATAATCTGGGCATACACATACCCCACAATTTTTCCAGCTTCTTCTGCTACAAAAAACCCTTCGGGGTATGAGGCAAAACAAGTGGCAAAATGCTCCATCGGAAACGGAACAATGCCCTCTTTGCCAAAAATTGCATACTCCAAACGAGCTACCGCTGCCAAATCAGCAACAGATGCTTTACGAACAAAAACACGGTCTTTCATGAACGCCTCCTTACATCACGAAAATATTTATTTCGCACACTTCTTCTCCTATACATTGAGAAAGAACGAGCGAAACATCCGTATTATGTAGTATATACTAGAATAAATAATTTTTTGATAAAAAAAATATAAAAAAATTATAAACTACGGCCCTATTTTATATCCTCTTCCGGGAACCGTATGGATCAACTCTGGCTGATTATCTTTGTTTTTAATTTTTCTACGCAAGCTTAAAATGTGTGTTTCAATAGTGTTAGAAAATGGATCAACATCGGTTTCCCAGACATGTTCCATAAGCATAGAGCGTGTAACCACCGCACCCGGATGGCGCATAAGATACTCCAATAACATAAACTGCTTACGGGTCAAATGAATTTCCTCTCCTGCGCGTTTTACAATATTTTTACGCAGATCAATTTCCAAATCATCGATGGATAAAATTTCATCTTGCATACGTTTCGGCCGGCGCAACACCGCTCGAATGCGAGCCAGTAATTCTTGAAAAGAAAATGGTTTGGTTAAATAGTCATCGGCTCCGGTTTCTAAAAGCTCAATTTTTTTCTCTGTTTCAGAGATGACTGACAAAATAATAATAGGCAGATCTTTTTTATGCAACCGAATTTCTCTGCATACTTCTACGCCGCTTTTTCTTGGCAGCGTATTGTCCAATATAACTAAATCATACTCATTTGTGAGCGCCATAAACAAGCCTGTTTCTCCATCCGCTGCCATATCTACGGCAAAAAACTCAATTTCCAGGTTGGTTTTTAAATTTTTAGCAATCTCTGCCTCGTCTTCAATAATAAGAATTTTCATATAGTAATTATACTATCGCAAACATATAACAAAAACAACCCACTTATTTTACACTATCGGGGTTAAAAACTAGATAAAAAAGAGATAAAAAATTTATGATTTCTTGAATTTTACAGTAAAGAGAGGTTCGTATGTATTATTATACTCATCTACAACCTGGACAGTCTCCCCTTTCATAAGCTTGGTAAGCGCCATATCGCTCAGCATTTGAGCGTCCGACTCCAAGTCAATCTTAAAATCATCCAGCTTAGTCAGTTCAGTGCTGTATGATTCTTTAATCGTGTTTTCAATTTGTTTTTTACGCTCACGCAGGGTTTTCAATTTATCGGTAACATCCTTGTATTCCTCAGAGCTGTCTAAAGCCTCTTTGTATGTACTGCGAATATCTTTTTGTTTTTTCTTTACCTCCTGCATGCGGTTAAAAATCTCCTGAAGATCTTGCATATGTAAGTGGATAAAAATAAGCTACCATATTATATAGCAAAATAGATAAAAGTAAAAGAGATTGGGATATAATTGGAAAAACTAAGCAAACTGCCTTAATCTTTTTTTTGCAGTCTTTTTACAACACTGCCCCATTGGGGCATTTCACCCAATTTATCATCAGTATCCAATCTGCGCATACTGGCTGGTGTAGCAGCCAACTCTCTCATATAACGACGTACACGCCGCCTAGCATCAGAAACTATATGACCGCTACCGATCCCTGCTGGCAGGGATACGGCTAAATTATCGTAAACAGACTGCACGCTTTGACGCATAATACGAGACTCCACCTCTGCGCGTTTATCTTCATATTCTTGCACAAGCGGATCATTTGGCTGAACATAACTCGGCACAACCAACACTTGAGCCAGCAGATCAATACTGGATTCTTGCCTAATTTTTCGCAACCCTTGTAAGCTGCCGCGCTCGGCATCTCTTTCTAACATCTGTGTTGGCAACGCAAGAATTGCTAATATGCGAGCTTGGTCCACCAACTTTCTTTCTCTGTCTTTTATCACATCACACTGGTGGCGCCAGTCTATCATTTTTTCCAAAAAACTTTCTGCCTGACCTTCGTGAATCACCCGCATATCTACTAACTTTTTTAAAATTTCTTTTATATCCGCTTGCTCCGGCCAAAAATCATCCAGGTCTTTAACTAAATCAGGATTAACATAATCTTCTGCTCGCAATAAAAATTTCTGCCACTGATCATCTTGCCAAGAATTCATCTTGGCTACCTTCTCAACCTCTGTAAAAAAATATTCCTTCATACCACCAACAACCCGATTTAATTTCCCATTATGAAAATCCCCGTATTCATCTTCATCGCCAATGATAGCGTCCAGCTCTTTTAATTGATTATCAATATCTGCGCCAGCTTCGGGCACAACCGACACTATTCTATGCACTAAATCGCGTATGGCTGCGTACCCTTTTTTATCATATTCATCTACAGCTAATTCAGATCCATATAAATCATATAGTTTCCTTGCATCACCTGTTTGAAATGACTGGTCTACATGCGTTAATTCATGCAATAAAATTGCCATGCTTAAAGGACTGCGATAATCTCCTATCACTAAAACTTTGGAGCCTATTTTTTCTTCAGAAGAATCCTCGCTTTGCTCAAAAAACTCTGTGTAATGAGCGTTCTCCACTCGCTGATCAACTAAAATAGGCAGGTGGTGCGTATTAAATTTTTCTAATACGTCATATTTTTTTCCCTCATTGTTTACCAGAATAAAAGCATCCAACTTGCGCGCTGGATATTCTGTGCCATTTTTCGAATGCATTGTTATCTCACCCTCTTTTACATCAACCATAGCCACACAGACCTCTTTACCGTCTGCTCCAACATATGGAATCTCTTGCCTAAGACAATCATAAGTTTTGCTAGAGTCCGTTTTTCTAATTCTTTCTTTTGATGCTGACACTACACCTGCCTGCACTCTTCCCAATTCATTATTATATACTGGCCTAACCTCAACATTCATTTCAATACCCTTTCTGGCTATCACAAACTGCACAGGCGCTTCTCCTGCTGATTGGATCAAATATGACAACTCTTCCTTTGAAGCCGGACACATACCGTCAACGGATACAATTTGATCCCCCATCTTAATACCCGCCTTTTCTGCAGCAGAACCAATAACAACCACGTCAACAAATAGTCCTTGTCCCATCTTTTGTTCAATTATTTTTTCACCTGTTTTAGAGGATTCAACTGACTGAACCACAGGCTCTATATGACGATGTTCTCGATCTGGCATATGTGTGTATACATTAAAACTTACCAATATTTTAAATTATTACTTTGATTAAAACAATAGCTAAGCCATAATACATAAAATATATTTAAAAAACACTCCAATGAGTGTTTTTTAAAATTAGAACCAAGAGATCTCCACTGCTTTATATATATCTACATACAAAGCAGTAACAAGGAGACCTCCTGCCACACCACACTTGGTGGAGAACCTATATCAGTCAACACGAAGCCCTTCTACAACCAGAGGATCAAGAAGGTCGTTAGGATCTAGATGCACTATCACCAAACCATCTTCACCTGGTACAATGAAGAGCGCCTGGCAATCACCCATATCCCGTGGCGAGCACGAATCAATGGGAAAACTGCAAGTTGCCGCATGCCAGACCCGCCACTTCGACCCATCGTTGTCAGCGTCGCATTTTGCGACCCATGGCAAGGTGAACACAATATCACCCGACCGAACTTCTGCGCAACGGATCCTGCCACGATAGATGAATTCTCCCTGCACGATTTCCAGATCACAACCAACCGCTTTCTCCAACAGCTGATGAGCCCAATTCGACATGTTGAATTCTCCGCGTTTTACTGAACGGTGAACCGCTCTTCTTAGACAATAAATACCATAGCACCCCAATTAAGGCAAGGGTAGTGGCAAAAAATTAAAAACAAAAACAGCCTTTTTTAAAAGACTGTTTTTGTGCATTGAACGAGAGGCGCTCGTTCGGTCGCCTGCTAGATTAGATGCTAGCAATCATCGGCCGTGTTCAGCGACCCCAACCGTTCGGGGCCAACTGGTACAACCAGTCCCACTGCTTAGACACCTCGTTGTGGTAGTGGCCGAACAGTTCGGAGGGCGGACGGGGAGCTTTCTTTGGATCCAGCACACCCAGCAGCCGCAGGAAACGGTTCACCTCGTTGACCGCACGGGAGAGGTGTTGGTACCAATCCCCTTGAGAATCGGCATCCCGAATCCACATGAGGAGAAGGCCACGTACGACCAGCCAGTGCTCCTGCTCGGTGGCGCTGAATCCGCCACCGAACTTTTCGGCAAGATAACAGGGAGCAAACATCATGACACACCTTCGCTTTCCTAGTGCCCCGAAGTTTCAAACTTCAAAGGCAGGTTGTTGGTTTTTTGGTTCGGCTTTGAGAGCGTGACCACAACGTACCCAAAACTGTATACCTTTACCGTAAACGCTCACAACCTTACTAGGCAATCTGACAATGTACAAACTGTAACAAAACTGTAACATACAGAAACAGGTCCTCCAAAGAGGACCTGATACAATAACACAGATTACATTCCATGTCAATATTATAAACTCAAAATCCTTTATTACTTCTCAACAACCTTGCCCATAATATACCGATTTGGCACAGGTTTTTTATCTATTACTCTATCAATATGTATGGATATTATATCTTTCAAACAATCCTTCAGTAGAATTATCTACTGTATCTTATTTTTATATAAACGGCGCCAATTCCCTTCTTTTACTTTCCTATACCCTCTTTCTGTTAGAAATGCCTCAAAAATTTCATTCCACTTTTCTAAGTCAAGCCCCAACTTTGGGTCATGAATCACTTTATGCAATAATCCGCCCTCATACTTTACCGACTCTCTCTCAATATACTCTAGCATCTTTTTATAAAAAACCATCCCTGTCCCATCAGGCAAATTAAGAACATATCTATCTTTACTATCTCGATTTCTTGCAATAGAAGTGTAGACTGGCGTATAGTCATATTTAGCACCTTCATCAAACTTAACAGTTCCTTCTATAAGCCATTCTTTATATTTGCTATTTTCCGATAAAACAAATCCTACTTCTTTTATATTATTACCTTTCCACATTTCAAATTTACAAGAATATCTTTTACCGGCAATATCAATTTCATTCTCTGCTTCCGCAAAATACTCTCCGCTTTCTGCTTCACTATTCCACACAACGTTTGAAAGACTAAATTCTTCCAAACTAACGGCTTTATCACCTCCAAACTCTGCCTCAAATTTCTTACCAGCATCCGGGTTAGACATACGAAAACAATATAATAAAAATGGCTTATACACTATAAATTATAGCGGTTTGCTAAGTTGAAATCAATTTTTGATTTTAGTACGGCTAACAAAAAATTGGTTGGTCGTTAATTTTCAACACTTTTGAGCACTTTTCATTAAGTTACAGGGTTAATCGGGGCAGATGGCAAACTTTGTAATCAATACTAAATTCTTTAATCACCCGGATGTTGCCAAGTTCTTTCAAGTCGTTGTTGGCGCTCCTTTCTCAAGCGAGCACCAAGCTTTGTATCTGCCGGTTTCAAATCAACTAAGCCAAGCAGTTCATGGTTAATATTACCCGACCATAATGCGCCAACATCCTCTCTTCCAGCAGCCTTATAACCTTGGACTAAGCCCTGTAAATTATCTGCGGTATGAGCAGCAATAAGCTTATAGGCCTCGCTATCAAGCTGCTTCACCTGATCAATGTAAGCTTGAAATTTTTGTTCATCGAATTTATGCGGCGAGCTGGTAAGCTCTTGGAATTTTAACAATGTTTCAAACCAGGGCAACTTGTACGCGCCAATTTGTGTTTCATAAGACATATCCCGAAGAACCTCAAAGCCCCGCTGCTCTAACCAAGTTAAGGCAACAATAAAGCTCGGCTCAATACCTACCTGCTGGGATTTTTCAGCTTCAACTAATCGGTTATTTACATACTCCATAGTCTCAGCAACCCGTTGTGGCAATACAACACCTGTTTTCTTTTGATCCATCAGAGCATCCAACTTATCATTCAGTTCCTTGTCGGAGGTTGTAGGCGGATTATCAGCCACAGGTTTGGTATTTTCAACTAACCGACGCAGCACATCTATTGGCTTAACCTTTTTTACTAAAATTTTTTTCTCGCCAAATCGAGTTGCTACTTCTTCAACTTCTTGCTCATAAAGCGCTGTGTTAAATAGCGCGGCTCTACTATTCTCTACGTTCAAGTAAGGTGTCTTTACCAAGATCTGTTCCAGTGCCTCTCGATCGCCTGTGTCATAATAATGCACCATCCCACTGACCACCTCATGTACATGCGGACGTTGATCATGAATAAAATCACGCAGTATACCAAACGGTGTCATTAATGTCAGTCCGTCTAAACGATTCTGTTCGAGCTTTGCCACACTAGTTGTCGGTACTTCACGAACAACAAGCATGAGTTCATTGATATTGGCAGAACTAACTTCACTTGCATAAGCGTGACAGACAAAATCAGCAATTCCAAAATCTCCTTTCCCCATTCCCCAACGATTTCCTGCCTCCAATACTGCGGAGACCTCCGAATCTCTATTCAACATTGCCGGAAGAAGTTTATCAATTAAACCTCGCACTTTCATTTCAGTTAATCCCTGGTGGGAGGCGTATTGGCCGCAAGCATCAATAAAAAGACGCAGAATTTTCTTGTCTGGTAATTGGTAAACTTCCCTATAAATTTTAACGAGATTACGAGCCTGATCTCCATCAAGCCAGATTGCATTTAAAGCATGCGCATCCTGAAGAAATTTAGATTTCAATGCTTGATCGTAATCTTCAGGTAAATCATAAATAAACCTGTACACATCCAACATTGATTGAAAATATTCCTCCATTGCTGCGAGGCTTCGTTCTGGTCGAGGATAAATATTTGCACCTGAAATTTTAAAGATAAGATCAACAATCGTTTGGGTGTTTTTTTCCTTTAACTCTTCATCGCCATTTCCAATAAATGTACTGGACCATTCTTGCACGAAATGACGATACAACTGTGCATGTTCCCTAGTTGTAGCCTGCTTAATAATCCTAGACATGACGCCTAACAAATTTTCTCCAGGTTGTTGTGTGTCCTTAGATAGGGCTAGGACTTCATTGATATAACCACTAATTTGATTTTCTGGAATCTGATATTTTGCAATTTCTTTTATTATGGATTGTTTCGTATAAAAATCATCCATTTGAAGACGTTTAGCGTATCCTTTATCGTCATCATTTAACGCATCAACACTTTGTTTCTGCTTACTAGCAACATGCTCATAGTACTCATCTATTGGCTTATCTGGAAATAAGAGATCAATGAAAGGTTTAATATACTCTGCGCGCTTCTCCACTTTTTCTTCTCCCTCATGATCTTCTACAGATAGAATTGCCGGGACTTCTTTTTCATGGACATCAGTTTCAACTGCTCCCTGGCCTTCGGGAATAACTGGTTGCGACATGTCGGAATCTAAATTCGTCATATAATTTTATAATAGGCCTAATTATTCTATCTTTTTACTCTTTTCGTAGAATGTTTTTAAATCCTATTTTCCAAGAAACGCACAACTCTATACGCAATGAATTACATCACGGCGATTCTGATTGTCCATATTTTATCATTTCTTTTAACAAAGCTGCCGTTATTTTAGTTGTTCTCCCCTTATAATCTCCCTTCTCTCTTTCAACCACATCACCAACCACGACCTGACCTTTTTTATTTTTTAAACCAACCTCCAAACCATGTTCTTTTGCTAGCTTCATAGCAAAACCTACCCATTTAGCAGGCACACCACCGTAGTTAGATGTGATTTCAGCAAGGTTTGTAAATTTAAAATTAAAAGGCTCGTGGCTATTATCAAGTATTTGTTTTCTATATTTTTTATTTTTTTTATGAGGGTCTTCCAGTCCTGGGTGTTCTGGGATATTTATCTCAAAATCATCAATACCCTCAATTTTACTAGGTCGATTTAAAAAAGAAAAAAGCTCTTTACGCAAAAGAGACAACATGTTGTAATCTGTCGCTGTATAACCCAAATCCATTATTCTCAAACCATCGATATCAACAGAAAAATATATTCTTTTTATTCCTTTTGCCTTCCAAGATAAAAAAACATCATTTATTTTTTCCAAAAAAAGTTCGGATTTTGGCAGACGATCTACATATAAATCTTTATTATATAAAACAGATACTTTACCCGCTATTTCAATTGCGGGTAACTGGTTATTACTGTGCGCTCCGACTACCGCTAGTTCTCCAATTATATCTTCTTCAAGAATCGGTACAAACACATTGGCTTTAGTTATATCGCTTGCTTCTCCGCTCCACTGTCCTGTATCAATATGACGATCAAAGGCTAATACCGCAGTAGAGCCGTCTTTTTCCGCCCATGCCAATTTATCAGCTAATATTTTCAAAACTACACCGGTGGTTCTATGGCTATCAGAACTTGTTACAATACATTTTTTTTCTGATCTATCCAAAAAATCTACCAGACTTTCTATCTTCTCTTCTAACCCAACCGACTCTGCAGAAACTTCCTCCACTCTCGCACCAGGAAAAAATGTGGCCAGGCTGTCTTTCAAATCACCAACTTTTTCTGAGTCCGTAGAAAGTAATCCGCTCTCTAAAACAGAAATTATCCACTCGATTTTTTCTTTGATTTTTACAGCATCAGGTCTTTCTGTCAATTCAGGATTTACCAATAAATCCCGGAGATACTTGATTTTCCAAAAGATTTGTTTTGTTTCATCTTTAATATCATCAAAAAATCCCTCATACCGATTTGGATGTATTTGTTTTTCTCTTGTTGTAATGACAGCTAACTCTACATCCCTAAAATCTCTTGGCTCCCTATCTCTCGAACCTACTTCCAAACTTCGACTTATTTCCATAAAATATAAACTAGCTAACTAATTTAAAAGGTTCACTTTCAAAATAAGTTTAATTTCCCTTTAAACTTTAGCAATTCTTATGGTTAATGTAAAGTCAATGGTAGACACGAACCCATTCACCTTGCAGATTGTTTTTTAGCGAATCAGATTATGCGAGTTTATCTAAGTATTCCTGCAATTTTTCTACCATCTCCACTTCGTTACTATATTCAATAAAAGTATCACTCACGTAATGTAGAGCATTGGAAATTTTAGCGCCTTTTTCATGAATGCAAATTATTGGAATATTGTAGGCGTTTGCCCACCCCAATTCGATTCCTTGTCCAGTCGATGGTAACGAGCACTCAGCTATTACTGCCGCGCATTCTTTTATTATGTCTTTTGTTAGCTTTTCTCTTTTTCCTTCTTGCGGAAGACGAAGTTCGTATTTATTATTAAGTACGGAATTTCGTAATGGCTTGTAAAGTTTGTTTTGAAAATCAAAATCACTAGAGTGGGTTACTAATATTTTCATAGTTTTAAATTAGGACATAATAAGAATAACACCAAAATATTTTTTTTACAATCGTTGGTCATGAGTTCGATTCTTGTTGGATCATTTATAAATTAGCTAAAACATCAGATAATTAAATAGCCCAATTGAACCCGATTTTTTGTCTTAATTAAGACAAAAAAGAGACCTCACGCATGTGAAATCCCTTTTGGTAGAGTCAATCGAGACAGGTGGCAAACTTTTTGTATTATAATAGGCCGCTCTTGCTTAAAAGAGGCTCATATCCCTTACCAAAATCATTGAACCTAACAAACATAATTTCATTATTTGCTCCAACCACTACCAAGAAAAGCCCTCTGGGTAAAAACATGGATGTCTTCTCAACTATAAGTTTATAAGGTTCAGTAATGCCATGTGCAAAAATATCTTTATGATAGGGTTTTAAATCTAAAAAAACTGTGGAGGTTGTTGTAGAAGTTACATTCGTATAAACATAGGCCTCGTCATTCTTACCTTGTCTATGCACAATATAAGCGGCTCGTTCAACTTCTGGATCACGATCAAGAGACGCTGAGGTTATAACACTTTTATCGTGTTCATCTAACTTTAAAATTACATGTGAATTACTGTTATTAGAGGGAGAAAAATAAACCAATTCTGTAGATGACGAATTTGAGCCAAACCATAGAGCACGATCTTCTTTTGGTAAAAGATCTAAAATATGCCCTTTATTTTTACTACCCTCATTGACATATAAATACGGCCCAACATCTTGAAAATCGGAGTAGTCCATTTCAAAACTTAAATTTATTTTAACTACATTTGTCGGATTTGCCCAATAGCCTCCCAATTGCCTAGGCAAAGATAAATCTTCTTCTTTAAGAAGATTTGTATACGCCATATAAACAGAGGTGCCATCAGCACTCCACCCAATCGGATGAGCTGTCCTAAACGTGGAAGAATAACTACCGTCTTCAGGACGTTCAAACCAGTCTTCGTAAATATAACGATTACCTTTCTCTTTAAGATTTATAAATTCTAAATACCGACTTAATGCTCGACTAAAAGGTTCTTTGCCAAAATATTTCTCCCCTGCAAAATACCATTCACCATCTGGGCTAATTAATTCATCCTTGCTCAAGGATGTGCTCGAATCAAGATCTACCTCTAAAATAGAGGTCGCCCCTTTCAATTCTTCTATATTATCAGTATCTTCAATTTTTACCGGGTCTATTTCCTGAATACTGGTTAATTTAAAATACCAACATATTCCAACTGCGAGAAGCGCTACAATAAAAATACTTATAAGTATTTTTTTGTGAGAATTTATCATATTTATACAATAATTGACAATCAAAAATTTCACTTGATTATTAATCATAACATGCATTTTGCAAAATGCAAAATTGCGTTCAAAAAGATCTAAAATAAGAGTGGCAAACTCAGTTTCTGCTCTAACCTTAAACGAAAACACCATCATTTGAGTGATGTGTTTCGCAATTGTAGGGGTATTCGAGATGGCTGGAAAAACACATTTAACTGAAGTTAGCTTTCAGCACATTTCATCATTTTTGATCATTTTGTAGGGTTAATCGAGACAGTTGGCAAACTTGTTGAAATCAAAATTACTTACCTCGCAAATCAAGAAGCCATTCGTCGGGTCCGTAAGCATATGCACGAGTTGTTATACCCTGTTTCTGATCTACAGATTGAGTATATTTCTTTTTTCCATCATCATCAAGTTCAACGGCATAGGCATAGAGCATATCTTTAGAAATAATTAATTCGCAGGCCTGAGAATGCCCAAGGTCAAAAGGATGAATATTGCCGGATGGAATCCCAAGCTCCTCATACTGTTTTACACTGTAAGCTCGTTTGCCAAGAAAATTATACTCCCATTCGTCCCGCCTTTCTTTTTGCCCTTCTCTGACCCGCGCTAGCGCATAAATATCTTTTTCATTAACACCCTCTGTTTTCAAGAATTCCAGCACTTTTTGTGTCTCGTATAGATTAGAATAACTGATGTGAGCTATCACAATCTCATCATCTTTTTTTCCCACAATTACACTACATTCGGTAATTGAAAACTTGGCATAAGGATTCTCTTTTGTTTTTACAGCCCACATTGCACCTTGGTCAACCCAAAAAAATTTATGTTCTTGAGTTGTGGCAATGCTATATTCAGCCCGATCATCATCGTTATATTCTCTGGTTTCTAATAGATTCTCCTCAACCCAAACTCCCTTTCTTTGCTTATCAATTGCCCAGTGAGGAACATGGGGCAACAAAAAATGCCTAATGTTATGACCGTCGGGTTTATTACCACTAACCAACGCATCATTATTCTTTTTCATTTGTTTATCAAGCATATTACCATGCCCCCTTTCCATTTCATCCAATAATGCTCTAATAAGCTGCGCCCGTTCTTGCAAAGAAAGTCCCTCAACAGTCTCAATATAATTAAACTCTCCATCCAAATAACCTCCCCCCTTCTTCATTTCTATATGCCGGCCTTCTATATTATTCATATAATGAATTATTAGTGGTAAGTATATTATACCAGTATACCAGTCAAAAAAGATTTGACAACCATGCTCCAGCTTCTCTCTATGGATATACAAAAAACCACTGCTTGGGCAGAGTTTTTTCGTCGTAAAGATAATCGAGGTAGCTGGGAAACTTATTTTACATATTCAAACGAACCAACACGAAATGAATCAACTATAAGATCGAACAACTTGATCTCGGCAGACACCAGCTCATTAACGTCTCCTCTGTTTATTTTAGCAAGCAGCTTTTCCTGTTCTTTTCCATACCCAGCAATATCTGGTATTATCACCGAAAGCGGCTGGATAACAGTAATTAAATTATTGTCTATAAAAAACTCACCTTGACGATAAAAATTATGATATTGGAATGTATTATAATCATTGTTAAAATTTACAAACTTTCCATTAGCATCTGCCACTCGACCAGATTCTTCAAGCTGCTGCTTCTTTTCAGCGAGTGTTTTCTTGGTAAGCGCCCAACCATTGCTTGTCATAGCCTGCTGCTCAAACCCGGCAGGTGAAGTTGAAAAATCCGTAATTTTTATAACCATAGGACGAATTAACTGATCTTCAGAATTACTTAAAATCAGCCTAGACCCGTCCGTTGACACAAAAACATTCCACCCATCCGGATAATCAAATCTGAAGCCATATTGTTCATTATGATACATTCTCCACTCCGAGCGCAAAGCCATGTCAAATACTTTTAATCTTTTTGACCAGTTTTCTCGCGAAGGAAAAGCATTATCCCAAGTAAGAGCATTGTTTGGATCAAAATCATATTGTAATTTTGCCTCTTCAAAAGCCGCGCATTTAAGCGAAGTCTGCCTAACAATTTCGGTTCTATTTAATAAAGAGGTATCTGTACTTGTAGGAAAAATACAATTTCCAGATTGTGTATTATTTTGCTGATTACTAAGCGTAACTTTAGTCATCCAAAAACTAAAAAATTTACCGGATAAAAACCAAAAACCCGCCAATGTGATTCCGGCGCATAAAAATACGCTGCTTAAAATAATCCCCGCCAATTTTAGCCTGCTCATAAAATTATTTATAACTACAATTTTTAACCATCATCGCCTGGAGTATAGCATTGATAAATAGAAAAATCAACGGTTACCGAGGTTCGATTCCCTGCAGCCGCAAAATAAAAATACCCCGGGTTTACCGGAGTATTTTTATTTGTAGGGTTAATCGAGACAGGTGGCAAACTTTTTTATAATCTAGCGTAGTCCCAAATTTTTTAGCCTCCACATCATCGCCTCTTTACTGACTTGGTACTTTTCCACCAATCGAGCAAGCACATCTTCTATTGAAGATTCCTTATCAGAAATTTTTTTGAAGTCCTTAATTAAAAAAGGTCGTGGCATAAGTAAAGTAGCCGCAAACTCATCGGCTCTTTTTTCGTGGATTGTTTTATCAGGGCGATTTCCATTATCCCTGTAATCAATAGAGACTGTGCTTTTTTCTAAAAAGAAATGGCCAAGTTCGTGAGCAATCGTAAAACGTCGTCTACCAGGACTTTCTTCGCTATTTATACCCATTAACGCCCCACCTTCCTTGCGGATTAATATACCAGAATATTCGCTACTTGGAGCATAACTAATTTGAATATTCATTTTTTCTGCGATCTGTTCTACAGGAACAGGTGCTTGAGAAATTTTAAAATGAGAAAGAATCCTGCGAATCTTGGCTTGGACAATTGGATTAGGCATAGTTATTTTTTTGCTGGGCCGAAACAGTCCTCGGCCCATTTAGTAGCATTTTTATCTTTTTTTGTTATATTCTCCACATCTTTTTGGCTTAACTCATGACCAGACGGAACATCAGGAAAAAACTCTGCAACACCACAACCTAAAATTGTTGCTAATTTCCAAAGATTAACACCATTTACATGGTTCTGGCCATTTTCAAGATGTGTCAATGCTACACGACTCATCCCTAACTTCTGAGCAACTACTGTAGCGGTTAAACTACCACGCCTACTTCTTCGTATCTGTTTTATTTTTTCACCTATTTCTTTTTTCACTTGTAACTCGGCTTCACTCTTCATATCAAGTATACCTGTTTTTTCTTTAACAGGCAACGTGGGGACAGCATGTAATGATTGCTTACCTTTTGTTTTCATATGGTACTTATGTAAGCAGTGCTTACTTTTTGTAATAGTAACTGGTTATTTACATAAAGTCAAATGGGGCGTACTCTAGATGCTATCCCCTACTAAATTAATCATCATTTTTGCTGACTCTGCCACCAGAGAAAGCGAAGCTAAATAAACATAACTATGAGCAAGCAACAACATGTAGTTAAAAGAGAAGAAGGCTGGGCTGTGCGTGGAGCTGGAAATTCCAGAGATACCGCACATACCGACACACAAGGTCAAGCGATAAAAATCGCACGAGACATAGCGATTAACCAAGGTGCGGAAGTTGTAATCCATGATCGGCACGGAAAAATCCGTGACTCTGACTCCTATGGAAATGACCCGAGCAACATCAAAGATACCAAATTTTAATCAATTTAACAACTAATATGGAATTCAAACAAAAATACCCTATAAAAACTCAACTACTAACTGCAAAAACCAAGCGGAGACCAGGAATACCCATGAAGCCAGGAGTAAAATTTATTGTTGCCCATGATACAGGTAATCCAAATTCTACGGCTGCTGGCAACACTGCCTACTATGAAAAGACGTGCAACATAGAAGAAGCTGCGGCACACTTTTTTGTGGACGACAAAGAAATTATTGAGTGTATTCCAGTACTGTGCAGTGCACAACCAGAAAAAGCATGGCATGTGCATTACAATTCACCGGTAGATAATAAATTGTTTAGCCTTAACGCAAATGACGCAGCAGTTGGCATAGAATACTGTCATGGTAAAAAAATTAATGCAGATGAAGCATATGACAGATATGTTTGGCTTATGGCATATCTCTGCCATAAATTCAATCTTGATCCTACCAAATCAGTGGTAGGACATTTTATCTTAGACTCTGGACGCAGGACAGACCCAAAATCTGGCTTAGAAGCAAGCGGAAGAACATATGAACAGTTACTACTAGACGTAGCCATAATGTACAACAACTGCCTAGACAAAACACCTGAAACAAGCAACGAACCAAAATATAACTTTGTTGAAAAATCTGGTTCGGCCAAGACAACAATGGGTTTATTTATTCGGGTAGGCGCTCCGACACGGGAAGCTCCAAAATTAAGCGAGACATCTATCCCCGCAGGGACAATTCTTAAATATATCGGCTGTGTTAATAATGGTGAAATGGTAAATGGTATCGCTACGTGGTATAAAGATACAGACGGAAATTACTTTTGGTCTGGCGGCGTTAGTTTAATTTAATTATTTATGAATGACAGATACTCATTTCACTGGTTTGGCATTAAAGCTAAAGGTTTAATAGCTGTATTGTTTGCCATGGGAGCCTTCTTACATTTTACAAAAATAATTTACCCGATCGGCATAGCAATAATGATACTGGCTGTAATATTTTTGGTAATTAACATCGTAATTAATCTTGAGGATAAAGCAAAAAGGTCAAGGAGGAGGTATTGGGGAAATTAATTAATAAAGACAGTCTAATATGAGTATTTTTAATAAACCGTTTGAAGAGATTGTATTTGAAGACATTGAAGCTTTGGTACAACAACGAACAACAGAAAACCAGAGCTTAGAATTCAAGCAGGTGCCATGGACCAGGGATGATGAAGGTGGCAGAGAGATGTTGCGAGATATTACATCTATGGCAAATGCTTATGGTGGTTACATTATCATAGGTGTTGGAGAAGAAACTGACGGTACGGCAAAAGAAATTGCTACTATAAATGATGCCGAAACGGAACGTGATAGAATAACCTCTTTATGTTTGGCTAGTGTAGAACCAAGAATTGCTGACCTTAAAATTAACTGTCTAAACAAAGAAGGGAGAACTGTTATCATTATCTATGTTTCATCTAGCCTTCGGGCACCCTATTTAATCACCTATAAAGGCTTATACCAATTTTGGAACAGACACGACCGACAAAAATCTAAAATGTCCGTAGAAGAAGTTAGGGATCAATTTTTAAAAAATTACAATATCACTGAAAATACTGAGCGGTTCCTAGACAAAAGAAACCAGCTCATACTAAAAAGTCTTGGCAACGAAGCAACTTTGATTTTAAAAGCTGTTCCAATTGATACCAGAACTGAATTTGTTGACATTAAAGACCAAGAGCTGAGAGAAAAAATGCTGAACCAAACTAATGGACGGGTGCACGGTTGGACGCTAAAATTTTCTTCCTCACTTCCAGTAGAACCAAGTTTCTATGGTCTTAAGGTAGGAGGTGAGCCAGATTTTAGAAAATTAGAGCTACATCGTAATGGATATTTAGAAGCAGTTATCAGAAGAGAGCTTACTAGGACAGAAAACATTAATGAAAATGGTGTTTCTATAGAGACAAAGTTTTTATATCCCTTAGCTGTAATTGAATACATATATAGTTTTTTGCAAAAATTGAAAGAGATTAGTAACCATATAAATTATACAGGCCAATATTCTATAAGCGTAGGCCTCTATAAAATCTCGGAGTTCCCATTATTAAAACACCACTACAACGGCTTACATAGTTTGTACTATCGCAACAATTATCCTGGCGATTCTTTAGAATTAGGATTGTTTTCATTTGATGTCATTGACCCAGACAAAATTAGCAAATTCCTTGCTGACAGAATATGGCAATCTTTTGGCTTTGAAGAGGCGCCTTTGTTTAAAAATGGTAAATTTACTCCTCCTGCTGACTAAACCTTTGCTATCTTAGCGAGAAGAAACAACTCTGCCTCTGAGGTTACTCAGCCATAATCACTGCCAAAGCTGACGTATAACGACTGCCTACACCTAAACACATCATTACCCATTGCGAAATAGGCAACTAATTTTATACGTCAGTTTAGGATCCGTTTACGCCCTGAACTATTTTTGACTTAAAACCAACGGAAGTGGCAAACCGCGTATACATGTGTCAACAAAGAGAAGAAAAGAACAAAAATACAAAATAGCCTTAAAAAAGAAAAAAGTATACTGGCAAACTCAGTTACGTCTGTAACCTTAGACCAAAACACCATCATTTACATGATGGTGTTGGCCGTCGTAGCCCCAACGGGAATCGAACCCGTGTTACCACATTGAAAGCGTGGTGTCCTAGCCACTAGACGATGAGGCCTTTTTGTCTAACTAGCAAAAATAGTTTACTATAAATAAAAGCAAAAGTCAATATATTGACTTTACCCGTCATTTCCAGTATTATTAGCACTACTGTTATATGTACGTCAGGGTAGCTCAGCTGGTGAGAGCGTAGGATTCATAACCCTAAGGTCGGGAGTTCGAATCTCCCCCCTGACACGATAATATATGTTAATTCTTGGCATTGAATCATCATGCGATGACACGTCCGTTGCCCTTTTAAACTGCTCAGAAAAGGGATTTTTTGTTATATCGGAAAAAACCGCTTCCCAGATTGATATACACAAAAAATACGGCGGCGTAGTACCCGAAATTGCCGGCCGCATGCACGCGGAAAAAATTGTACCGCTTATTGAAGCGGTGTTGGAAGGACAGCCAAAACCAAAAGCCATAGCCGTTACTTCCGGCCCCGGACTTATTACCGGTCTTTTGGTGGGCGTGGAAGCAGCGCGAACTTTGTCGTATATTCGTAAAATTCCGCTTATTTCTACCAATCATTTGGAAGGGCATATTTACTCAACTCAAATTATTGGAGCAGATACAGATAAAACACAAAAAAAACAGATACAATTCCCTGCCTTATGTTTAATTGTAAGCGGCGGGCATACCGAACTGGTGCTCATGAAAAAACATGGCGCATACAAACTGCTGGGCGCGACCAAAGACGACGCAGCCGGCGAATGCTTTGACAAAGGCGCAAAACTGATTGGCCTTCCCTACCCTGGCGGTCCGCAAATTTCTAAATTGGCAATAACCGGCAACACACAGGCCATTCATTTTCCACGGCCGATGATAGACAGCGGTGATTATAATTTTAGTTTTTCAGGATTAAAAACTTCTGCTCTGTATTGGCTGCGCGACAACCCGACATACAACCAAAATGATTTTTGCGCCAGTTTTGAACAGGCAATTATTGATGTGCTGGTGCATAAAACCATGAAAGCTGCAGCGCAATACAAGCCAAAAACGATTATTTTGGGCGGCGGTGTAAGCGCCAATAAAAAACTGCGCGAATCTCTACAGGCGGAAATAACCAAAAAAATGCCAGACACTGATTTTCAAATTCCGGAATTTAAGTATGCTATGGATAACGGCGCGATGATTGCTGCGGCCGGATACCACCATGCTCGCAAAAAAGAATTTACTTCTTGGAAAAAAATAACGGCCGATCCAAACTGGCGCCTGGCTGCCTAAACTAATTTTCTACAGAACCGGGAATAAGCGCCAAAATTTCTGCTTTAAGATTTTCACTGACCGCCACCAAAAAAGCGGTTTTTATATTTTTATCTCCCACAGACAACAACACCGGCGCATCACCCGGATATTTTCGCAAAATATTTTTAAGCGCTTCTCCCTGGCTTTTTACCTGATCGGCTGTGGCGCGGATTACAAAATAATTATCAGGTATCGGAGCTGATTCGGCCGGTTTCTGCGTATAACTTTTTCCAGCTGAAAGCTGCCCAGCCAGCGTGCCAACATTTTCCGGCGTGAGCACGTAGGCTTTTTCTACGAATAATTTATCATCGCCTTCTTCTTCGGATGTTTTACCAATCACGCACACCGGCCTTCCTTCCACCCAGATATCTTTGGTGGTTTCGTATGTTTTTGGAAATACTAACAACTCCAAATTGCCGGTTGTGTCTAGCAGCTTGGCAAACATCATAGCTTTACCGCTGCGCGTAATTTTCTTTTTTGTGGAATCAAGCACACCACCCACCACCACCCACTGGCTGCGCGCTTGGCCGGATAAATCTTTGAGAGGCACAAGCGCGCTACCCATAGCATCTTGATATTTCTTAAACGGATGCGACGTAACATACAAACCGAGCAGTTCTTTTTCCCATGTTAATTTTTCCGCTTCAGTGGCCGCAGGCTTATCTTCTAATTTTAATTTAGACGACATGTCTATGCTCGTACCGGAAAACAATGAATGCTGTGTAGTTGCATTTTGCTCGCGAGTTTGTTTTACAAACGCTAAAATATTTTCAATGTTGCCTAGCAGTACGCCGCGATCTATGCCAAACCCATCCAACGCGCCGCATTTAGCCAAGCTCTCTACTGATTTTTTATTTAAATCTTTATCTTTGACGCGTGTTAAAAAATCACGCAAATCCGCATACCGCCCGTTTGCTTTGCGTTCGCGATAAATTGCCTCGGCAATATTTTCTCCCAAGTTTTTAATACCGTTTAAACCAAACCGAATATGGCTTTCGCCTGAAACCGGATCGGTAATCATGGCAAAATTTTTAAAACTCTCATTAATATCTGGCGGCAGCACATGCACATTCATGCGCTCGCATTCATGAATGATTTCCGGCACTTTATCTACATCGCCGCTTTCCGCAATCAAAATAGCGGTCATGTATTGAACCGGGAAATTTGCTTTGAGGTATGCTGTTTGATACGCCACCACCGCATAACTGGCCGCATGCGCTTTGTTAAAACCATAGGCGGCAAACGGCTCAATACGCTCCCAAAGCTTATCTATTTTTTCTTGCGATAATTTGCCAAATTCTTTGGCGCCTTTATAAAATTTCTCTTTTTGTTTTGCCATTTCTTCCGGAATTTTTTTACCCATGGCTTTGCGGAATTTGTCGGCCTCTTCCCAGTTATACCCGGCCAAATTGATTGCGGTTAAGAGCACGTCATCCTGATACACAATCAAACCCAGCGACTGATCCAGATAGTCTTTCATACGCGGATCTTCATACTCCACCAAATCGGGATTATTTTTACGCTGAATATAGCTCGGGATAGAATCCATAGGACCAGGGCGAAACAGCGCCACCATCGCCATGATATCAAAGATAGATGCGGGTTTTAATTCTTTTAAATACCGGGTCATACCTGAACTGGACAGCTGGAACACGCCCACCGTTTCTCCGCGCGCCAGCATGTCGTATGTTTTTTTATCATTCCACGGATACAGATTATATACATTTACTTTTTGCTTCGTGGTTTTTTCAATAATCTCAATCGCGTTTCCTAAAATAGATAAGTTGCGAATACCCAAAAAGTCCATTTTTAACACACCTGCAGCTTCAACAGAATGCATCTCGTATTGAGTTACCAATTTTTCCCCGCCAACTTCAAGCTGCACTGGAGTAAAATCGGTTAACGGTGTTGGAGAAATAACCACGCCAGCGGCATGAATAGACGTATGGCGCGCACAACCTTCTACTTTTCTAGCCAAATCCAATAACCGTTTTGCTTCCGGATTTTTATCGTATAATTTTTTAAGTTCCGGTTCCAAATCCAACGCTTTATCCAAAGTCATCTGAAACCCTTGCGCGCCAAACGGAATCATTTTTGCTACCTGGTCGCAAAAAGAATACGAATAACCAAGCGCTCGGCCCACATCGCGAATCGCGCCGCGCGCCATCATCGTACCAAACGTAATAATCTGCGCGACTTTATCTATGCCGTATTTTTTTGTTACATACGCAATCATCTCATCACGCTTATCATCGGCAAAGTCACCGTCAATATCGGGCGGGCTAGGACGAAACGGATTCAAGAAACGCTCAAACGGCAATTTAAAATATAACGGATTATCCATCACAATACCCATAGCAAACGATACAACCGATCCGGCTGCCGAACCGCGGGTTGTAACCATAATGCCATGCTCGCGCGCATATCCAATATAGTCGGCAACGGTTAAAAAGTACGGGGAATATCCTTTTTTAGCAATAATATCCAACTCATAATCTACGCGCTTTTTCACCTCTTCGGTAACTGGTATCCTCTGAGGCAGTTTTTCATATACTTGTTCGCGCAAATACTGATCGGCTGTTTTGCCATCAGGAATATCCAAGTCTGGAAAATGCCATTTATTAAGATCAATAGTAACCGACGCGCGCTCCGCAATGGCAACTGTATTAGCAAGCGCTTCGGGAATATGTTTAAACCGGCTCACAATTTCTTTGGCCGGAGCAAGCGAATAATCAACTCCGTTCATAGTAGGACGACTGTCATCATCAAGCGTACGACCGTCGCGAATACAGGTGAGAACATCTTGCGCTTCGGCATCATCTGGTTTTAGATAGTGCGCATCGCGTGTTACTACAAGCGGAATACCTGTTTCTTTTGACACCTGTATAAGCTTGGTATTGGCATCCATCTGGCCTTCTAATGCGGGCAAATCAAGCAATTCTAAATAAAAATTATTCTCGCCAAATATGTCGCGATATTCAAGAGCAACCTGTTTTGCTTTTTCAATATTGTCTTCTTTGCGCAAAACCCATGGCACCTCGCCTTCAGCACAGCCGGATAATGCTACAATGCCTTCGTGATATTGTTTTAATAATTCTTTATCTAAGCGCGGCTTATCACGCAAACCCTCCAACTGAGCAATCGAGACTAATTTCATTAAATTTTTATAACCGGTATTATCAATTGCCAGCAAAACTAAATGAAAAACTTTTTCTTCCGCATGCTTTTCGGCATGACTGCCAGATGATACATACGCTTCAAATCCAATGATTGGTTTTATACCCTCTTTTTGACACGCTTCATAGAATTCAATAATACCGTACATGCTGCCATGATCGGTAAGCGCCAAAGCGGTATAGCCATTTTTTTTGGCATGACTAACAAGCTCATCTACTTTAGGAAGAGCGTCAAGCAATGAATAGTGGCTATGAACATGGAGATGGACAAATTCTGACATATATCTGTGCGCGTATCTTACCTGAAAGCAAAAACAAAATCAACGATTAAAAAACCCCGATGATATCGGGATTTTTTAGGTATTATTTTTGAATATTACGCGCAGTTTTTTTCATCTTTTTAGCGGTAGCTTCTACGGCTTTATCTACCGCTTCTTTGGCCGCTTTGCTGGCTCGTTGAGATCCGGTATTCATCCACTCTTTGGCTTTACTGGCTACCATGCTTTTTACCGCCCCAGCCACTCCACCGCTTGCCACGCTCAATAGCCCGTGAATAGTTTCTACCTTGCCTCGTAAATAATCTATCGCCTCGGTAAGTACCTGCAGCCGCGAACGAAATTCTTCTATGATTTGGCTAGCGTTTTTTAAAATTTTCATTACATAATACAGCATCCAGCACAGAAAAACTGTTACCCACAAAACACAGAATGCGATGACGAGATATAAAATATCTTTTGAAGATTCTATCATATTCGAAATGAGTGAGAGAATTAATTAATCTTAATTAATTCCGAACGAATGAGAATCTATGCGGCTTCGCCCCTATATTCCCTCCGTTAAAATTAATATTTATGAGTATATTATCTCACGCGCAAAAAGCAGTGTCAAGAAAATTTTTCAATATAATTAATCAACCGCAATTACCCAATCTAATTGAATGCGTCCAAATGAAACTGTTTCGTCCTGATTTAAAATCTTTGCATCATACCAACCATCTTTATCAATAGTAAGTATGCGTGCAAATCTAATTTCTCGTTTATATGGATACTTAAACGCTACCAAATCCCCCTTGATTAAGGGAAGCGGACGATGATTAGGAAATCGAGCGCTAAATAAGGTTTTAAATAATTTTATTCTCCACATCGGTGTAAAATATCTTTCCGACAACCCCTTCATTTCGTTACTTTCAAGAAAACTATCTGGTACATAAAATCGTCCAGTCCATTTCCAAGCCAATAGACCCAGGGCAAAACATCCAAAAATAAAAACGGGTACTAAAACTAAAAACAATTTAACAATCACCGAATGCTTAGTAGGCATATAATTTATCTAACTTCCGCGCCAAATTTTTCTTTTAGCACCGAAATTATTTTTTCATGCGCTGCATCCACTTCTTCAGTAACAAGTGTTCGCTCTGAACTTTGATATACAAAGTGATATGCCATGCTTTTGTAATCCGCGGCAATGTGCGCGCCTTGATATACATCAAACAATTTTACGGTGTGTAGCAGCGGACTTACCGATTCCAGAGCGCGAATAATATCTTGATGCGCCACATTCTTTTTTACCAGCAGCGCTATATCTCGTTCTGCGATTGGAAACGGATTGATTGGCGCGTATCTTTTTTCCGCTACCGGTAAATTTGCCAGCCTGCTTATATTAAGTTTGACAATACCAATCCTGTTTTCTAAACCAAAGTTTTTTGCAACTTGTGGATGAAGCTCATACAGATGGCCGATCTCTTGATCGCCAAGCAGCACTGAAGCTGATCGGGCCGGATGACGCCCAACCCCGACAGTTTCACTTCGTACAACCATAAGCCCAGGCACAAGATTATCTGTTAAGACTTCTACCACTTCTTTTGCTTTCCAAAATGGCGTATTATTTTTCTTTTCGGAATATACAGCCGTAAGCCATGTATCCTGGCCTGGCAGTAAAACATCTCCATTGGCTTGAGCGCGCATCCCCGGCTCTTCATTTCTAAATACTTTTCCAATTTCAAAAAATGCGCAGACCGCATTACGGGCTTGGTTTGCAGAAATATTTTCTAATAAATTTAAAACCAAACAGCGTCTCAGGTATGGCTTTTCTTTTGAGAGCGGATTATCCAGCTCAATATAACGAGACGCATCATCGCCCATAGCTTCTATCTGCGTTTTGCTTACAAACGAGTAATTGTATACTTCGGTATACCCCAAACTTCGCGCCATGATATTTTTAATATTTCTTTCCAAGGCGCGAACTGCATTAACTTCTGGAGAACCAATAGCAAACATAGGCATGTGCGCTGGAATATTGCCGTATCCGTACATTCTTACAATCTCTTCAATCAAATCTTCAGCAATAGAAATATCTTTGGTTGCTCGCCAGCTTGGAATTTTTACAGATAGCTCGTCCGTCTTTATCTTTACTTCAAATCCGAGCTGTTCCAGAATGCGAACAATTTCTTTTTTAGAAATAGCGGCGCCAATTCTTTTTTCCAGCACATTCATATTTAAAGAAATTGGTCCTTGCTTGAGATGAAACTTTGCAACGTCAATTTCTTTGCTTGATACTTTTGCGCCTGAACATTCCTGCATAACCATCTCCACCGCTTTTTGCAAAGCCATTTGAGCAAGATTTGGATCTAAACTTTTTTCAAAACGAGCTGACGAGTCGCTGCGCAAACCCAAAGCAGTAGAAGTATTTCTAATTGAAACTGCGTTAAAATTGGCTGATTCAAAAATGATAGAAGTTGTATTTTCGGTAATAGCGCTGCTTGCACCGCCCATCACACCCGCAATCGCCAATACTTTTTCCGGATCGGCAATTACCAGCATAGACGGCTGCAATTTTCGTTTCTCTCCATCCAGCGTAACACACTCTTCGCCATTTTCTGCGGAACGCACAATAATAGAACTGTCTTTAACTTGCGCAGCATCAAACGCATGCATTGGCTGCCCCAAATCCATCATTATATAGTTGGTAATATCAACAATATTATTTATAGATCGCAGTCCAACTGCTTGCAAGCTTTTTTTCAAGGTTGCCGATGACGGACCAACTTTTATGCCAGATACGGCTACGGCCATATAACGGGGACACAGGGCGCTATCTTCAACCGCAACTGTAATTTTAATATCTTTGCCAGATTTAAATGAGCTGGTTTTATATGGCAATAATTTTTTATTGCATAAGACAGACACTTCTCGTGCCATGCCATAATGACCCCATAAGTCCGGACGATTGCTGAGAGATTTATTATCCACTTCTAAAATCGCATCATCCAAACCTAAAGCGCGCGCCAGCGGCACACCCGGCTTAGCGGAAACAAGCCCGGTTAAATCTAAAATTTCTTTTTCTTCTTTTAACGGAAATAATTCTCCCAAACCAATTTCGGTAGACGCGCAAATCATGCCCGCAGACTCCACTCCGCGAATTGCGGTTGGCTTTAGTTCAATAAGCTCGCCTTCGCCATGCCACTGCACTTTCGCTCCAACTTTTGCTAGCGCCACCAGCATGCCTGCAGCCACATTGCTGCCGCCACAAACAATCTGTAATTTTTCATCGCCAACATCTACCAGACAAACTTTTAATTTATCGGCATTTGGATGTTTTTCGGCGGAAATAATTTTACCGACTACAACTTGTTCCAGATTTTTTCCCTGAACTTCAATGCGTTCAACTTCAACAGTGCTTGCTTTTAATTTCGCCGCTACCTGCTCGGGCGTATTATCTCCCGATAGATGCACATGTTTTTTGAGCCAATTATATGAGAGTAGCATATGGGTTAGAACTGTTCTAAAAATTTTGTATTGCCGCTTTCCAACAAACGCACGTCTTCTATGCCGTACTTAAGCATTACCAATCTAGTTAACCCGAAACCAAAGGCAAAACCTTGGTGTTTTTTTGGATCAATGCCGCCTTCTTCAAGCACGTGCGGATGCACCATGCCGGCACCGCCAATTTCCAACCAGCCTGTTTGTTTGCATAAATGACAGCCTTTGCCCTGGCACACAAAACAAGTTACTTCCAAGTTTACCCCTGGTTCTACGAACGGATAAAATTTCGGACGCATGTTTATTTTTGTTTCCGGACCATATAGATGCTTGGCCATAGCTTCAAGCACTCCTTTCATGTGGGCAAAACTAATATCTGCGTCTACCACAATTCCTTCAAGCTGATAAAATGTGTGCTCGTGACGAACATCGGTTGCTTCGTTGCGGAAACATTTTCCCGGCACAACCACGCGCAACGGCGCGCCATATTTTTGCATTGCGCGCACCTGCACCGGAGATGTGTGAGTGCGCATCACCCAATCGGAATGGTTTTTGATATAGAACGTATCCTGCATATCGCGCGCCGGATGATCAGCGGGGATATTAAGCGCAGAAAAATTATAATAATCACTTTCAAGCTCCGGCCCATCAAGCACCATAAAACCCATGGACGTAAAAAAATCTTCCAAATCATTTTGAATAATAGTATTTGGATGCAAATGCCCTGTTTGTTTTGGCGGCAAAACCGGCTGGGTAATATCAAGCTGCTCTTTTTCCAGCAACTCGGACATCTCCTGATCATCAAACTCTTTGCGCTTACCGGCCACAGCGGCCTCTACCGCCTGCTTTACTTCATTCGCAAGCTGCCCAACTTCTTTTTTAGCATCATCGCTCAGAGTTTTTAAATTTTTTAATAGCTCAGTTAACTGCCCGCCTTTTCTGCCCAAAAATTTATTTTCTAATTCTTCCAAATGCACGGAATCTTTAACGGATTTTAAAGCGAGCAAAGCTTCGGTTTTTAATTGATTAAGCGCGTCTTTCATATAATTATGAGCCTATGATTTTATGCAACAGTGTTGAAAACATGCCGCCAAATTTACCAAGATCTTTGATGGTGATAAAAACTACCAAAGAAATTAACAGGAAAAAACCTATGCCATGCGCCACTTGTTCATATTTTTGCTCGATTGATTTTCCTTTTATTTTACTAATAATAACAAACAGCAAACGTCCGCCATCAAGCGCAGGAATTGGCAACACATTAAGCACGGCTAAATTCAGCGATAGAAGCGCGGTAAAATTAAGCAGATAATTGAAGCCCATTTTTGCCACTTTGCCGGTCATAACCGCAATACCAACCGGCCCGGATAAAGACCCGGAAACCGATGCCCCTGCAAAGAGCTGCGCAATAAGATAGTAGAATGATAAAAATATTTCTTTTAAATACAGCAAAGTCATGAGCGCACCGTAATATATGGCTTTGTACCATACATATCGCACGGTACCTACTTCAACCAAACTAATACCAAGTCCGCCTTTGCCAGTGTCGGCATATACAAAAGGATGAATTTCTTTGGTAATATATTCATTTCCGCGCTGCACAGTAACTGATATAACAGAATCTTTATGCGCATCCACATATTCTTGCATAGCAACAACACTTGGATTGGACAAGCTGTCCAAACTAACTATTATGTCTCCCATCTGCAATCCGGCTTCGGCTGCAGGCTTGTCTTTTGCCACATCCATAATTTCTATATGACTATTCTCTACCGTAGCCCCTGACGGAATACCATTTGTAGCTTGGGGCGCGCCCAGTATAAAACCAAGGGACAAAAGCGCAAATGCCAAAATAATATTCATAGCCACGCCAGCCATAAGGGTAGCGGCTTTTTGCCAGGTCTTCTGAGCAGCAAAACTATCAGGGCCTTGTTCCTGGCCATCTTCTCCTTTAATTCGCACAAAACCTCCAAGCGGCACTATATTAAATGAGTAGACAGTTCCGCCTGCGCTTTCTTCGTCTGTCTTTTTGCCCCAGATAAACCGCCATTTGCTTTTTCCTTGGCCATCTACTACCTTTTGCACGCCAAACAAGCGAGGCGGGAAGCCAAAACCGAATTCATAGACCTTCATACCGCTTTTACGAGCGACCACAAAATGCCCCCATTCATGAGAAAGCACCAAAACCGCTAAAACTGCTATAAAAATAAACACTGTAAACATAAGGCTTTTATATTTAACTATCTTGAATTTTCAATGGATATATAATATAATACCTGAGTAAAAAAGCCAATAGCCTGGCTCTATCTAATTTAATTAAACTGTAAAACTATATGCCGATATTATACATAGTACTCGCTGGTTTAGCCGTGGTCGCAATGTGGTTTATCGCCATCTACAACGGATTGGTACGAACCAAAAATAGAGTTGACGAAGCGTTAAGCGATATAGATGTTCAGCTTAAGCGCCGCTACGACCTTATTCCAAATTTGGTAGAAACAGTTAAGGGTTACATGACCCACGAACGCGAGACATTGGTGAAATTAACCGAAGCGCGCACCGCCGCCATGGCCGCACACGACAACAAAAATGCATCTTTGCAGCAAAAAGAAGAGGCTGAAAACATGCTGTCCGGCACTTTAAAGACATTGTTTGCGGTTACAGAAAATTATCCGGAATTAAAAGCCAGCCAGAATTTTTTGCAATTACAAGATGAGATTAGCGATACTGAAAATAAAATCCAAGCTTCCCGCCGCTTCTACAATGGCAATGTACGCGACTTCAACACCAAGATCGAACTCTTCCCTACCAATCTTGTCGCCGAATCGCTTGGTTTTAAAAAATATGATTTCTTTGCGGCCGAAGCAAACGAAAAACAAAATGTACAGGTTAAATTTTAATCTTAATATCTAGTCAACAACCCGCTGTTACATACTGCAAAAAAACAGTTTGATTTTGATTATACCAATATGGAAGCACATCCTTATAGACAAACCGAACAAACACCTAAAAATATATCGGAATTATTAGCTTTAATTGAGACCGAGGGAAAATTTGGAATCCTGCTTCCTAACAACGTGCACCCCGGCTTCAAAATTACAGAGCTAACTCAATTAAAAAATTTAAACTCAGAAATGCCGTACAAAGATATCGCTCTATACTCGGAAGAGCACGGCGTTCTACACCTGAATAAAAACAAGGATCCTGAACTAGATTATTCTGAACAGCCAATCAATTTTGTGGGTAAAATACAGCCAAGCCAAAAAAAGTTCTTTGATTTTATTGATACAGACCACTCCATAACTATCACTATTACCTACAATCCTGTGGACAAAGATTTTACCGTGCATGCTGTCAATGAAGATCCTCAGAATATAAAAACTGTTTTTGAAAAATAAATTATGTATCACCAAATTACGGCAAATAAACGGCAGTCAGTAATTCTAGTAATGGTTTTTATAGCCATCATCCTGGCGTTTGGCTATGTGTTTGATATGGTCGCAGGCCGAGGAGATTATAGCGGCGTATTTTTTGCGATCATTCTTTCATTTGTCATGACGCTTGCTTCGTACTTTGCCGGAGATAAAATTGCCTTATTCTCCACTGGAGCTCAGCCAATTCATAAAGAAGATAATCCATATATTTACCGCATGATAGAAAACCTATCCATTACCAGCGGCTTGCCCGTACCAGCGGTATATATTATTAACGACCCGGCTATAAATGCTTTTGCCACTGGGCGAAAACCAGAAACCGCCTCGGTAGCCGTAACAACTGGCGCCATAGAAAAACTAACCAACGAAGAGCTTGAAGGCGTGCTGGCGCATGAACTTTCTCACGTGCAAAATTACGATATTCGTTTTATGACCTTGGTTGCTGTACTGGTTGGCTCAATCTCAATTTTGGCTAATATATTTTTACGCAGTCGCTGGCTGCCGCGGCGCAATGACCGCGACAGCGGAAATCTCGGCGCCATCTTTATGATTATTGGCATAGTGCTGGCTCTGCTATCCCCTATAATTGCCGAATTAATTAAGCTGGCGATTTCACGCCGCCGAGAATATCTAGCCGACGCATCCGGATCGCTTCTTACACGCTACCCAGAAGGATTGGCAAGTGCCTTAGAAAAAATAGCCGCCCAAAATCAACCGATGAAAAATGCCAACACTGCCACAGCTCATTTATTTTTTGCCAATCCATTTTCTGGCAAGAGTCTATCAAATCTTTTCTCCACTCATCCGCCAATCGAAGAACGCATAAAAAAATTAAGAGAGATGGCGTAAGCAAGCTATGCTCAACGTTAAACCTCACCTACAATATGCCGGACTCTGCGGCCCAGCTTGCCTGCATATGGTTTTAAAATATTTTGGCATAGAAAAATCAGACAAAGAACTGGCAAAACTATGCGGCGCAAATGCCAAAACCGGCACCACAGCCGCACAAATAATTACCGCGGCCAAAAAACTAGGATTTAAAGCTTTTTATAAAGACTTTTCTTCTGTCGCAGAAATAAAAAAATATATAGATAAAAAAATACCGGTAATTGTAGACTGGTTTTCGGTTGATGACGGACATTATTCCGTGGCCGTAAAAATTGATACAAAATTTATTTACCTGCAAGACCCCGATCTTAATAAAATTAACAAAATAGATCTGGAGACTTTTCAAAGAATCTGGTTTGATTTTGAGGCACCAGTGTTGCGTAAGAAGCAAGATATTTTTATACGGAGACTGATCGTAATACACCTCTAGCCTTCAATAACTTTTTTGACCTCTGCTACTTTTTGTTTCATATCCTCTTCGGTTGTTGCTTCTAGATTTAAGCGCACTACTGGCTCGGTATTGCTCAAACGCACACTCAGCCATCCCCAATCAAATTTCATCCACAAGCCATCAAGGTGAGAAATTTCTACAGCGTTATTTTTATACATATCTTCAACTCTGGCCACAGCTACCGCTTTATCTTCAATTTCAAAATTTATTTCTCCGGAATGGAAATATTTTTTTAACGGCGCAACAATTTCACTCAGCGGCTTGTTTTCTCGCGACAGCATTTGCAAAACATACAACAAAGACAAGTCTGTACTTTCCACATCAAACGTATCTTTATAATACAAATGCAACGAAAGTTCGCTGGCATATGCTCCACCCGTTTCTTTGAGCATTTTTTTAATATTGGCATGGCCTACCTTGCACATCTCCGCGGTTGCCCCGGCCGCCTTCCATAATTCTGGAACAATCATACTGGAACGAACGTCATATAGCATTTTCGCATTTGGATGATTTCGCAAAACTTCCAAACCTAATAAAGCACCTACAAATGACGCGCCAACCACTTCGCCTTTTTCATCTACCAGCCCAACCCTATCCGCATCTCCGTCTAGAGCAAAACCGAAATCAGCCCCAACCTCCACCACTTTTTTCTGCAAATCTACAAGCGTTTCAACTTTTAACGGATTTGCTTCGTGGTTTGGGAAATTACCATCTGGTTCAAGATACAAATATTCCACCTGAACCGGCAGCTGCGCCAACATTTCGGGAAAAGTTACTTGAGCCATGCCGTTGCCCGCATCAACAACCAGCTTCATTGGGCGCACAGCCTCTTTTGGAACAATGGAAAATATTTTTTGTAAATAATCTTCTCGAACATTTTTCTGTTCAGCTTTAACATTGCGCGCAGAAAATACATACTGCGACTGCTTTACCAATTCTTTTATTTCCGCCATACCAAACGCTTCACCGATTGGCAAACCGTTGCCAAGAGTAAGTTTAAAGCCGTTATATTTCGCAGGGTTATGACTGGCTGTAACCATAATACCACCCGCATGCTGATCATAATTGGCACAGGCAAAATTAAATAATGGTGTAGAAACCTGGCCTACATCAACCACGCCAATACCCTCATCCTCAATACCCTGCATTACCGCCTGCTGGAACGGACCGCTGGTTGGCCTCATGTCCTTACCCACTACCAACACCTGGTCTGTACACAATAAATTATGATTACGCAAAAAAACCACAAAGGCGCGACCTAAACTATACGCCAACCCCTCCGACAGCTCTGTACTAGCCAAACCGCGAATATCGTACGCCTTAAAAATATGTTCAACTATCTGCATATTATAGGAAAAAATTATTAAACAGACCCCGCTTTTACCCTTTGACTAAAGGGTAATTTTAGTATATAGTACACTCTACGTTTCAGTCAAAAAAAGAGGTTATTTTTATGAATATTATAGACCGATTTTCAACTAATTTACGAGAGGTGCTGGTACAAAGCATCAACCTGGCCGCCGAAGAAAAAAGCAAGCTGGTTGAGCCTGTTCACCTGCTACTCGCTTTAACCTTGCAAAAAGGCTGTCTAGCGCACGAAATACTTACTCGCCACCAAGTGGACACAAAAAGTGTTCGAGATTTTTTGCATACCGGCACTCAACCTCATGAACCAAACACACAGCTTACCATATCCCCTTTTTCTGAAAAGGCAAAAAATATTCTAGAGCGCGCACTCATCATAGCTCAAAAATATAATCACAACTATTTAGGAACTGAACATCTATTACTCGGCCTCATTGATTCTGCTGACACAACCATAGAAAAACTATTAACAGATAAAAAAATAAACATTGAAGAAATTGAAGAGCAGCTTGAAACCACCTTGGCCAACACCTCGCAGTTTCCTCATATAGCCAAGACCCCAGAAATGATTGATAATATCCATGATAGCCTTACCGAAGACATGTTTTCTCAAAACAATCGAACTTTTCAAACTAACAACAAAAAACCTGGCGCCAAAGAAACAAACGCTCTGCAATTTTTTGGCACAGAAATTACCAGTCCGGAAGTAGAGCCGAATATAGACCCTGTTGTCGGCCGATCGCATGAAATTGAACGAGTTATGCAAATTTTATGCCGCCGAACCAAAAATAATCCTATTTTGCTTGGCGATCCTGGCGTAGGTAAAACAGCTATTATAGAGGGGCTAGCAAAAAAAATAGTTGCCGGTGATGTGCCGGAAATTTTGCTTAACAAAAAAATATTTGCTCTCGATATGGGCATGCTTATTGCCGGCACAGCTTATCGCGGCGAATTCGAAGGCCGTTTGCGCCAAGTAATTGAAGAAGCCTCGGCAAACCCTGATATTATCTTGTTTATTGACGAATTGCATAACATTGTTGGAGCGGGCTCAAACCAAGGCAATATGGATGCTGCTAATATTTTAAAACCTGCTTTGGCACGAGGACATATTCGCTGTATTGGCGCCACCACACCTAACGAATTTAAAAAACATATTGAGAGCGACCCTGCTCTAGAGCGACGCTTCCAGCCCGTACATGTAAAAGAGCCTTCTGTTGCCGATACTGTTAAAATTCTGCAGGGTATAAAGAAAAATTACGAACAATACCATAATGTAGAAATTACTGACGAAGCAATTACCCGAGCCGCCATGCTAGCTAACCGATACATTACCACCAAACTTCTGCCCGACAAGGCAATAGATATTTTGGACGAAACCGCGGCTGCCAAGCGCTTAACCGCCAAAGCAACACCAACTAAAACAAAACTTTGGTCTCTTAAGCGATCTCTGATTCAAACTATTAGCGCCAAAGAGCAAGCTGCTGCTGAAGATAATTTTGATGAAGCCGTAGCCCAAAAAGAAAAAGAAAAGAAACTGCAAAAAGACATAAAAGCACTGGAAGAAAAAATTGCCGCGCAGCAAAAAACCAAAAAACGAACTCTTATTACCGCATCCGATATAGAAGCACAGCTGCTTACCATTATCAATTCTCCGCGAACACAATTGACTGGCAGCTTCAACCAGCGAGCTCTTGAATCTGAATTAAAAAAACATATTATTGGCCAAGATGAGGTCATTCGCGACATTGCACGCGCAATTGCCGCCACCCATCTTGAATTATCCAGTCCGGACAAACCGCGCGCCACATTTTTGTTTACCGGTGAAAACGGCGTTGGCAAAACTGAAATGGCAAAAGTACTGGCTAAAACATTATACCCAAACCAGCCATCGCTTATTCATCTAAATATGAGCGAATTCAACGAGGGTTTTAGCGTTTCCAAATTGCTAGGCTCTCCAGCCGGCTATGTGGGCTACAAAGAAACAAACCAATTTACCGACCGTATTAAAATGAATCCATATTGCGTGATTTTATTTGATGAAATAGACAAAGCTCATAAAGATGTAACCAAGCTGCTTTTGCAAATGCTTGAAAACGGGTCAATTACCGACTCAACCGGCAGGATAATTTCTTTAAAACATGCTATTATAATACTAACCACATCCGTTGGATCTGACGAAATTAAAAAATCACATATTGGATTTGGCAAACAAAACAATGGCACGGATAATAAAAAAATAGCTACAGATAAATTGAAAGAATTTTTTTCTGCTGAACTTATTAATAGACTTGACCATATTGAGCTGTTTAACAACTTAACTAAAGACAACCTAGCTCAAATTGCCGCTCTAGAAATTGCTGATTTAAACAAACAGCTTGTAGCGCACAACACAACTCTAAAATCAGATAAAAAAATATATGCTTGGTTTGTAGAGCGTCTGCCGGAAAAAACCAGCGCGCGCGAAGTGCGCAGACAGATACGCAAAGCTGTACAAGAAATAATGACCGACCGCATCTTGCAATCCAAAACAAAATCTGCCCATAAACTTACTGTAGAAAAAAATAAATTGGCCATAAGCTAATGCCCTATGGGGTTACCGCAACTAAAAAATCTAAATACGCCCAACCTTAATGTTGGGCTTGGTTCAGTTGCTAATTCCAACACACCGTCCGCGCCCGCAAACAGCAACTCGGCGCAATACGAGAACAATATCGCCAACCGCCTAGCCGCCGTCCGCGCCAGTTCTGTGGCTAACGATAACAGAAATATCCGCCAAACTCCCGATCCTGATATGTCAGATGATATTGGTGGTGGTGGTGCGGCAAATGAGAACATGCCGGTCCAAGCACGCAGCCCCAGGCAAAAGTTCGCGGACCCGAGTCAGCAACAACGCATTGCCGCCATACTTGCTTCTCAAAAACAAGCGCAAATGCAAACGCTTGCAAATCAAGAGCAGCAGCTAGACAAAGAAATAGACCAGCTTATCCAACAACTTGGTAATTTTAGAGACTCAAAAGCAAAAAGGTATATCGCTCTTTTTCAACCTGCCTTAACTTCAAATATTAACCGTGTCATCGGCCACCTAAAAACCCGATCTGCAAACCTAAACTTCAGACGGCGCATTGCCTTTTTAAAAGCAGCGCTCGTTACTCTACAGACCTTAATTGCCGGTTTAACCGCTTTCAAATTTGTAGCAAGTTTTATAGATGCAGTGTTTCTGTCGCGCATATCAGCTATTCAGCTGATAATGAAACTTGCAGTAACAATTGTCGGGGCAATCATTATGATTATTATTTCTTTTATATACGTGCCTTTTTTATCGGTAATATTTTTAATAAACCGTTTTCCATTAATGCATGGCAAGCTTACCAAAGAAGTGGTTGAACTGATCAAAAACCTTAAACAACAAAAGCAATCTTGGCAACAACAGCTTGCCAAACTTCAAGAAATCGTATCCCGCCAAGACCAGCGCGATATGCTGCAAAAACAGCGGGCCATGCTTGCCAAACCAAGCCGTCAATAATACCTGCATTTTACCGAGTAAATATGGTATAATACAGACTAGCCTGTTTATACTTATTTACCTTAGTATATGTCCATTTTTAAACGAATCATTCTGGCTATACTGCTGCTGGCAGTTGCCGGAGCGATTGGTTATGGTTTGTATTATTTTTTCTTAAAAACCGCCAATTACCAACCTGATACAGGCCAAGGCCCTTCAGGACAAACCACGACCGGACAATTTCCAGGATCTGGCACCAGACCAGCCACCACTACAGGCACAACACAAAACCAAGGCAACACCAACCTACCGACAGCCGGTGTTATCGGATCCTCAACTCCCTCATACTATAAACCTGCCAGCGTTACCAAGGTTATTTCAGATACTATCACCTACTCTTCTTTAAGCACTGGCGGAGATTTTCGTTTCTATAATGCCAATGATGGTAAATTTTATCGCATCATGCCAAACGGCACTACTGAAAAACTTTCCAACGACGTGTTTTACAACGCTGAAAAAATTACTTGGGCTAAAAATAAAAACACAGCCATAATTGAATATCCCGATAAAGCAAAAATTGTATATAATTTTGATACAAAAAAACAAGTAACTCTGCCAAAACACTGGGAAGAATTTTCATTTTCAAATGATGGCAACCAAATTGCAGCCAAAAGTCTTGGTCTTGACCCTTCCAACAGATGGCTGGTTACCATAAACAGCGATGGCACAGGCGCAAAATTTATTGAACCTATGGGAGAGAATGCTGACAAAGTTATTGTATCTTGGTCTCCAAATCAACAGGTAGTAGCCCTTTCACAAACCGGCGCGCCCCAAGGAGGCGAACGGCGCGAAGTATTATTTGTCGGATTAAATGGAGAAAATTTTAAATCCGCGATTGTAGACGGCTCAGGCTTCTTGCCGCAATGGTCCACAACTGGCAAACGGCTTTTATACAGCGTATACAGCTCTCGCAGCGAATTCAAACCAGAATTATGGATTACCGACGCTCAAGGCGATAGCATCGGAGACAATCGCCGGCTTTTACAAATTAACACCTGGGCGGACAAATGCGTTTTCGGAAACGAAGAAACCCTATATTGCGCCGTACCAAAAAATTTACCAGTTGGCGCAGGCATGTCACGCACCGTAGCAAACAACAGCTATGATGATTTATATAAAATTGATTTGAAAACAAATCTTAAAACTCCGATTTCTTTAGACGGTGATTATAATATTACCAACCTGTCTTATAACGCCTCACAAAACAAACTGGTCTTTACCGATTTGAATAAAACCGGTTTATTTGAGTCTCAACTATAAATTATATGACGCACAAAAAACTGCCTCTTATTCTTTTCTTGGTTGTAGCCTTGGTTGGTGTTTTATTTTTCTTCCAAATTAAAAAAGCCAGAGAAATTACTGTGCAAAAAAATCCCGTAGCTCTCATCTCCCCTACCGCTACATACATTCCTATCGCCGACACAGATCTTATTTTAGGCAACCCGGGCGCAGCTATTACAGTGGTTGAATTTGGCGATCTTAACTGCAAAAATTGCATGCAACTGCATCGTGAAATCCAATCCATAGTTGAGGCCCACCCGCAAGATATTCGGCTTATTTGGAAAGATGATCCGCAGCCCAAATTACTATTGCGAAACAGCACGCTCAATCATCGCGCCGCGTGGTGCGCCGGCCAAGAAAGTGAAAAAAAATTCTGGGAATTCTTAGCTGCGTCTGAAGCATCTGGCGGCGCTTCATCAGAACAAGCTGTGCAAAAAATAGGCGCGGCTCTGGGCCTAGACGCAAATAGCTGGTGGCAATGCGCGCAAAGCAATGTTGCGCAGCAAAAAATTCTGGACTCAATCCAACTGGCCGAAAACCTCAATATCACATCTGTCCCAGCAATTTTTGTTAACAATAAACGAATCAACACCGATGCTGAAGTAAATATAAAAGACATGCTGGAAGGCTTTATTAAAAAATAATCACTATGCTGTTTCATTATTTAAAACGCATATTGTTACTGCTGGTTATTGGGTATGCTTTTGCGCTACCTCAAGCTACACACGCTCTCTCGGTAAATCCGTTTAGTTTTAGCAACACAAAAAGCGACCTGCAAGATGAGTTAAGCCAAAAACCATTGCTTGAAATTCGTATTCCCGGTTTAAATTTTGGTGATGTTTCTTCTTCCTCAGACGAAACCGGCGCATATGTGTATATTTCTTGGATTCCCGAACTTATAACCGCCCTCTATAAATTTGGCATTGCTATCGCAAGCATTGTGGCTGTGGTTATGATCATCGTCCAAGGCGTTCAAATTATAATTTCTGGCGGAAATACCGAAGCAATCTCTACAGCATATAGTAAAATCAGCCACGCGGTAATCGGCCTTTTTATCGCCTGGGGATCATTTGTTATCCTCTATACCATCAACCCGAAACTTACCGAATTCAATCCATTAAAAATAAAGGTTGTTCAAAAACAGCTGCTATCAGAACCGGAAGAAGCGACCGAAGAAACGGTAACAGGTTCAACGCCCACGCCTATAGACGGATTCTGTGTTGACCCTCACACATTAACAGCTATTAAAAATATACCCTACGTTAGATCTCAAGCATACCCAAACTTGATAGGTTCTGATGTGATTCCCGCTCTTAAACTGGCTGGTGAAATTGCTTCACAAACAACAGATCCTCAAACAGGAAAAAAATTTGACGGATTAATGATTATATCTGCAGTCAGAACCCTTACCAGACAATCAGAGCTTTTTGAGCAAGCCGTGAAAAAATATGGCAGCGAGGAAATAGCACGCAGCCATGTCGGTAAGCCTCAGGGTTGTAGCACTGGCTCAAGCCATCTTTCAGGACAGGCGCTAGATATACATTTGGTACTTAACGGAAAGGTATTATCATCATCAGAAATGACAGAAGTGCGCATCAATCTATTTCAAGATATGATTATGACCCCAGCTGGATGGATACGATACTGTCCGGAATGGTGGCATTTTGAAGTCGGGGCCGCATCAACCAAACCGCTACGAAGCACCCAATGCGACCGGCCATACGGAACTGGAAATTCCAGCTTTAAAAAATAACTTATTAGCACTTATTTGCATTAACCCTCAGCATGCCTAAACTATCAGCTTATTACATCTGCTCTAACTGTGACGCCCAATACGCAAAATGGACTGGCCGGTGTTTGGAATGCGGCAAGTGGGGTTCAATCTCTAAAAACCCAATCGTTCCTTCCCCTACAGAGCAAACACAAGTTGCACACTCCCCGATTGCAACCGACTCTTTATCAGCATTAGACGCAAAAACATTCCAAAGAATTTCTACTAACATTTCAGAACTGGACAGAGTGCTTGGAGGGGGCCTAGTACCAGGCTCTCTTATTTTATTAGGCGGAGAACCGGGCATAGGAAAATCCACGTTAGCACTTCAACTAGCCGCCGCTCTCCCCCATTCTCTGTATATTTCTGGAGAAGAATCTGCACAGCAAATAACTCTGCGCGCCCAACGCCTTGGACTGCACACAGAGAAAAAAAATAACAACCTGCAAATTGGCAGCGGTGTTCAGGTAGAAAATATTTTAGCAACTATCTCTCAGCATACGGAAAGCCGTTTGGTCATTATTGATTCTATACAAACTATTCATACAGCTGAAGTTGAGGGCAGCGCCGGTAATATTAATCAGGTGCGCGCCTGCACAACCAAACTCTTGGAGGCGGCAAAAAAAACCAATAAGATAATTATACTCATCGGCCAAGTTACCAAAGACGGCGCTGTTGCCGGACCAAAAACTCTGGAACACTTGGTAGATGCTGTTCTATATTTAGAAGGAGATAAACACCATCTCTTCCGTATTTTGCGCGCTACCAAAAATAGATTTGGCTCAACCGACGAAATTGGTGTTTTTTCCATGGAAGAGGCAGGTTTGGCTGAAGTAAAAAATCCTTCTCTGGTATTTTTAACTAACAGATCCGAACCCGTACCGGGATCATCAGTTACCTGCCTGCTTGAAGGAAGTCGTCCGCTTTTGGTTGAAATACAGGCCTTGGTAACCAAAACAAACTTTGGCTATCCACAGCGACGAACATCCGGATTTGATCTAAACCGATTACAGGTGCTGGTAGGTGTACTATCTAAACGAGCCGGCTTATCGCTTGATTCGCATGATATATTTTTAAATGTGGTCGGCGGTTTGGAAGCTGAAGAGCCAGCAGCGGATCTGGCTGTAATTTTAGCTCTCGCTTCAGCGGTAAAGAATAAAGCTATATCTCAAGACATTGCTTCTTTTGGCGAAGTGGGACTAGGCGGAGAAATTCGCCCTGTACCGCATACAGAAAAACGGCTGCAAGAAATCAAAAAAATGGGATTCAAATTCGCAGTTATACCTACCGCTAACACCAGCCCTAAAGTGCCAGATTTAAAAATTGCTTCCGTAAAAAATGTAAAGGAATTGGTTGAGCAAGTGCTTAAATAAAAATCTCATTATTCTAAATGGGTTTTCTGTTCCCATGCCCGCGCACGCGCCACTATGCGCGGATATTTGCCTAAATCTTGCGCTATCAAACGAGCGGCATGCTGGGCTTTTTTTACGAGCGCAATATCAGTAATTTTTGCCAATCGCAACTGCATTTCCCCGCTCTGCTCCACCCCATATACTTCTCCGGGCCCGCGCATTTCCAAATCTTTTTCTGCCAGCGTAAAACCATCATGAACTTTTTCAAAAAACTCCAGCCGCTTTTTAGTGTCTGCAGACTGTGTTTCGGAAAACAAGAAACAGTATGATTGATTGGATGACCTGCCTACTCGCCCTCTAAACTGGTGCAGCTGCGCCAAACCAAATTGCTGAGCGCCTTCAATTACCATTACGCTCGCATTTGGAATATCAACCCCGACCTCCACCACCGAAGTTGAAACAAGAATATCAATTTCACCAGCTTTAAACTTTGCCATAGCCGCATCTTTTTCCGCGCTTTTTAATTTGCCGTGCACATACCCCACGCGCAAATCGGGAAAAATTGTTTTTGAAAGTTTTTCAAATTCAGACATAACAGTTTTTTTATCATCAGCCGCTGTTTGTGGTACAAACACCATATCATCTTGAGAAGCGATTAGCGGGCAGATGACAAACGCCTGCCTGCCTTGAGCAATTTGCTCGCGAATAAATTGATATGCCTTATCTCGGTTATGGGCGTCAACAATTTTGGTAATAATTTTTTTTCTGCCTGCTGGCATTTCATTGATAATAGAAATATCCAAATCACCATAAATAACCAGAGCTAATGAGCGAGGAATTGGCGTGGCGGTCATGCTTAAAAAATGCGCCGAGGTGTGCGCTCCTAAATTAACTGTCTTGTCTTTAATCAGTTTTCGCTGCTCTACACCAAATCGATGCTGTTCATCCACAACTACTAAACCGGCAGAATTAAACACAACCTGATCCGCAAGCAGCGCATGCGTTCCTACCACCACATGCAAAGACCCGGAACCAACATCAGTACTTAAAGATTTTTTGGTAGTGTTTTCTACCGCATCAGATCGCATATGCTGATGAGCCGTCAATAACCCCACCGACACGCCTACTCCAGCTAATAACCGAACCAAAGACTGGTAGTGCTGTTGAGCCAAAATTTCGGTCGGTGCCATAATAATCGCCTGCCGATTATTAAGAAACGCGCTATATGCGGCAATGGCTGCCACCACCGTTTTTCCCGAACCCACATCTCCAGACAGCAAACGATTCATAGGAACCTGTTTTTGAAGATCCTGTAATATTTCCCAAGCCGCAATTTTTTGCGCGCGCGTTAACGCAAATGGAAGCGAAGCTACAAATGATTTTATTTTTTCCTCTTGAAATAACAAAGTTGGCGCTTGCAACGCCGATCGTTCCGCGCGCGCCAGCTCGGCTTGCATCTGCATAATAAACAACTCGTCAAACTTAAGCCGATTTGTACTTGCGCCTAAATCTTTTTCATCTACAGGAAAATGCGCGCCATATAGCGCGTTACCGAGCGGCACCAAATCTTCCTGTTCTAGTATCTGCGACGGCAGCCAATCCGCCATTTTTTCTGCCAATCCAATAACTTGGCTTACTAAAGACCGGATCTGTTTTTGAGTTATACCATACGTCAACGGATATATCGGAACCAGTCGCGCTGTATGTGCTGTGTCTTTTTTTTGTTTTTCATATAGAGGCGCCTGCATCTGCGGACCCAGCATGTCGTGTTTTACTTTGCCGGAGAAATATAATGTATCTCCTGAAGAAATATTTTTTGCAATAAACGGCTGATTGAACCATACAATGCGCATGCTGCCGCTGGCATCGGAAACTAGAGCTTCCGTAATTATTTTTTTTGTTTTAAAACTTCTTTTATTGGCCACCAACTCCACCTGCCCGCATATTGTAACCATATCGCCTTCACGAACCTCGGCAATCGGCACTACACGGCGATAATCTTCATATCGAAATGGAAAATAATACAACAAATCACGAGCAGTGTATATGCTCAATTTGCCTAAATTTTTGGCAGCGGTTTTACCCACGCGGCTCAGCTGCGCCACCGGAGTGCGGAAGTCCATACGGACAACAAATTATTCAATAACTCTAAAGACCTCCTCTACCGTAGTAATTTTATCCAAAGCTTTTAATAGACCGTCTTGTACCATGGTTACCATGCCATTTTTAACTGCCAGCTCCTGAATAACATATTCGGAAATTTGATCGCTTAAAATCGCCTGTTCAATATCTTTATTCATGGTAAAAATTTCATAAATACCAATTCTGCCTTTATATCCCAAACCGCTGCACTCCGAACAGCCAGCACCTTTATAAAATTGCATAGTATTTAAATCAACTGCATTCTTTTCTGCATCGGGCAGCGCGCTAAGATGTTGTTTTACTTTTTCTGTTTGTTCGGGGGTAAGCGTAGCCGGCTGCGAGCAAGCTTGGCAAATTTTACGCACAAGCCGCTGGCCAATCACCGAGTTAAGCGAGGGGGCTAACAAAAATGGTTTTACACCCATTGATAAAAACCGAGGAATAGTACCCGAAGCGCTATTGGTATGAATTGTGGAAAGCATCAAGTGTCCGGTTAAGGCTGCTTGAATAGCAATCTCGGCAGTTTCCAAATCGCGTATTTCACCAACCAAACAGATATCTGGGTCTTGGCGCAATAAGCTGCGCAAACCTTTTGCAAACGTATAATCTCGGCTGGCATCTACCTGGCTTTGATTAATGCCATCAATTTTAATTTCTACTGGATCTTCCAAAGTTATAATTTTAACTCCTGCTTTATTGAGGGTGCGCAAAATAGCGTACATGGTAGTGGTTTTACCGGAACCGGTTGGACCAGTAGTAATAATCATGCCATTTGGACGCTCTATTTCTTTTTTCAATTTATTGAACGCATCGCCTCGCAACCCAAGCTCATCAAATGTAACGCCTTTGCTGCCGCTATGCAAGATTCTCATTACGACGCTTTCCCCATAAATAGTCGGCATCGTGGAAACACGGATATCCAAACTGCCTGAAGAAAGTTTGAGGGTTACTCGCCCATCTTGAGGGCGATCAGTAATATTTATTTTTAACGCGGCTAACAGCTTAATGCGAGATACAAATTTTTTCCACTGTTCTTTGGGAAGCGTGGCCACATCATGAAGAACTCCATCAATACGATATCGCACCATAATGCCATTTTCTTCGGCTTCCACATGAATATCAGATGACAGAACTTTTAGAGCCGAAGCGATAATGAGCGTTAAAATATCGCTGATAGAAACATTTTGAAACTGTTCTTCTAAACTTCTAAAATCAATCACGCCGGCTTTAAATTTTTCCAGCTCTTCATCGGTAATGTTAATATCCTTGCTAATTGGTTTGACTATGGGCAGTGTTGCATATAACGCCATCGCCTTAGACAAGCTGTGTTCGGAAATAATATATATCTGCGTATTGGCATGATGGCTTTCTCCAAGCTGATACGCCAACTCTTGAACTTGGTCAGTATAATCAACACACCCCAAGCGAAGCTCGCCGGGAATATTAAAGAAACAAATCACACTCTGTTCGCGCGCTAAACTTTCTGGGATGGTTTTTAGCGCTTCAGCGGTAACGGGGAAAGAAGACAAATCAATGTATGACAAACCTAAAGAAGCGGCTTTTTTTGCAGCCAAATCTTCTTTATTTTTAATATCCATTTCATGGATTTTCTTATCAAACTTTTCTTCAGCGTCCCGATTGGCAACAGGCGCAGATGATGATGGCACTGCCGCTGAACTTTTTTTACCTAACAGACTATTAATTGATGGAAAATCACTCATACACAAGATTTATAAGACTGGCTAACGGGAAAATATATATCGCAACAAATGCACGGTGCGACTGGCCACGCCTTCTTTATGCATTTTCATAAATAAAAACACCCAAGCACTAATGGTGAACGCATTAAAAATGCCGGTCACTATGGCAATAAATAAAAGTAAAAGGAAAATTCCGGTAATAAGGCCAATAGTCGCAAACACCACCAGATTGGCAATGCCGCCCGCCACCCAAATAATCACGGCTGGCAAAAAAGTAAAAAATGACCCTAATAAAATAACTCCTACTAACAGTACATTAATAAGCATGAGTAAAAAGCCGACTTCAAGCGACACCAGCACATGTTCAGAAAACAAACTCAACGCTTTGCGCACTGACACAACCAGCCCCTTGCCATCTAACACCACATAGCATAACGCATATACGGAGATACAGGAAAGAACCAATACCAGCAAGAACACAACCATACTCATGATTGCAAACAGAAGTCCTGAGCCAAAACTATATGATGTAAAAAAGCGATTAGCTACAAAAACAAACAGCGCCAGTAAACAAAACATAATAATTTGTTTCAAAATATTTACTGCCGCAATACTCCAAAAATGTTTTACCGCTACACCCCATGAACGATCAAGGGTTTTATGCTTGCCATTTTTAAACCAATCAGCCGCATAATAAATCAGCGCACCTTGAGATACCACGGCTAAAAACCCAAGCAATGCCACTACCGATAAGCAAATAACCGCAAGCCACACGAGCCCCACTATATCCCAAATGCTACCATACAAATTAAATTCAATCAGCGGCACCAAAGAAAAACCTTGGCGAGACAACAAACTATCAAAAACAGACCATACACGGCCAAACATATCACTAAAGCCAAGCTGCCCTAAAAATACCGAAAGTAGACCCAATATCCAAAGCAATTTATTTTGCCAAACCAGGCTCCAAGCCTGTGACA
>CAZLNR010000002.1:29721-46492 GCA_964561035.1 uncultured Gammaproteobacteria bacterium | reverse complement strand
CGGCAACTTTACGCAACGATACTCCCTCGGCCAACGGCTTATTTTTAGCATGAATGCCGAGAATTTCTTCACGATCTTTAATGTCTGGCAAATCAAGAGTAACACGCCTATCAAAACGACCTGGACGAAGCAATGCTGGATCAAGTACGTCAGGGCGATTAGTAGCAGCCATAACAATTACACCCAAGTTTGGCTCAAAGCCATCCATTTCCACCAAAATTTGGTTAAGCGTCTGCTCACGTTCATCATGGCCGCCCCCCAAGCCGGCACCGCGACGACGACCCACCGCATCAATTTCATCTATAAATACAATGGCCGGAGCTTCTTTTTTTGCTTTGCCAAATAAATCGCGAACGCGCGAAGCGCCAACACCGACAAACATTTCCACAAATTCAGAACCGGACATATTGAAAAATGGCACATTGGCTTCTCCGGCTACGGCTTTGGCAAGCAATGTTTTACCGGTACCAGGCGTACCCACCAACAAAACACCTTTTGGAATTTTTGCACCCATGGCTGTAAATTTTTTTGGATCCTTAAGAAAATCAACCACCTCAACCAATTCTTGTTTTGCTTCTTTGGCGCCAGCCACATCAACAAAAGTTTTTTTATTTTTATCATCGGGATTGGTTTGGCGCGGATTACTCTGTCCAAAACCCATAGCTTTATTGTTCATTCCTTGCACGCCGCGCGTCATGAAATAAAAGAATAAAACAAAGATTAACAACGGTAATAAAACAGGTAATAAATTGGCTAACCAAAATTTCCAAGAACTTTCGGTTTTTACTTCTACTGCTACGCGAGCCAATGAAGAACTGCTTATATTATAACTTTTAACAATATCGCCAAAGGTGCCATTTGGTTCTTTAAGCACCTGTTCCAAACGGGCATTAGCATCAGAGAGCTCCACGCTTAAGGTGTCGCCTTTAATAATCACAGTCTTGACCTGTCCCGCGTTGATCTGTTCCACCATTTTGCTGATACTGACAATTTCCGGTGCTTTGGTTCTTTCGTTCTTTATATATCCCAAAACCGCCGCCATTACAAATAAAAAGGCAAAAACAATAAGAAAATTTTTGAAAAAAGTACGCATATAAAAATCAACATTAATATATAACAGTCTTCTCACTATACTATAGTAAACCCAAAAAATCAAGGGTTGGGATATCGCGCAAAATACAAATTAAAAAGGCTCTATTATAGAGCCTTTTTAAGGTAATTATTTATCACTATCCTTAGCTTTCTTTTTTTCTTTCTTTTCTGCTGCAGCTTCTGCATCTTCAGATTCTGCTACAGCTTCTTTAGGTTCAGTTTTTTTGGTTTTACCCTTCACGCCGAATAAGCGCAGGCCCAACCGATGCTCTGGAGGTTCAAGCGACACGATTTCAAAGTCAGTGCTTTCGCCAACTTTAAATTTGTCGTGCAAGTTGCTAATGCCTTCGTCGGCCAATTCGGAAATGTGAGCCAAACCATGAATATCTTTGTCCAAAGCAACCATCAAACCAAATGGTTCAATCTTTAAAATTTTACCATTTACTTTGTCGCCTACTTTATATTTATCTTTTACAGATTTCCATGGATCATCCACTAAACGCTTAATGGAAAGATAAATCTTTGATCTGTCCAATTGGATGATTTGAGCCTTAACTTTATCGCCAACTTTCAAAATATCTTTTGGATGATCAATACGCTGCCAAGCAATTTCGGAAATATGAACCAAACCTTCCAAATCTTGTCCGAATTTTACAAAGGCGCCGAAAGAAGTAAGAGCGCTAATTTCACCTTCAACAGTATCGCCTACCTTGTAGGATTCAAGCACGGCTTTTTGAGCGTCTTCCCAAACTGCTTTTTCGGATACAATTAATTTTTCTTCACGTTCATTCACGTCAATTACTTTTACTTCCAATTCTTTACCGGTCAATTCGCGCAGTTTTTCTAAAATACGATTTTTATCGCCGCCCATAACGCGCGGATAGTGATCCGGGTTAAGCTGGGATACCGGCATAAAACCGCCTAATCCCTCTACTTGCATCATCAAACCGCCTTTGTTGGCAGCCAAAACCTTGGCTTTAATCGTAAGATTGTCCTGCATCCAACTCTTAACATTGTTCCAGGCGCGCTGATAGCCGGCAATACGGAATGATAATTCCATTTCACCATTTTCATTTTCTAAATCTAAAACAGTGGCTTCTACGGCATCACCGACTTTAAGATTGTTATATTCTTTTGATTCGGCAAACAACTCACGGCCGCGAACTACACCGACAGTAAGGCCTTCAATATCAACATGAACTTCGCCTTTATCAATAAAGATAATTTTGCATGTTACCACGTCTCCAACTTTTGGAATGGTGGTTGCATATGAAGACAGCAATGTTTTAAAATCCTGACTGTCTTTGTGATGTTTTTCTTCTGACATATTATTAACAAAAAAATACTGCTTATCCTTTCCGAACCAGTCGGAACAGGTGCGTACCACTAAATTGGGGACGCTTGTAGTAAGAAATTGTATTAAGCCAAGTATACTATATGGCGGCTTTTTTGTCAACCGCCCCATATAAGCCAGTCTGTCTAGACTAGCTTAATGCGGGGCGGGAGCCAGGTAGCGACGCTTGGATCGCTCTGGCTCCCTGAGGAACATCACATCGGTATCGAGCGCCGAACGTGCAGCTGGGATGGCTTCCGTTCGCCGAGAAACTCGTGCTGTGGTGGCACTGCCTCCCAGTGACCGTCGGGGGTACGGGCCAGCAGCTTGGTAGCGCTCGAGTTCAGCAAGAACTCGTACTTGCTCCAGCTGTTTGGCTCTGCACGCAGTTGTGCTGCGTCGTACGGCTCGACACCCGGGACGTAGTACCTGACGGCTTCACCCTCGAACTGGAAGGCGTAGGCGTCCTCATCCGACACCTTGATGCTGTGAGGATCACCCTTGACACCATCCACCCAAACCCACTTACAACGCGATTCCCCTCGGGAACCAGGGCTACGGAACACGTACACTTGAACGAGAGACACGAGAGACATAGGAGACCGACCTTCTCCCTGCTTATAGCAGGGTTGCAAGAGAAAAACTGCCGTACGAACTCGGAGTATAAAAATACATAATTTATATATGCTTATACCCCAAGTTCGCACATGTATGTGATGTTTAAAATAAAAAGAGCAAAACAACGCATTATGTATACGCGTAAAAAACATTTTTGTCAACCGCACAGATGCGTTAATAGCAAAAACAGCCTTTAAAATTAAAGGCTGTTTTTGCTTTGGATACGATTCGCGCTCGTATCACACGCTGCTAGATTTTCGTACCAGCATCACGACGGCTTAAAACCGTTCAGACCCCTCTAGCGGGAGCAGTCCGAATTCAAGATACACCCAACCTGCCCATAAACACAGTCGACGATGGGCTTTGGCGGAAACGAGTCCAAGACCCACGAAAAGCGGCAGCACGCTGCCGCAAAGCAACACTGGTTGTTGAACAAGCTCTTCACCGGGATGTTGCCGAGCTTGAAGCAAACACGACCAGATGCAGATGTTGGCTTGTTCGGATCGTACGCGTTGAACATGATGTCCTTGACCTCCTGATCAGAGGGCTCATGATCCATGGTGATTGACTCGGGCGAGACAGACTTCGTGTCGTCACAGCACTCGCGCGTATCGACCTTCGGGAGAGTATCCACGAGAGATGGATCCTTCTCCATCAACCGCTCGGCGATGGGGATGACCTGGTACTCCGTGATATCCTGCTCCTGCTGGCCGACGACCGAATCTTCGGTCGTACAAGCACCACCGAAGAACATAGTAACGACCAGGGCGACGAAAAACATCGCGACGGCCTTGAACGAAACGGACTTGAGATGCATCGGAATCTCCTCCGTCAAATCAGACACTTCTGGTTTATTTTGCCAACATGGCTTTTACACCCGTGCCTCAATTTGACCAGGCACAATATTATACTAAACTAAAAAATTTGTCAAGAGACAATAAAAGAAATATAAATTAGGGCTTGCCAAGAGTATCTTTAAAATACCTTCTGCTACGCCCACGATTGGCAAACCGGTGCGCCTCATCACGCACTTGTTGTAACAATCGCTTATTAGCTTGAGCAAGTTCTTTGAGCACATTTTTTGTTCCTGCCGGAAACACAAAATGGTCGCCGTCTAATTTAGATAATCCAAACCAAGCATTTTTTACCTGAAAAATATCCATGGTTTTTGTTAAGTATTCAATTTGGGGCCGACCGCCATCTATCAAAATTAAATCCGGTTTTTGCCATTCCGTATGGCGCAACCGGCGCTCCAGCATTTCTTTGAGCGATTCCAAATCATTGTTTGCAGGCGCATCTTTTATTTTAAACAAACGATACTCGGTTTTATCCGGCACTCCATCTATAAACACCACCATTGATCCGTATGTTTCTTTGCCGGCAAAATGCGAGATGTCATATCCTTCAATACGATTAAACTGCGACTGGCGCGAAGAGTATTCATCCTGGTTTACCAGCGTAACATCTTGGATATGTTTTAAATAATTGGCTGCATCCGGGTTGTCGGTTGCTAATTTTTTTAATAATTTTTTCTTTTCCCCGCGCAACAATAAAATAATATTACTAATATTTTTTTGATAATCTTTTTTGGTTATCGCGCCAATACATACCCCCGGACACAGGCCAATCTGATAGTCAAAGCACGGCTTGCCGGTTGGCGCGCAAGTACTATACGGAAAAATACGGCGAATAATTTTTAACGCGTTTTTAATAACTGTTAAACTTTGGTATGGACCAAAAATGTGTACAGTTGAGGCTGGAAACCGCTCCAATTCTCTACCGCGAGCAATAATCGGTTTTGGAAAATCAATTTTAGGAATAACCAAAAAAACAAACGAACGATTATCTTTATCTTTTACATTGTACTTTGGCCAGTATTTTTTTATTAGATTTGCTTCCAAAATTACTGATTCCAAAACAGTTTCGGTGGGAATATATGACACGGTTTTTGCTAAAGAGACCATTTCGCCAATACGAGGATCAATATCTTTTCTGAAATATTGCAAAACACGCCGACGCAAAGATGTGGCGCGGCCAACATACAGCGACTTACCGCTTGAATCCTTGTAAATATATACTCCTGGATCCAATGGAAATTGTTTGGCCTGATCTTTCAATGACATAGGCAAAACCTACAAACTACGGTTGTAAAATATCTTCGGTACGGCCATTAACCGAAATAACTACCGTAGATACGCTTGGAAACTGTTTAAGTGTTTGCTCAATTTGCGCCCGAATAAGACCCACGCGGCACGAACCGGCAACGTTCGCATCAAGAACACTGTCAAAATCAACCGTAGCCACACCATTTACAATGGTAATACCGTCAACAGTTACTCCGGCGTTGAGAGCGGTTTCATACCCGGACTGCTTCTCGTGATTAGTCGGGCCTTTTAGCAATTCCAACAAAGCAGCCTTGGCAACCGCTTCTGTTTTTGGCACCAAACGCACTACGGGAAATACTTTAGCACAAGAAATATTTGGATCAAGCGCGTTATTTACAAAATATGCTTTAACTTTACTTGTTTCCCCTACCGGCACGAACCGTACTGGCATGGACATGGTTTTATCTCGCGCTGGTTCACCGCTAGCATTTTCATTTTTAAACACGAGCACACCTGAGGTGGCAGTGGTTAAAAACTCTATATTGGCTTCAAACCGTACCGTGGAAGTCATCCAATCCGAAGTTGCGGTAAGCGGTTTAATATCTAGAACTGTGCCGGCATTATCATATACCGTTACCGAACCCACTTGCCCCTCAAACCCATACCAACCGTCACCGTTTACCACTCCAGTAATTTTAAATGGTGATGTTATGAGACTATTTTCAGCTGGAGCAAACACGGTTAGGCCGGCAGCTGTAGTGGTAACTATCTGAACCGGCAGCACATCAACAGTTTTATTTTTATCTTTCTGCGCGCCAAAATATCGCCAGCTTACAACCATGGCAGTTCCAATTATTGTCAGTAAAATAATAAAAAATATTTTTTTCATATCCTGATTATACAATAAATAAATTTAATTAAAAAATAAAGCAACGAAGAGGGGTGGCTTCACGCCGCAAGCGCCAAACACACCCCCACACTCTACTCCTTACAATCCGGTTTGTCGTCATTACCCGACAATACCGAACATTCGATCGCCCAGCGACCAGTATTTGCCAGAATTACGAAAATCCGCAAACACCGACCATCCGAAGCTACCGAGCCATACCCACAAACCACAGACCTCAGACCCTATCTGAGTACGAAACACATTCCATTGGGGTTTACAGTTTGGGCGTTCAATAGCCAGCACCCCCGGCTCCCCAGGCTTCTGCTGTGCCATTAGGGCAAATACAACTTCAAGCGGAACAATTGCCAGTTGACTGTACTCAACAAACACAGCCGATGCCAACATATGGAACCTCACAGATACACCGGTTTCCACCGGCAAAGCTGCGAAGTTGCCGCTATTGCTGCGAACCAGACCGCTGAGCCACCTAGCCAAAGCGTTTCCCACAATCCTCACCAAATACATCTCATTCGTTTCTAGCGCCCCAACCTTCACATAATCACCATGGCGCTGCACATGCACCACGGAAGGCACAATAGACACGGGCGTAATGAGATTCGACATGGCCGATCGCTTTCTTGCCATAAAGGCAAACGCTTTTAACCACTTGGTTAAAAGGAAGCGCCGGGTAGTACCAGGCTTCTTTCAAACTACAAATTTTATAACCTGAAAGAAAACCGGTACATCACACTTTATTTTATCCTTTCAAAAAGGTTTAACATTGTCAAAAAACAACTAGTCCAAATATGGTTTTAAATACAAACCTGTATATGAATGCGGATTATCTCCAACCTCTTCCGGCGTGCCTTTTGCCACTACCATACCGCCCTTGGCTCCGCCTTCTGGGCCCATATCAATAATCCAGTCTGCGCATTTTATCATGTGCAAATTATGCTCAATCACCACCACTGAATTACCTTTATCTACCAATTTATTGAGCACAGCTAGTAGCATTTCAATATCCAAATAATGCAACCCGACTGTCGGCTCATCAAGCAGGTACAAATTTTTCTTGCCTAGCGGCGCAGTGAGTTCACGCGCCAATTTAATACGCTGCGCCTCACCGCCCGATAAAGTGGTTGCACTTTGACCCAAACGCAGATACCCCAAACCGACTTCCTGCAAAACCTTTAGCTTGTCGGTAATCTGATATATATGTTCAAAAAATTTAACCGCTTCATTTACCGTCATCTCAAGTACGTCGGCAATATTTTTATTTTTATGTTTTACTTGCAATGTTTCGCGGCTAAATCGCTTGCCATGACACACCTCACACGGCACTTCTACTTCTGGCATGAAATGCATTTCAATCGTATTAAAACCCGCGCCTTCACATGCCTCACAGCGGCCACCCGGACGATTGAACGAAAATCTTGAATGCGTATAACCGCGCAATCTGGCTTCTTCCAAACTAGCATAAAAATCACGAATGGGCGTAAAAATACCTGTATACGTTGCCGGGTTGGAACGAGGCGTACGGCCAATTGGCGATTGATCTACAATGACCGCCTTATCTACATATTCGGTACCGGTAATACTGCTTACATCTTCCAATTTCTTAAATCTGCTTTTGATGCGGGCGATATTTTCGTACAACACATCATACAACAAAGATGATTTGCCGCCGCCGGACACGCCTGAAATACAAACCAATTTGCGCAATGGAATTTTTACATTGATATTTTTTAAATTATGCGCGCGAGCGCCGACAATACTGATTTCTTCCGTTTCTTTCCAGCGGCGTTTTTTTGGCACTTCAATTTTTTCTTCTCCGGTTAAATATTTAAGAGTAAGAGATTTGTCTTTTTCTTTTTTAATATCTTTAGTTGGGCCGGCGTAGACCACTTCTCCACCCAACTCTCCAGCGCGCGGACCCAAATCTACCAAATAATCTGAGTCTTTAATGGTACGCTCATCATGCTCCACAATAATAACTGTATTATTTTCATCGCGCAACGACTTGAGTGTTTTTACCAGCCGTTCGGTATCGCGTTCATGAAGGCCAATGGTTGGTTCATCCAACACATACAAAGTATTGGATAAATGAGAACCGATCTGCGAAGCCAGCCGAATACGCTGCGCCTCACCACCCGACAATGTATGCGCTTCACGAGTAAGGGTAATATAATCCAAACCAACTTCAAGCAAAAAAGTCAGGCGGTCATTTATTTCTTTTATAATATTGTGCGCAATAAGGGTTTGGCGTTCATTTAAATTTTTACCGTAATCTTTAAAAAATTTCTGACAATCCTCAATGGTTAGAGCAGAAACTTCGTAAATATTTTTATCTTTGATACGCACCGACAGTGCTTCCGGTTTTAGGCGCTTACCTTGGCACTCAACACAAATTTCTTTACTAAACGCATCCACCTTACCCAAACCGCCGCAAGCCACACAGGCGCCAGAAGGGCTGTTAAACGAAAATAGGCGCGGTTCAATTTCCGGGAAAGAAAACCCGTCAGTTGGGCATGACCAATGGCTGGAAAGCAATCGTTCTTTTGGATTTTTAGTATTTTCATTAAACAACACTGTTACCAACCCTTTGCTATGCTCCAACGCATTTTCCACAGCTTCAAACAAACGGCTTTCATCGCTTATCATTACCCTGTCTATAACAATATCGATGTTATGCGCTTTGTTGCGAGACAACTCTATGCGGTCATGGAGCGAATGCATTTTACCGTCCACTCGAGCATGATCAAAACCTTCGTTTAAAAAATCATAAAGCATTTGGTAATATTCCCCTTTGCGAGCCCGAACTACCGGAGATAAAACTGTTACGGTTTTTTGATTCAACTCTTTGGCCATACCCAAAATAATATCAATCATTTCTTCTGGAGAAAGTTTTTCAATCTTGGTGCCGCAGGTTGGGCAAAACACTTCTCCCAAGCGCGCATATAACACTCGCAAATAGTCATAAATTTCAGTAAGCGTACCAACGATAGATCGCGGATTATGGCTCAACGCTTTCTGACCAATAGCAATAGCTGGCGACAGCCCGGTAATTTCGTCCACATCAGCTCGTTCCATTTGACCCAAAAACTGGCGAGCATAGGGCGACAAAGATTCTATATATCGACGCTGGCCTTCAGCAAAAATGGTATCAAAAGCCAGCGATGATTTGCCGCTGCCCGACACGCCGGTAAACACCGTAAATTTATTTTTCGGAATTTCCAAAGATACATTTTTAAGATTATGTACCCTGGCTTTTTTGATTATAATTTTGTCTTCCATAAAGAGGATTATTTTTTTAACTTTTTATTTTTCAACATTGGCATCTGGCGCTTTTCTTTTGACTGTTTGGCAGGTTCAGCATCCGGAATATCCAAAAACTGTTCAATTTCTTTGTTGGTGGTTTGCGGCGTAATACCGTGCTTTTCATTGTATGCTATTTGTAATTTTCTACGACGCTCCACTTCTTTCATCGCCGCTTTCATAGATTTGGTAATAGTATCTGCATACAAGATCACCGAACCTTTTACATTTCTAGCCGCGCGGCCCATGGTCTGCATCAGCGATTCTTCGCTGCGCAAAAATCCTTCACGATCGGCATCCATAATTGCTACCAATGTTACCTCGGGCAAATCCAAACCTTCGCGCAACAAGTTGACACCAATTAACACATTAAATATGCCTTGGCGGAATTGGGTTAAAATTTCCGTGCGCTCCAACGTCTTTACATCTGAATGCAAATAATTAACGGCAAACTTTTTTTGCTTCAAAAATTCAGATAATTCTTCGGCCATTTTTTTAGTTAAAACATTTATAATCGCCCGCTCACCCAATGCAGTAATTTTTTCAATCTCAGCAATAATATCATCCACTTGGCCTCTGTTTGTTTTTTTATCAAACACCGGACGAACTTCTATCGGCGGATCAATGAGACCGGTAGGACGGATAACCTGCTCGGCAACAGCCGAAGAATGCTGCAGCTCAAAATCACCTGGGGTGGCTGAGGTAAAAATCACCTGTCCAATTCGTTTTTCAAATTCATCAAATTTAAGAGGGCGATTATCCAAAGCCGACGGCAAGCGCCAGCCATATTGCACCAGCGTTTCTTTGCGGCTGCGATCTCCCGCATACATACCGCGCACTTGCGGCAACCCAATATGCGATTCATCCATGATAGTGAGAAAATCTGGAATATTTTTACCATCTTTATCTTTTTTCCAAGGGAAATATGACAATAAAGTATCGGGCGCCTCACCGGCCAATTTACCTGCCAAATGACGTGAATAATTTTCAATGCCGTGGCAAAAACCAAGCGTGGAAATCATTTCCATATCATACTTGGTTCGACGCTCCAAACGCTGAGCTTCCAAATACAGCTTATGTTTTTTAAAATAACTAAGTTGATCTTTTAGTTCGGCTTTAATTTCTTTAATAGCTTCTTTAATTTGCGGTTCCGAAGACACAAAGTGCTTAACCGGGAAAATAACCGCATCTTTAAGCTGCTCTTGCACCGTCCTGGTTGTGCCGTTTAAAATACCGATTTCCGCGATTTTTTGATTGATAATTTCTATGCGATAAATGAATTTTTCCGAGGCTGGCGCAATCTCAAACACATCGCCCCGCACACGAAATGTACCACGCTCCAACGACCCAGGCGTGCGAACAAATTGAATTTTTATAAGCTGGCGCATCAAATCGGCACGGGTTAAGGGCATGCCAACTTCCACATGCACCGCGGAATCAAAATAGTTAACCGGCACACCAAGATTGTAGATACACGATACCGATGCTACGACAATTACGTCTTTGCGCGACATAAGCGCGCTGGTGGCCTGATGGCGCAAACGGTCTATCTCTTCATTTATCATTGATTCTTTTTCTATATACGTATCACTCGTTGGCATGTACGCTTCTGGCTGGTAGTAGTCGTAATATGAAACGAAATAATTGACCGAATTTTCTGGAAAAAAATTTTTGTATTCACGATATAGCTGCGCAGCCAATGCTTTGTTGGGCGCCATAATAAGCGTGGGGCGATCAAATTCTTTAATGACATTGGCAACGGTAAATGTTTTTCCTGAGCCGGTAACTCCAAGCAAAGTCTGGTAACGATTACCCGAACGCAAACTAGCCACGAGTTTTTCTATGGCTTGAGGCTGGTCGCCAGACGGCTGAAACTTAGAGTGAATTGAAAATAATGACATGGTTTTTAAATAAAAATGCAAAACCGCCGGTTTCCCGGTTTATATAGGGGTACACTAGCCTACTTAAGGCGTTTTGTCAATCCTAGAACCTCCAGAATACAAACAACAAAGCGATAAGACCGCTGGTTTGAGCAATAATATGATATCGCTTTTTGCGAACATGGGTAGCGATACTTAACATCAAAGCTCCTGCAAAAAACATCATTGCAATAAAATAGATGGTCTGGGATATGGCAAAAATATTGGTAAGTGGAGGTAATAAATTTTTTGCTTGTATGTATTTTTCAACCGGTGTTTGCGTGTCTATATTTATGGCTGGATTTTGATCTTCGGCTGCATTTTCTTCTCGAGCGGACAAAACAGATGAAGATACGGTTTCAGATGCAACCGGGGTTGAGCTCACCTCATCGGCGACATTAACCGTTTTTACTTCTGCGACAAATGATTTTTTTACAGCTTTTTTAGCTACAGGCTGTTCAATAGCCGCACGCGCAAACGGCTCAGCTAAGTGTTGGGCAATAAATACAGTGGCACGACCATTATACACTCCGCCAGACAAACCAATGCCTAGCTCGGTAAAATCTGCATCAATTAAATTGGCATAATGAGTTGGGCTGTTCTTCCACGCATTAACCACATCTTCGGCAGAACTAAAACCGACAGCCAAATTTTCTCCCGCCACATGGTATGCATACCCCGCATCCCTAAGCCATCCTGAAAGCCCCTTTTTATTATTTGTATGGGCAAAATATTGTTTTTGAGACATATCGTCTGCTTTATACTGAGCAGAAGTTTCTAGCTTGCCTGAAATTGCCAATGGGGGCAAATTTTTTTCGGCACGGGCCTTATTGGTAAGCGCCACAATTTGCTTTTGTTGCTCTGCCAAAACATCCGGCAAAACAAATACGCCCACCGGCAACAATACCGCAAACAACACAATGATTATTTTGGAACACAAGAATATAAGGCTATAAAAAATTGCCCGCTTTGTATGCAGTATATGGGGGTGAAAGTTATTCGCGCGATGCGGAATAAAATACTTTTTAAGTGTTTTTTTCATGAGATTCTCTCCTTTTATATAGATATATCATATCACACCAATAAACAAAAAATCAACGCCGGAGAGCGCTGAGTTTTTGTTTTGTTGTTTTAATTATTTATGGGCAGCTTTATATTTAGCAATCGCCGCTTTAGTAATCGGTCCGCGATAACCGGTTGCTGGTACAGAAGCTGGGAAATATCCAAGGGCTTTGAGCTCAGTTTGCAATCGTTTGACCGCCCTGTTTCGCTGACCAAGTTTGAATGCAAATTTTACCAATTCATCTACAGACATTTCATCAAGCTTGTCATTTAAATATTTAGCCACGGCAGCTCTAGTCATATTGCCATAGTATCTGGTTGGGACAAATGTAGCTGGAAAATAACCCTGCTTTTGCAACTCAGTTTGCAACTGGCGAATGCCATCTGCATAGGTATAGCAATCGTACTTCAAAATCAATTCGTCAATAATAGATATTTTTTCACCCAACACTTCACCTGCAGGCACTACAACTGGCGGAGCAGTTACAATTGGCGCTGGGGCTGCTGGGATTGGCACCACCAACACACCTTGGGAAGCGGATGCAACCGGAAATGCCGTACCACCACAATTATTACTGCAACCGCCGCTTGAAGCTGTATCATCATCCGTAATAGTATATATTAAAGCGTCTTGCACAGAGTCACTGCCATCAGCATCATTCACACTAACACCACTAGCAAGGCTTACTAAGGACAGTAAAATAGTGCGATTACCATCTACAGTTGAATTATTAATTAAGGTTGGAACAGGGATAAGCACAGCGGTTGATGTGGTGCCGTCATAAACTCCAGCAGGAATTGTCACCGTTGTAGTTACTGCATAAACATAGTCAGTACCATTTATAGCTGTACCGCCGGTTACCACCACGGCCACATTGGCAGGAGAGCCAAATGTTCCGTCTACCAATAAAACAGGAAAGTTATCAGCTGCTGTTTCATTTGCTGAGGATGCGGAAGCAGCTGAAAATTCTACAAATCTATTAACTGAATCGCATAACGGCGCAACTCCCCCATCGGTAATCTCCCAATTATTTGGCGGATTTACCAATGTAGTCCGAGATGCGGCAGCGCAATACTGAAGTGTGCCAGCGCCAAAAACTACATCGGGCTGCACAGTTTGCGCAGACCAGCCCATTAAAAGATTATCATAATTTTCTCTAGACAAACCAGAGTTTTTCAAAAACGTAGTAGCGTCCTGTAAATTACCAACATTCCATGTACCAATATTTTGATCAAATGCAGTTGCACCCTCAAACATACGGCCCATATCAGTAACTTGAGATGTGTTCCATGAAGCTAGATTCTGATTAAAACCAGTTGCCTGAAAAAACATTGAGTTCATGTTAGTAGCTGCTGATACGTTCCAAGAACCTATTGGCTGGTTAAACACTGGAGTAGCTTTAAACATAAAGCTCATATCGGTAACATGCGAAACATCCCAACCAGAAATATCCTGATTAAAAGCTAAAGCTGCTACAAACATGGCATACATATTTGTAGCTTGGGAAGTATTCCAGGTGCTAATATTGCCATTGAAAGCAAGAGCACCAGAAAACATACCTGACATATCAGTTACGTGAGACACATCCCAAGAACTAAGATCGGCATTAACAATCGCAGCTTCATTGAACATGCCGCTCGTACTGGTTACGACAGTTAGGTTAGGCGCATCCAAAGCAGTAATATTCATATTGGAAGCTCCGGCAAAAGCGAAGGCCATTGAGTTCCACACACCAGTACCCCACTGATCTACAGATACTAACTTTTGCGCATCGCCGCCATAATTAAAGAATATTTGAGGAAAAGTACCGCTGACAGCAAGAGTGTAGGTGCCGGCTACTGGGTAAACACAAGTAGCATCGCCGGTTTGACCTATCAACAAAGGATCTGGCCCGTCATTAATATCACAATCAACATCATAACTATAACCTGCGCCATTTGTAGGAATTGTAAAAGCGGTTGAAGAAGATGTACCCGGATTATCTGTTTTGATCGTTATAATAAAATCATCTGCAGTTGCCGCACGCGCACTATGGGCAACACCCCACAATACAAAACTACACACAATCGATGCGGCTAACAATAATTTCTTTGCCTGTTTTTGCATATATAAATAGTTATCTGTTTTTTATCTTTATTTGAATAAAAACTTATTAAGTAATAGATACACTAACATGAACACAAATTTTGTCAACTTGCCGACATACTAAAAACCCCGGTTTTTACCGAGGTTTTTTAGTTCTAAATTTATAGAATTTCTATTATTTTGAAGCGATATATTTTGCAACTGCTGCTTTGGTGGCTGGACCATACAAACCGGAAGAAGTAATAGTAGTTGGGAAGAAACCTAATTTCTTAAGCTCGTCTTGCAACCTCTTTACTCCTAAATTTCTTTGGCCAAATTTCAAAGCAGAAATTAATTCATCAACAGACATGGTGGCAAACTTGCTTTCAAGATACTTCGCAACTGCCGCCTTAGTCACCAAACCATAATATCTAGTGGTTTTAGCTTTAGCTGGGAAGAAACCGAGTTTTTGCAACTCAACTTGCATCTGCTTAACTTCATCACTGGTAGAACCAAATTTTAATCGTGCAATCAACTCATCTAAAAAACTAACTCGCTCGCCCAATACCTGCCCTACTGAACCACCAACAGTTACAGTGGTACTAACAGGTTCTGAAGCAGAACCAGCATTATTAAAGAATTTTACATATACGGTTTTTGTACCTGCGCCTGAGCTTAGCTTCCACATTGCGGACGTCTTATACAACTCTTGTACAGCATTTTCAAAGGTAGGGCTGTTGGAAATTGCCATGCGCACAGCTTTACCGCCAGCAATTACCAAATTAGCAAAGTTCATATCACCAATTGTGGTAACACTATCAACTCTCACGCTGTGATTTTCTCCGGCAAATACTCCAGAGCCAGTTGAGACAGGGGTAACTGAAATAGCCGAACCGCCACCACTTGAACCGCCACCAGAAGAAGATCCTCCTCCGCCTCCGCCACCAGAAGTTGGAGGAGCAACCGGAGTATCATTGGCGCTAATTGTATATGTATATGTATCCTGAGAACCTACAAACGCAGCATCGGCACGTTCAATATAAAACACTGCTGTTTCATCAGATTCTTGAGCGGCATCATCTATCACATCCAAATTAAATGTTGTGCTAGTTTGCCCGATTAAAACGCTTGCCACCAAACCATGCAAAGACCAATCTGTATTGTACTCTGCAGTACTGCTAGCAACTTTGGCAGCCAGATAAATATTTACCTGCGCTGTAGATGGATTTGATAAGTCAATGAAAAACCCTGGCTGTGCGGTTGACTCTGAACCAGAAGAAGCTGTACTTCTAAACTGCGCCGTTGGGAAATCGTTGCTGGTAATGGTGTATACATGAGTATTTCTTGCGCCTAATTCTGCACCGACCACATTTGCAAAGCTTAATTCTATTGTTTCATCACCTTCGGAAAGATTATCATTTACTACACCCAAATCCAATACAGCAGCAGTGCCGCCAGCTAAAATTGTTGTAGTCACATAAGAAAGAGATCCGCCATTAAAATCTGCTGAAAAATCAACTCCGCCTACTGAATATGGATTTATAGAAGCGTTGCCGCCATCTACTTTCCACTGGAAAGTAACATCCTGAGCAACAGGAGTATCGAGAGATACAGTTACCAAACCTGTTTGGTCTTCTGCCCCAGAACTATTTTGCGTTGCAAAATTTAATGTTGGAACACTGTTTACATCATCGTCAATAATATTGAAGCTAAACATGGTGTTTGGTCCAAGCCCAATTGGACTACCGCCATTTGTTGCGTCTATAACATGTAAATCAAGCGGCTCATTACCTTCTTGTAAATGATCATCTTGGATAATAAGATCAAAAGTGGTTGAGGTTGTATTAGGCGGGAAAACAATCGTGGTGGTTGACAACTGAAAATCAGCGGGCATAGAAGCAAGCCCCGCAACAGACGTGTGTTGAATAGTTGCCACAACGGTATTTGCACTTGGATAGTTTAATACCATTGTTACAGGCACTGTACCAACACTTTCTAAACCAAAGGTTGATGTGACTGCAAAACCTACTTTAGTAACATCGTTATCAGAGACAAAATAATTTCTACTTGAAGCAGTGCCTAAAACAGCATTAACCGGATTGGATAAAGCGATAAAGAAACTCTCGGTGCCTTCTTGAACAGTATCGTCTACCAAACCAACATCAATAGTAGTTGAGGTTTCTCCGACTGGAATAGTCACACGACCGCCAGGTATAGTAAAATCATCTGGATGTATCGCGGTATTATTTGTGGTCTGCCAATCAAAAGTTACAGCCTGCGCAACTGCTTCAGATAATTCAACTTTAAATTTGCTGTTTGAACCTTCTGCAAAATTATAGTAGCCTGCTTCTGAGGAAAGACTTACCGTAGCGG
>CAZLNR010000002.1:0-29621 GCA_964561035.1 uncultured Gammaproteobacteria bacterium | reverse complement strand
ATCCTCTCCAGCTGCACGAACTGGCTTTGGAGCTAGCGCGCCTCCGCCCAAACTCAAAACAAGCGCTGCTAACAAAACGCCGCTCACCAAGCGATTTACCTTTTTTTGCATATCTCTCATAATTAACTTTAATATATAAATTAACAAGACAATATACCACAATTTTGGCATTTTGTCAACCAATTCTGATACAGTTTTGCCAGTATATCATACATCCTATAGCCTGCCAAGAGAAAAACTGGTTTAGCCCCTTGTCTAGCCAAATGCACTATGATAAAATATATTTGTTAATTTTTACTGTCATATCTATGCATATAAGCTGGCTCGGACAAACATGTGTTAAACTGCAAACAAAAAATCAAGATAAGGATCTGGTAATTTTACTTGATGCATATAAGCCAAAAAAGGGAGATTTTCCTCGCAGCTTCAGCCCGGATGTAGCCCTATTTTCCAATGGTACCGATAATACGGCGACTGTTTCAGCAGACACTTTTACCGTAAGCTCGCTTGGCGAAATGGATGTAAAAAGCCTTATGATCTATGCCGTGGCCGCTAACGAGCAATGCATTATCTATAGATTAAACGCGGAGGGGCTAAACATGGTGCATCTGGGCCGCCTAAACAAAACTCTCACTGCCGAACAGATGGAAAAAATCATGAACCCGGACATTCTATTTATCCCAGTCGGCGGTGGAGATGCGTACTTGGATGCTAAAACTGCAGCAACGCTGGCTAACAGCCTTGAACCTCGCATCATCATTCCAATTGCCTACGCTTGTGATACCGACCCAGATGCGGCCCCTATTACTGCCTTCATTAAAGAAATTGGTCTAAAAGCGGAAAATGCCGAGAAAAAAATAATTATCAAGAAAAAAGATCTTCCTCAAGAAGAAACAAAACTGATAATTTTAGAAAAAGAATAATTGTATGCCAAAAAAACCTCAGCTGGAACAGGAGCCGCCTAGCTCAGCCACCGTTCCGGTTGCCGGGCAAAACCGCTCTGCAACACGCTGGCTGTGGGTGCTCGTCAGCAGCTTTACGCTCATTATCGCTGGCATGTGGATCTGGGCAACAAAGATATCACTCTCTTCATTTAACTGGAACCGGACGCCTGAGAAAAAAATTTTTGACAATAGTAAAAAAGAATGGAACGAATTGTTTAACAACGAGGCTGTAAATATACAGAATGAACAAATGAAAAAGAAAATAAAAAACGTCATCGAACAAATCATGTCGGCAAGCAGCACAACCAGCACTACCCCTGTTTCCACAACTCCCCCTATAACCGCCGCAACCACCACATACTAATTTCAATATTTTAAAAGGCACGACAATAATTCACATACCTAATATGCAAGAAAAACTAGAAATTCCAGGTCAAGAAATCGGTCTTATCACCCCTACTTCGCTAGTAGGCGAAATGCAAACCTCATATTTGGAATACGCGATGAGCGTCATTGTTTCGCGCGCTCTCCCCGATGTGCGCGATGGCTTAAAGCCTGTACACCGCCGCGTATTATACGCTATGTGGAACATCGGCCTACGACACAACGCAAAATTCCGCAAATCGGCTCATGTGGTCGGTGAAGTGATGGCCAAGTACCACCCGCATGGTGACGCTTCCATATACGACGCTATGGTGCGTATGGCGCAGGATTTTTCTATGCGCTATCCTCTGGTGCACGGTCAAGGAAACTTTGGTTCCATGGATGGCGACAATGCCGCGGCTATGCGTTATACCGAAGCAAAACTGACAGCTGTGGCCGAAGAAATGCTTTACGATATTGAGAAAGATACAGTTAACTTTATTCCAAACTATGATGGTTCGCACGAAGAGCCAACCGTATTGCCAGCAAAACTGCCTGATCTTTTGCTTAACGGCACTGTAGGTATTGCAGTTGGCATGGCTACTTCCATTCCTCCACACAATTTAAGCGAATTGTGCGACGGTGTAATTCAGCTGGTAGAAAACCCAGATGTTTCCGTAGAAGAACTTTCCGAAATAATCAAAGGACCTGACTTCCCTACCGGCGGTATTATTTATAATAAAAAAGATATTTTGGCAGCCTACGCAACCGGCAAAGGTGGTATTGTAATGCGCGCCAAAGCGGAAATACAAGAAGGCAAGGCCGATCAATTTAAAATTATCATCACCGAAGTTCCATACAACATCAACAAGGCTACACTGCTGGAAAAAATCGCGGATTTAGTGCAAGAGAAAAAAATTGAAGGAATCAAAGATTTGCGCGATGAAACAAACAAAGATGGCGTACGCATTGTAATCGATCTTAAAAAAGACGCGTATCCAAAAAAAGTGCTGAACAAATTATTCCAAATGACAGAGCTGCAAACCACGTTCCATTTCAACATGCTGGCGCTGGTAGACGGCATTCAGCCACGCGTACTCAATTTAAAAAATGTCTTAGAAGAATTTATCAAACATCGCCAAGTGGTTATTCGCCGCCGCACCGAGTTTGATTTAAACAAAGCTAAAGAACGAGCCCATATCTTGGAAGGTTTAAGCATGGCTCTGGATAAAATCGATCTTATTATCAAAACCATTCGCGCCTCCAAAGACAAAGAGGAGGCCAAAACAAATTTGGTTTCTAAATTCAAATTTTCCGACAGGCAAGCTGTTGCAATTTTGGAAATGAAACTGCAGCAATTGGCAAACTTGGAACGCCAAAAAATTGAAGATGAATTAAAAGAAAAACGCGCGCTCATAAAAGAACTGGAATCAATCCTGGCTTCCAAGATAAAAATTTTAAATATTATTAAAGACGAGACAAGTGAAATTAAAACAAAATACGGACAAAATAGACGCACTCAGATTATTGCGCATGGCATTAAAGAATTTACTACCGAAGATCTGATTCCTAATGAACCAACTATTATCATGGTTACCACCGATGGATATATTAAACGTTTGCCTCCAGATACATTCCACCAACAATCGCGCGGCGGTAAAGGAGTTATCGGTGTAACAACCAAAGAAGAAGAAAGCGTGCAAAATCTTGTTTCCACCAATACTCATGATAACATCTTATTCTTCACCAATCGCGGCCGTGTTTTCCAACTTATGGCCTACGACATTCCACAAGCCAGCCGCACTGCCAAAGGACAGGCTTTAATTAACTTTTTGCAACTAGCGCCAAATGAAAAAGTTACTGCCTTGCTAGGCATGAACGACATGAACAATCGCAAATACTTGGTTATGGTTACCACTCGCGGTAATATTAAAAAAACCGCCCTGGAAGATTTTGCCAACGTGCGCCGCAGCGGCCTCATTGCTCTTAAGTTAAAAGCAGATGACAATCTTGAATGGGTCAAGCCAAGTACCGGCGCAGATGAAATCATGATTGCCACCAAACAAGGACAAGCAATTCGCTTTAAAGAAAAAGATGTGCGCGAAATGGGCCGTACTGCCAGCGGCGTGCGCGGCATGCGCCTAAAGAGCGGCGATGAAGTAATTGGCATGGATATTGTTGATCCAAAAAATAAAAGTCTTGCCTTTCTAACTGTTGGAGAAAATGGCGTGGGCAAACGCACCGAACTTGATGAGTATAAGGTTCAAGGACGCGGCGGCAGCGGTATCAAAACCGCTGAAATCACAGCCAAAACCGGAAATCTCACTTTTGCAAAAGTGGTAGACGCGGTTGAGGCAAAAGAAAAAGATTTGCTGCTTATGTCCACCAAAGGACAGGTAATTCGCTTATCATTTAGCTCAATCTCCTCCTCTGGTCGAGCAACCCAAGGTGTACGCCTTATGCGCTTTAAAGAAGACGGTGATAAAGTTTCCAGCGTAACACTTATCTAAGATAGATAAAAAAACAGGTTTTATGCACAAAGCCTGTTTTTTTTATCTAAAATCATGATAATTGCTTTAATGAATAAAATATACTAGAATAACTTTGTATGCCATACAAAGAAATAATTCCAACAAACCCAAATATTACCGACCTGTTGGCTCAGATTAAAAACTACTACCACCAAGAAGATATTGACATGGTGCGTTTAGCATACGATTTTGCCGAAAAAGCACACGAGGGCCAATTCCGAAAATCTGGTGAACCGTACATAATTCATCCAGTGGCCACGGCTATGATTCTGGCACACATGCGTATTGACCCAAACATCATTGTCGCTGCCCTGCTTCATGACGTACCTGAGGATACCAGCGTTACTCTGGAAGATATTGAAAAAAATTTTGGCCCCGATATCGCCACCATGATTCGCGGCATCACCAAGCTCGGTAAAATTAAATACCGCGGCGTGGAGCGCTACATAGAAAATCTGCGCAAAATGTTTGTGGCCATGGCCGAAGATATTCGCGTGATGATTATTAAATTTGCCGATCGCGTACATAATCTTTCCACCATAGATGCCTTGCCTCAAAAAAAACGTTTTCGCATCGCCTTGGAAAGCTTAGAAATTTACGCGCCCATTGCTAACCGCCTTGGTATTGGTGAATTTAAAAGCCTGCTGGAAGATTTGTCATTCCCCCATATTTTGCCAAAAGAATATGAAAAAACAAAACAACTGCGTGAAACATTACTGTCCGAACGCGGCGCCTACCTGCAACAAGTCATGGATCTTACCAAAAAAGAACTAGAAAACTCTGGTATTCCAGTAATCAATATACATGGTCGTGAAAAAACTCTATATAGTTTATACAGAAAAATTGCGGACAAAGGCGGCTGGGATCATGCTGATCAAATTTACGATATCGTTGCACTGCGCATTATTGTACATAATGTTGCGGATTGCTATGCCGCACTGGGCATTATTCATAAATTATGGAAACCGCTCAAAGGCAGAATCAAAGATTATATTTCTCAGCCAAAACCCAATGGATATAAATCATTGCACACAACAGTTTTTTGCATGGACGGTCAAATTGTTGAGTTTCAAATTCGCGATAAAACCATGCATAACGAAGCTGAATACGGTATTGCCGCACATTGGCATTATGACGAACAAGGCTCTCGCCTCCCGGCCAAAGATATTGCGTGGGCCAAAGAACTGGCAGATATTCAAAAAACTATTTTGGAAAAATTATCCGATCTTGATGAATTAAAAGTTGATTTTTTTAAAAACAGAATTTTTGTTTTTACACCCAAAGGCGACGTATTTGATTTGCCCGAAGACGCCACTCCGATTGATTTTGCCTACACCATTCACACCGATATTGGCAACCAGTGCAACAGCGCCAAAGTAAACGATCAGCTCGTTAGTCTTACCACCCCTCTTAAAAGCGGCGATGTGGTAGAAATTTTTACAGATAAAAACCGCAAAGGCCCAAGCCAAGACTGGCTCAAATACGTAAAAACACATCAGGCAAAAACTCGCATTAAAGAAAAAATGAAAACAGAAAAAAATCGGTGGCTCAAAATTATTATGCCAAAAAAATAAAGACCCGGACAGGGTCTTTATTTTATTATTTATGAGTAATGGCTTGTATAATTCTTCCTAGTTCTTCATCCGAGTAAAAATCTACAGTAACTGTGCCCTTGCCGCCTTTTTTATGAATGGTTACTTTGGTGCCAAGCGCTGCGCGCAACTGCTCTTCTAAATATGCAAGGTTTGGATCTTTATGGCTTTTATGCGGCGACTGTTTGCTAACTTCTCTTTCAATTTCTCGCACTGTAATGCGCTGACCGAGCATTGAAGATAGCATATCCAGCTGCTGCGCCGGCGTTTCCAAACTTAACAGCGCGCGCGCTTGCCCCATACTGATTCTTTTTTCCGCCAAAGCGGTTTTAATTTCTTCGGGCAAGCTAAGCAAACGAATAAAGTTGGCAATCGCAGACCTGCTTTTACCGACTTTTTCCGACACTTGTTGTTGGGTTAAACTGAACTCCTCCATGAGCCTTTGGTATGCAAACGCTTCTTCAATCGGACTCAAATTTTCACGCTGGATATTTTCTATCAGCGCCACTTCCATTCTTTTTTGGTTCTCAAATTTTTTAATCAGTGCCGGCACGGTGGCCAACCCTGCCATCTGAGAAGCGCGCCATCTACGCTCGCCTGCAACCAGTTCATATCCGCCATCTGAGCGCTCCACAACCAAGAGCGGCTGCAAAACACCATGCTCTTTTATTGACGCTGCCAATTCTTCTAAATCAACCGGATTAAAATTCTGGCGAGGCTGATGCTCGCTTGGTTTTATGGAAGTCACGGGCACATACCAGACTCTATCTTGGCTACCTGTGTCCGATATTGATTCTTTTTGTTTTGGATTGTTGGAGATTAACGCTCCCAAACCTTTTCCTAAAGCCATAAAGATACTATTGAAAAAAATTATTCTTCACGCTCAAAACGATCTAAAAATTCTCTGCCTAAACGCTCATACGCTTTTGAGCCTTTGCCGCTTGGATCATAATGAAAAATACTCTGACCAAAACTTGGCGCCTCTGCCAAACGAACCGTACGAGGAATGACTGACCTAAATATATTATCAGGGAAAAATTTATAAAGCTCGTTCATTACTTCTTCGGATAAACTATTGCGCGCATCATACATGGTAAGCACTGCGCCCAAAACTTTTAGTTCCGGTTTTAAATTGGTGCGAATAAGCTCAATGGTTTTTAGCAATTGACCCAATCCTTCCAAAGCATAATATTCAGCTTGCACAGGAATAAGAATATGATCGGCTGCAATAAGACCGTTTAATGTTAAAATACCGAGTGATGGCGGGCAGTCAATAATTATATAATCATAAGCGTGCGCAACTTCGGATAATACTTCGCCAAGTTTTTTTTCTCGGCCTTCCACATTTACCAATTCAACATTTGCACCGGCCAGATCGGGAGTAGCTGGCGCCACGCGCAAACCGGCATGAGCAGTGTTGTGCACCACATCATGAAGACGCGATTGACCGGAAATACTGTGATATAGCCCTTGTTCCAATTCTTGATACTTTATGCCTAATCCTGAAGTGGCATTTCCTTGCGGATCCAGATCCACGAGCAACACAAACTTTCCGGCTTCGGCAAGTGCCGCTGCCAAATTTACGGCAGTGGTAGTTTTGCCTACACCGCCTTTTTGATTTACTACCGCAATAATTTGAGCCATATTTTTATAATACTCACATAGTATACCACAAAGTTTTTAAAATAAAAATGACCATTAAACTAGGTGTTTTGTTAATAAATTACAGCCAAAAAATTAAAAAACCCACATTCATGGGTTTTTTAATTTTTGTGCCGAAGGAGAGAATCGAACTCTCATGGATTTCTCCGCACGATTTTGAGTCGTGTGCGTCTACCAATTCCGCCACTTCGGCTTATTTATATTGTAAGTAAAATTATAATCTACAAATTTATTTTTGTCAATCTTGCCTATAAAAGCAACAAACCAGGCATTCGCATGCCTGGTACAGCTCGCGCCCGCCATCGGATTGCTCCGAACCGGGCGACACACTCCTTCACCTACTACTTGAACTCCTTGATCTTGCTCTTCACCCACTCCACCCGCTGTTGGAAGATCTCCAGCGACGAGTACGTTTCCACGTCCTCGACACCGAGCTCGACCTCGGCGGCAGTGCACAACCTGATCAACGGCGCCATCGCCACAAACCGGGTCTGCACCTCCGAGAGCCTGCTAGTGGGCTGCCTGGAAGCATCCCCCAACATCATGCTCAACTGGAGGTCGAGCGACCAGCACGCCTCGCGCACACCCTTGACCAGGGCGGACTCTTCCGAGCGAGCAGCGTTCGGCGCCCGCGTACACTCTCGGTAGTTGAGGTAGGTCGCCAAGGCAACCAACACCACCGACAACCAAAAAACCAATCTTCCCTGCGGTTTCATTTGTACTCCTTTTAGAACAGGTCGAGTGCATTGGACGTCACATCAGCAGCACCTGCTGCCGCATCAACATCATCACCGCTCACCTGCGGAGCGGACGGTGCTGGCGGCGCCTGCTTGGCACCACCAAAGGTCTTGTCCCAGGAGAACGCATCATCCGGCGGTTCTTGACCACCGTGCTTATCCCGGTACGACTTTCTCAGCCATTGTTCGAACTTCATGCCCGGGCCAAACAGATTGCCATCTGGACGCCTCAGGTCCAAAGTCGGAACCGGAGGAGACCAATTTCCATCCCGGTACGCCTCCCACGTCACCGACACCTCCTCGACCTTGCCACCATTGTTCTCGATGGCGGTCGAGACCAGATCGGGGCTGATGATTGCCACCAGCTCTGCGGGCTTGTCCGGATCAACAATATCCTTATTCTGCCCGCCAGCGCCGACCATACGAGGCTTCGCACCAACCCGCGGCCCCTCGGCCGTCAGAACATTGATGTAGAGTTTCTGGCCGTACGCAACAACGCAGAGCAACTTGTACTCTGCTTCCGTTATACCGGCTTTCTTGCCGATGTTCGGCACCTGCTCGGCAATGTATCTGCCGACGAGATCCCGAAACTTCTCTTCAAACCCATCCACGTCCGGCCTATGTTCCAACATTCCCAGCAACACTAGAGCGTCTACATCGCTACCCTGCGTATAGGTAGCAAACATCTGGATAGCCGCAGCACTCAAGCCGTTCTGGATCTTCTGCAAGAACGCGACTTTCGCCGCTCGATTTGACTCAAAGTCATGGGCCGCCGCTTTGCCAACAGCCCCCTTAACCTTGTCCTTCATTACTCCTGACAAGGTCTTTGCCACGGTTTCCACCTGCTTGACAGGCAGCCTACTGAGACCATTCACAAGAGAAGACACGCCCTGATCCGTTGCCTGGCTGATGCCTTTGGCAACCGTTGCTGCGGCAGATGTAGCTTTGGCGAATGCACCAATCTTGCTCACCAAACCAGAGCTCAGCACATCAAACGCAAATCCAACAAGGATCAGCGCAAGGCTAGCTGGCGCCTTGGCCAACTTGGTATCAAGCAACAGACGTCCAATCGCAGCATGCATGTCAGCATTCATCAAGGGCAGATACGCCCCAATCAACTGGCCGAGCCTCATCCGCTGATCAGCAGCGTCAGGACCTGTAAAAATACACCCCTCCTGATTCGGATTCACTGAGCACGCATGACCATGCTCAATGAATTCGCCGTCCGCAGCATCAACGACAGGCCGTGCTGGCGCAGAACGAGGCGGAATTCCAGCCGTTAGCGTCTGCTTTCCAGGTGCCTTGGCCGGAGTGCCAGCTCCGGGCTGAGACATGTCAGAGAGGGTTTGAGAAAAGGTCTTTCCGAAAATACCCATGGGCCTACTCCTGTTTCCGTCGACGGGGCGAACGAAGTCGCCCACGGATTGTCAAAGAGCTCCCCGGCATTGGGGAGTTATCTGTGTTTATTGTTAGCAAAAAAACCCTATTTTGTCAATGTGTAAACCGTAAAAAAATTATTTTAAATAAAAAGATAACTAAATTTTAAATAAAAAAATTATAAAAAAATAAAACAGCCTATTTGAATTAAGCTGCTTTATGCAATCCACGATTTCCCTCTTTTTTATTGGCACGCGTCGTGGTGGCACGCGCCAAATTTTTCCTCCCCACCTTCTACAACACCATGACTGTTAGCACACCGGCACCCACAAGCGCCAGCGCCACCAGTGCAATCAACAAGTAGGATGAGGTAGCGCTACTTGCCTGCACCTGCATGGGAACGAACCCACGCTCAACCTCGCAAATCACATCACCATCAACCTGCCCTCTCACTCGCAAACACCTGGCGGGTGCCACCAACAATCGCCGCATGTCCGCCCAGACAAGCAGGAGTGCCTTCTTGAGGTCAGCCGGAACCTGCCGACTTCTTCGTATGTCGGACTCAGCCAGAAGAAGGTCTCCGTACCTCTTCCAATCCAACACACAGATGACCAACGAATCCCTACGGAACTCCTCTGGCGAAAGTGATGGGCTCAGAGATGTCGCCACCACATCCACTGCCCCCGGCACTTGTGCATCAAATACACTCTTCAGTGCCAGTGCCAGCCGTACCCACCCGTCCCGATCTTGAGCGCAGGGCATGGTTGCCGAATCAGCGACTGGGCTGGGGATTGGTCCAATCGCAAGCGTCACCGCTTGTTGTATTGGCCGCGCAACCACCACTTGAGTGGTGGGTATGGCTGCCATGACAACTCGAGGGTCACGCGGCAGAGGTGTCGTAGGTAGAACATCCAGAAAACTCTGGACCTTTTCCCCTGCCCAATGGCCGCCTTCTTCACCCAAGTCCCCCAACACGCCACCTTCTGGCAAATTAGGCGCCACCGGCGGTGGTGGCAAGGCCACAGGACCGCTGTTGGGCATCGTAGCGTCAACCACTTCACCGGAAGGAACAGCCTCACCGCCCTCATCATCCAGCACCACCCTGGAACGACGCCCATTGATGTCGTTCTGGATGTTGCCGATCGCCCTAACAACAAACGACGGGGGCTCTGGCGTCCTTACCGTCGGACCACCAAAATCCGCATTGCCAGCATCGTTGTCCGCCCCTTCTCCCGGGGCACGCTTGTCAGTCATGACATTGCCTCTCTGGGAGAATCCTGGGCGTTGTAACACCCTCTCCCACCTTGTCCATTTTCATCATTTTCCCTCGTGTTGCGACGCAAAACGAGAAATGACTACACAGTATTGGTAGCAGGATTTTATCATTTTGTCAATATTCCTTTATCCAAATTTTATTTAAACAAAAACAAAAAACCTTGTTTTCATCTCATAAAAAACAAGGTTTTTATTTTAAAATTACAATCTATTTATGGTCGCAACCTTCCAATTGTTCTTGGAAACGGTATTGCTTCACGAATATGCTCCACGCCGGTTATCCAACGAACTGTGCGCTCCAAACCAATGCCAAACCCAGAATGTGGCACACTGCCATATTTGCGCAAATCCAAATACCAATCATAGTCAACTTCAGATAATCCTTCATGTTTTATGCGTTCCAAAAGCAAATCAAAATTGTCTTCACGCTGGCTGCCACCAATTAATTCTCCTGCACCTTCGGTGGCAATTAAATCATCGTTCAAAACCAAATTTTCGTTTTCTGGATCTCGCTTCATGTAGAACGGTTTAATGCTCTTTGGCCATTTAGCAATAAATACCGGCACATCGCTATCTTTGGTAAGCAAACCTTCATCATCATTGCCCAAATCTTCACCATATTTGATATCCGAACCAAGTTCATGCAATTTTTCAATTGCCTGGTCGTAACTTAAGCGAGTAAATGGCTGATCAGCTTTTTGCAGCGGTTCAAGATTGCGCTCTAACACCCGAAGTTCTTCTTGGCAATTAGCCAAACAATGACGAATAATATGCCTTACCAAACCTTCTTGAATTCTTAGATTTTCTTCATGCTCCACAAACGCAGCTTCCGCATCCATCATCCAAAATTCGGTTAAATGTCTTTTTGTTTTGCTTTTTTCAGCGCGAAACACCGGACCAAAATCATAACACCTGCCTACCGATGCAATGGCTGCTTCTATGTATAGTTGACCGGACTGAGACAAGTAGGCTGTGCCTAAATCAAAATACGGCACTGGAAACAGCGTGGTCGTACCTTCACAAGCATTAGGTGTAAAAATCGGAGAATCTACTTTGATAAAATTTTCTTGGTGCAAATACTGATTGATGGCGGTAATTATAGCATCGCGTACGCGCAAAATAGCCCACTGGCGCTTGCTGCGCAACCACAAATGCCGATTATCCATCAAAAAATCTGGACCGTGCTCCTTGTGAGCAATTGGATATTCTTGAGCCAATTGTAATGTTTTAAAATTCGTAACCTGCAGCTCAAAAACATTTTCTTTTTTCGGATGTTTGGCAACTTTACCAGTTACAACCACCGACGTTTCTTGGGTGGCTTTTTCTACCGCTTCCCAAACCTCGGCCGACACGTCAGATTTGGCAACCACGGCCTGAATCCAACCACTGCCATCGCGCAACTCCAAAAACGCAATCGGACCGGACGATCGTTTGTTATATAACCAGCCTTTTATTTCCACTTCCTGCCCCACCTGAGAGGCAAGATTCTGTATAAATGTTTGCATATATATTCCTAAATACCTAACTACATAATCCTATCATGTTCAAAAAAATTAGCAAGTTTTTTAGCGCTATGGTTCTGCGCAAAAACCAATACTCGTTCGTAAACATGGCGCGCTTGCGCTACATCTGTTGAAGCAGTATTTATGTCTGCCCAGCTGTCTTTAAGCCACCGGTCGTGCTCTGGCATACTAAAACCCAGATAGTGCCATAACTTTAAAATGAAACTGGTAGCAATATTTAATGATTTAATCTTTTCCGCTGAATTTACAAACTCCAAAAAACTAAATAGCAAATCAAAAATTCGCTGGTCTTTTTCCCCAACTAAAACCTGCTCGTTTACTAACAAAGCGGCGTAGCTCGCCAAAGTAATTTTTTCAAAATCTGCATATATTTGTTTAAACAAAACCGACGGCTGGGCTTTGGTAACATAGGTAATTTCTTTGCCGTACGCGATTTCTATATCCACGCAAGCCAACTGTTCAAGCGTAGAGGAATTTTTGCTAGTAATTTTTTTAATGCCTTTAGCCAGCAGCTCTAACCTGCCTTGTTCGCGAGTATACAAAGAAATTGTCTGATCATACTCCTTGCTATTTGTCCGAGTCAACACGATCGCCAGCATGCTGTTTATACAAAAGAAGAAATGACTAATACGGCTGTAGCCAAAATTATTCCGATAATAGTGAGCCACGCAATAATATTACCGATTAGATGGTTTGTGTATGTGCCCATTATTTTTTTACTATTTATGATGCGCATAACAAAAATCAAAATAAACGGCAACAGAATACCATTAATATCCTGAGAAAATATCATGACCTTAAGCAGTGAAATTTTTGGAATAAGCACTAGCAAAACCGGTACGATAATAGAAAATAAAATAATACTATAAAAAATACTGCCGGTCTGCCAGTTAGTATTAAAGCCATACTCCCAGCCAAACGCTTCACAAACCGCATAGGCGGTAGCTACTGGCAAAATAAAGGCTCCAAGCATGGAGGCGCTAAATAGACCAAAAGCAAACAGCGCTTGCGCAAACCGACCGGCCAATGGGGCTAGCCCAATCGCGGCATCTTTGGCATCGGTAATAGTTAAGCCATGCTTAAAAAAAACAGTTGCGGTACTGATGATGATAAAAAAACTGACAATGTTGGTAATAAACGCTCCGGCAAAAACTTCAGCTTTTTCCACTTTATAGTGCTTAAGATCCAAACCCTTATCCACCACAAATGATTGGATAAAGAATTGTCCCCATGGTGTTATAGTGGTGCCGATCAAAGCAATCATGGCCAATAAAAACTGGCTATTAAACTGCAAAGTCGGCGTAAGCATACTATGAAACGCGGCGCCAAAATCCGGCTTAACCACAAAACCGTTAATAATGTATACGATATAAAAAGCGGAAAAAATCAAAAATACTTTTTGAGCGGTTTTAAACGACCCCTTATACAACACAAACCAAACTACCAAAGCGGCAATTGGCACGGTAATATATTTACTAATATCAAATATTTCAAAGGAGGAAGCTATGCCGGCAAACTCGGCTGTAATCGTTCCCAGGTTCGCCACCAGCATGGCAACCATAGCAAACGCAGTCCATTTAATACCAAAATTTTCTCGTATCACACCACCCAATCCCTGACGAGTTACCAAACCTATGCGAACACCCATCTCCTGGGTGATAGCCAGTGAAAAGGTGATCAAAAACAACACCCAAAGCATAGAGGTGCCAAATTGCGCGCCTACTACTGAATATGTGCTTATACCCCCGGCATCATTATCCGCATTGGCCGCTATAATTCCAGGGCCAATAACACTAAAGAAGAACAGAAGTTTTGGTAAAAAATATTTTGATTTGGCAAACATAGAAATACTGATTCTTGAGAAGATTTTTACGCGTGCGGCACAAAATGGCGCATGATATCATCCACAGTGATAACTCCAAGCATTTTTTTATCTGTATCCAATACCGCTAATGATGTTAGGTTATACTTTGTCATCAACGCCGCAATCTCAGATACTGTTTGATCTGGCGTAGCCGTGGCTTTCTCCGTACTATGATCATCAAGCAATTCGCTCATGGTTTGATTTCTTTCTGAAACCAACAATTTACGTACTGAAACTACGCCTTTAAACTCTCCAACAGCATTGGTTATATAAACAAAATACACGCCACGATGCAGATGGTAGGTTTTTTTGATTAACTCCACCACTTCTTGCACAGTAGTTTCCAGATACGCCGAAACATATTCAGTGGTCATCAGGCCGCCGGCTGTATCTTCATGATATGCCAAAATTTTACGCACTTTTTGCGTACTGTCGGAAGGCAAATTTTGTAAAATTTCTTTTGATTTATATTCTGGCAGCATCTGCAGCAAGTCTACCAGTTCATCAATAGACATTTTTTGCATAACTCCCGCAGCCCGTTCTGCTCCCAAATTTTGCACCAAAATCTTCTGCAGTTCTGGCTCCAACTCTTCCAATACGCGAGCAGCGATTTTTTTATCTAACACTTCTAACAATTCACTGCCCTGATTCAGGTTTAATTTTTCAATAATATTGGCAATATCGGCCGGATGAAGCTTGACTAACTCCTTTCCACTCATAGACAGCTGCAATTTATCGCCAAGCAGCCGTACATTTTTCCATTCTACTAATTCTGGACGCAAGAACGTAAAAAAACGCACATCAATACCCAAGCGTCGCAACAGTCCAAGCTTGCCAATATCTAACGCTACTACACATACAGTTCCCTGAATAAGTCCAAATTGCAAATCATTAACACGCACCACTCGCACCCCAGCCAAATCAACAATCTGTCGATCCAAAACTGTTTCACGCAAAAAAACCAGATTTTTTTCTGGATATTGATCTATATCAACTCCGGCAAGATGATTTTTTAAAACTAAGTAATCTGTGCCAAAAGTTTCTACATCTTTAGCGTTAATAATCTTTTTTTGTTTTTCTTTGCCCAAATATACAATTCCCGCCACTGCCGGAAAACCATCTTTTTCCGTTGTAATCGCAATATCATATACTTTACCCACCACCTGATCGGAATGATCACGAATTTTTCCGTTTAGAATATTGCTAAAAAACAACATATAGTTTGTATATGGTTATATGCGACGATCCAAATAATTTTGCAAAATGATCATAGCTGATTTTTCATCTCGGCTAGCACCGCCGCTTAACCGGTCGCTGGCATGAGAAGAAAACATTTCGTTAATAAATTCAACTGGCGTGTTGACGCGCGACTGCATTTCTGAAAAAAAATTTCTGATACGCTTTGTATTTTCATTTTCCGATCCATCTAGCCCAAATGGCAAACCGACAATTATTTTTTCTATCCCCTCAGTTTGGATCATCTGAAGCAGCTGAGCCATAGCATTCTCATGATCTGCATTATCTATTATACCAAAAGGCAGCGCAATTGGCACGTCGGTGCTGGCGCGCGCTAAGCCGATATTTTTTGTACCATAATCAACGCCAAGCAATTTCATATTTTATTTTTCACTCGGTCTTCTGGTTGCAACAATATGACCGCTTTTGGTAATAATTATTGTGTGTTCAAAATGAGCGCTTAAACTACCATCGCCCATTACAATAGTCCAGCCGTCATCGGCGGTTTTTACTTTCCATGTTCCCAAAGAAACCATTGGCTCAACCGCAATTACCATGCCTGGTTTTAATATAATATATTCCAGATTACGATCGTAGTAATTGGGAATTCTTGGCTCTTCGTGCACTTGATGGCCTACTCCATGCCCAACCAAATCACGCACAATACCATATTTACCTTGAGATTTTATATAGTCTTCAACAGCCCTGCCAATATCAGCAACTGTGTTTCCCGGTTTAATCGCTCTGATTCCCGCTTCCAAAGATTCTTGCGTTACTCGCAACAACTCTCGGGTTTTTGGGGCAATTTTACCAATCGGAACTGTTACAGCTGTGTCGGTATAATATCCACGGCTTTTGCCTGGAATTGGCGCTGGCCATTCCATGCCAATATCAACAGTAAATATATCACCGTCTTTTAAGAGAGTTCCTTTTTTAGGTATGCCATGCACCAACTCTTCATTGCGAGAAGCGCAAATGGTGGCTGGAAATGCCGTGTCGGCAAACTTTGTTTTATACCCCTTAAATGCAGGCCTGCCGCCTGCAGCAATAATTTTTTCTTCCGCGGCTTTATCAATATCAAACACATCAACACCGGGCTTGCACATAGCTGCCAGCTCTTCTAGGATTCGCCCCATAATTTCACCGCCTTCTTTAATCAATTTTATTTCCTCAGTATTTTTAATAAGCATAAATTTATGCAGTTAAAATCTTATCTATGGATTTTTCTACTTCTTCAATTGACTTGCTGCCGTCTACCGAAACCAGCGTTCCTTTATCTGCATAAAAACCAATGATCGGCGCCATCGTTTTATTGCCCTGTTTTTCAATACGCTGTTTTACCACTTCGGCATTATCATCAGCGCGCGTTACCAGTTCGCCCGAACATTTTTTACAAACCGAGTGGGCCCTGCTTTCTTCCGCTGAAATGATTTCACCACATCGACTGCACATGCGACGAGTTGTTAATCGAGCTAACGATTCCTCATCGCTTAATTTAACCTCTAATACTAAAATTTCGTTTGTTAAATTTTTCTTCTCAAAAAAAGTTTCAAAACCCTGAGCCTGTTCTATATTGCGAATTGCTCCGTCTAATACTACACCCCTACCCAAAGCAAGTTCGTTTTCAATTTTATTAAACACCAGCTTATAAACAAGATCATCTGAAACCAGATTACCAGTCTGCATTTGCGCAAGAGCCTCTTTTTCGGTTTGACTTAGCTCGTTTTGAGCAGAAAGCGCGCGCAATAAATCACCGCTGGAAATATGAGCATAGTTATATTTTGCCGCAATTTTCTTGGCCTGAGTGCCTTTGCCAGAACCAGGCGGCCCCATCATGATAATAATTTTTTTCATATATATTTCTTGGTTTTGATTGTTTTTTGGCGCTTGTTTCAAACAAAAAAGGCTTTTCAGCCTTTTTATTTTATCATTTTTTTAGCTTCTTTTCAACCCTGATAAAACCTTATACCTGATCGTACGCATGCATGGTTAGCTGAGCGCTAATCTGCTTTGATGTTTCAATAGCAACCGATACCACGATAAGCAAGCTAGTGCCACCAATAGCTAAATTTGTTGTGCCCATAACGTACTGAGCTATAAGCGGTAAAATAGCAATCACACCCAGGAATAAAGCACCAGTTAAATTGATTCTATTCATGGTTTGACCTAAATATTTCTCGGTTTCAATGCCGGGACGAATGCCTGGAATAAAACCACCTTGTTTCTGCAAATTTTCAGCCATTTTTTGCGGGTGGAAAATAACAGCGGTATAAAAATATGTGAAGCCGAATACTAATAAGAAATACACAATACCATAGAACAATTGATTCTGGAACAACACAATGGTTTTGGCTGCCAAAGAAGCGATCCAAGCAGTTTTGGCATGAACAAAAAATTGAGCAATCAGCGATGGGAACATAACCAGAGAAATTGCAAAGATAATTGGAATCACACCAGACATATTAACGCGCAACGGCAAATGGGTTGAGTTGCCACCATACATGGTGTTGCCGCGCACTTGTTTGGCATAGTTAACTGGAATATTTCTCTGGCCTTCATTAATAAATACAACGCTAATAACAGTTAACACGGCCAATCCGGCAAACAAAACAAATGTATAAAAATCAGATGAGTCGTAGTTGATGAAAAAATTACGCACTGCGCCAGGGAAACCAGAGACGATACCAGCAAAAATAAGCAGAGACAAACCATTGCCGACCTTCTTTTCTGAAATCAATTCACCGACCCACATAAGAAATACCGTACCAGCTGTAATAGTGGTCATAATAATTGCCATATGCAGCGCGGACAAATCGGTAATAATTGGCAAAGCAGAATTATTAAGCAGTTTAATCATGGCAAACGATTGAAAGAATGCCAGCGGCACAGTAAGCAAACGAGTATATGAGTTTATTTTTTGCTGGCCAGATTCACCTTCTTTGGAAAGTTCTTCTAAACTTGGCACAATCATGGTGAGAAGCTGGAAGATAATTGAAGAAGTAATATAAGGCCCAACACCTAACATGACAATAGAAAAATTCTTCATTGTACCGCCGGAAAACACATCAAGAAAACCGAAGATTTTATTACTTTCTAAAAAACGCTGTAAATTTGCTAAGTTTACGCCAGGAATTGGAATATGGGCAACTAATCTAAAAACTACCAGCATTCCCAATACATACAAAATTTTATTTCTGATTTCTTTAATTTTCCAAATTTGCTGCATTTTTTCCCACATAGCAATGAAGTTATGAGTTGAAGACAAACAATATTATAATAATACCACTAGATGCGGTATTATTTAATATCTCCACCGGCTGCTTTGATTTTTTCGGCTGCACCCTTTGTGCAAGCAACGCCTTCTACAGTTAATTTTTTGGTAATAGAACCAGTTGAAAGCACTTTGGCAGTTTTGGTATATGCATTAACCAAATTCTTTTCTTTCAAAGCTTCCATGTTTACCACATCACCATCTTTAAATTTATTTTCCAAATCAGAAAGATAAATTTCACTGGCTTTGGTTTGCAAGCTGGTAAAGCCTCGCAATTTTGGAGTTGATTGCAGCTGGAATTTAAAACCACGGCGAACAGTTCCGCTGCTTCCGCCAGAACGGGCAGTTTGACCCTTGCCACCTCTGCCGGCAGTAGTACCATGACCAGAAGCGTTACCTCTTCCCACTAATTTGCGTGAAGATTTTGCGCCTTTAGCCGGTCTAATTGTGTGTATATGTAAAGACATAAGTTTCCCTTTTATTATTTAATCGTCTTGCTTCAAACAGATTATTCAACATCAGCTGGTTTTGCGGCTGATTCTTTTTTGTGATCTTTTTTAAACATTTGCAAAGCCTGGAAAGTCGCTTTTACGATTGTAACTTTATTTTTTGTTTTTCCTAAAATTTTTGAGGATACATTAGGAATACCAGCAAGTTCAAGCATAGCTCTGGTAGCGCCACCGGCAATAATACCGGATCCTTTTGGAGCAGGTTTCAAAAATATCGTAGCTGCTTTAAATTTGCATACCACTGCATGCGGAATAGTTTCATGGACAATTGGCACTACAATCATGTTCTTTTTAGCTTGATGAACTGCTTTGTCAACACCCAATTGCACGTCTTTTCCTTTGGCCAAACCAAACCCTACCTTACCACGGCGATCACCTAAAATAACACCGGCGCGGAAACTCATATGTTTACCGCCTTTGGTAACTCTGGTTACACGGCTCAAATCTAAAATATACTGATCAAATTCAGGTTTTTCTTTTTGTTTATCGCCTCTTCTTCCCATTGGTTTACTCATACTTAAATATCTACTTAATAACTATTTTAGAAAATCAAACCGCCTTCACGAGCGCCATCAGCCAAAGCTTTCACGCGTCCATGATATTTATAACCGCCTCGGTCAAATTTTACCACAGAAATACCTTTAGCTTTAGCTTTTTCTGCTAGTAATTTTCCTAACAAGTAGCTTACTGCCACCTTTCCGGATCTGTCTTCAGCTTTTTTTTCTTTAACTTCTTTGGCGTCGGCCGCACATAATGTTTTACCTGCGGCATCATCAATGATCTGCACTTTCATACCTCGTAAACTACGAAAAACAGACAAGCGAGGCTCTGTAGCAGTGCCAATCAAAGCTTTACGAATGCGAACATGTCTTATTTCGCGTAATTTGCTTTTATTTTTAGTAAATACTCGTTTCATATATTATGAAATAATGTTAGGTTTAAGCGGATTTAGCTGCGGTCTTACCTGCTTTGCGCTGAATAAACTCGGTAACATGCTTAATACCTTTTCCTTTATATGGTTCTGGCTTGCGCACTTTTCTGATTTGAGCAGCCATCTCACCTACCATCTGTTTATCAGAACCTTCAACTGTAATAATATTCTTTTCTACAGCAAATTTAATGCCGGGCATTGGTTTTACTTCAACTGGGTGTGAAAAACCAACTTCTAACATCAAGTTTTGCCCTTTCATTGCAGCTTTGTAACCAACACCGTTAATTTCCAGTTCTTTTTTGAATCCTTGAGTAACACCTTTCACCATGTTGATTATTAAACTGGCAAAAGTACCCCACAACGCCTGATCTTGCTTATTATTTTCATTCGCAACTTTAGTTGTAATTTCATTGTTACCGCAAGCAACAACCACGCGCGGATGAATAGCAAGCTTCAGTTCGCCTTTTGGTCCTTTTACGGAAATTTGATTTTTTTCTACCGTGGCGGACACTCCGGCTGGTAGGATAATGTTCTTTTTGCCTATTCTAGACATATTATTGTAGCTTGGAGCTGATTATTAATAAACTTCGCAAATCAATTCACCGCCCACATCATGCTTGCGTGCTTCTTCGTTGGTAAGCAAGCCTTTTGGGGTGGAGAGAATCGCAACACCAAATCCACTCAGCACTTTCTCGATTTCATCTTTCTTCACATAGCGTCGGTGACCTGGTTTACTAATTCTTTTGATATGGGTGATTGCAGGCGCAGATCCATTATATTGCAAAGTAAGCGCAATATATGGGTGAACACCTTTTTCTGAAGAAGCAGTTTTTGCTGACACTTCTTCAGCTTTTTTTAAATACCCTTCTTTAACCAAAATATTTGCGATATGCATTTTGATTTTGGAAAATGGCACAGCCACCTCTTTCTTATTGATTAAAGAGGCGTTGCGTATGCGGGTTAGCATGTCAGCGATAGGATCCGTCATCATAATATATAAAATTAAATTACCAACTTGATTTACGAACACCCGAAATCTTTCCCTGGTTCGCTAATTCGCGAAAGCAAATTCTGCACAAACCAAACTCTCCTATATATCCGTGTACACGACCGCATTTCCAGCATCGTCTAACAATTCGGGTAGAGAATTTTGGTTTTCTATTTGATTTTGCAATTTGTGATTGGGTTGCCATAATGTGTGTTCTATGTGTTGATATATTATTTTACAAAGGGCAAGCCAATGTGAGTTAATAATGCTTTGCCTGCGACCTTATTTTTTGCGTTTGTATTTATAATGATCTGTAAACCGTGGATTTTTTCAAGTTCATCTGCTTTAATTTCTGGGAATGCAAGGTTCTCTTTAAAACCAATTGCATAATTTCCATTTTTATCAAAGCTTTTCTCGGATAAGCCTCTGAAGTCTCTGACACGAGGCAGCGTGATGGATAGTAATTTTTCTAAGAACTGGTACATCTTTACGCCGCGTAATGTTACCGCCACACCGATTTCCATTCCTTCTCTGGTTTTAAAATTTGAAATGGATTTCTTTGCTTTAGTGCGCATTGGCTTTTGACCGCTGATTTTTGACAATGTATTTTCAACATTTTCAATAAAACGAGGCTCTTTCACAAAACGTCCGATACCCGCATTCAATATAATTTTCTGAATCTTTGGCACCTGCATGACGTTTTTTAGCCCCAACTCTTTTTTGAGTGCCGGGACAATTTCTTTTTTATATTTTTCGTATAAATTTACTTGCATACTAGTCAATTAATTCTTTACATTTGCGGCACGCTCTTTGTTTGGTGTCGCCTTCGGTCTTATAACCTACTCTGGTTTCTCGGCCGCATTTTGGACATACCAGAGCGACATTACTCATATGCATCGGTCCTGCCAGTTCTATTACCTGTCCTTTCTCGCCTTTCTTGTTGGCTTTCATTGATTTTTTAATCATGTTAACGCCTTCCACTACGACGCGCTCTTCTTTTGGAAAAACCTGAATAACCTTGCCGGTCTTTCCAGCATCTTTGCCGCTGATTACTTTTATTTTGTCGTTAGTTTTAATTTTCATAACACGGTATTATACAGTTTTGAAATTGATTACTTTTTATAGTACTTCAGGAGCTAAAGAAATTATTTTTTGAAAACCTTTAGCGCGCAATTCTCTGGCCACTGGACCCAAGATGCGAGTTCCTTTTGGCTCTTTCGATTTTCTATCTACGATAATTGCGGCGTTATCATCAAAACGAATATAGGTACCATCTGGTCTGCGGGTATCGTTGCGCAAGCGAGCGATAACTACATGAACCACATCGCCTTTTTTTACCAATCCATGAGGCGACGCTTCTTTCACAGCGCATGTAACTATATCTCCGATAATTGCATATCTTTTTTTATACCCACCCAAAACACGGATGCATTGTAATTTTTTTGCCCCACTATTATCGGCTACTTTCAGCATTGAACGATGTTGGATCATATACTTTTTTTAAGACCTTATTGGTTCTATAAACATTATTTAGTATTTTTCACGCGCACCAATCTCCATTTTTTGGTTTTTGAAATTGGCCGGCACTCTTCAAAAACAACTGCATCTCCGACTTTAGCCATTGCCTTTTCATCGTGTACGGAATACTTTTTACTGGTTTTATAACTTTTGTTATATTTTGTATGAAGCACCATAGCATCAACTCGTACCACAATTGTTTTGTGCATGGCTGTTGATACGACCGTACCTTCAAATGTTCGGTTGTTTTTTTCTGGTTGTGATTGTGTTTTTTGAGCTGACATATTATTTTATTGTAATTTGTTTCCTGATTTTGCTTTTAAAAGCATACTAATTCGTGCAACTGTTTTTTTAGCCAATGAAATTTTATGAACCTCTTTCAAGTTTCGATTATGTGCTTGAAAAAGCAAACTGCGAATTTCATTTCTGGTTTCAGATAAGAGCTCTCGCAATTCTTGTTGGCCTTTATTTTTTAAGTCTTCCCAATTCATAATAATAGATTAAGCTAAACTGTGAAATAAATTAGTGTTTTGTAACAAATTTGGTGCGTACGCCGATTTTGTAAGAAGCCATATCAATAGCTTCACGGGCTGTAGATTCTGGAATACCACCCATTTCAAACATCACAGTTCCTGGCTTCACTACAGCAACATAGTGATCAGGAGAACCCTTACCACCACCCATCGGTGTTTCATTGCCTTTTTTAGTGATTGGCTTATCTGGGAATATGCGAATCCAAATTTTACCACCTTTTTTTACATAGCGAGTCAAAACACGGCGAATAGCTTCAATCTGACGGCTGCTAATCCAACCATGTTCAACGCTCTTTATGCCGTATTCTCCAAAGGCGACAAAATTACTTCGTGTTGCCACGCCTTTTTGTCTGCGGCGGCCTTTTTGCCATTTTCTATGTAATACTTTTTTTGGTAACAACATATTTGATTTAGCGAAATCATGTCGGGCAACACTCGCTGAAGCCCGGCCTTATTCATTTTTATTTAGTTAATTTTTTCTTTTTTTCTTCTTTTCCAGCTTCGTCATCTTTTTTAGCGAATTTATCTCGACGGCTAAACGCTTCTCCTTTATAGATCCATACTTTGATACCGATTTTTCCATACAATGTATGTGCTTCTGCCAAGGCATAATCCACATCACTGCGCAAAGTAATCAAAGACATTTTTCCAGCACTTAATTTTTCTGTTCTGGCAATTTCAACACCGTTTAAACGTCCGCTCATGGAAATTTTTACTCCCTGCCCTCCTGCGCTCATTACGCGCTCAATCACCTGTTTCATTACACGGCGGAATGGAAAACGTTTTTCAATATCATTCGCTGCGTTTTGCGCTACAATCTGAGCAGACAAAGCAGGTTGGCGAACTTCCAAAACATTGATTTTAACTTTTAATTTTTGTTGCAAAATCTTTTTTTCAATTTCTTTGCATAATCCTTCCAAGCCCTGGCCTCCGCGACCAATGATGGTACCTGGTTTTGCAGATAAAATATACACAGTTAAATCTTTTGGAGTTCTCTCAATACTAATTCCGTCCAGCAAAGAATCTTTTAATTTTTTGCTTAAAAACTCTCTAATAGCAACTTCTTGTTTTAAAAACAAAGGAAGCTGTCCATTTCTTGCAAACCATTTTGAATCCCAAGAGTAGATAGTCGGAATTCGGTGAATTTTTGGGTGTACTTTATGTCCCATAGTCTTATAAAAACGTGGAATTATGACTTAGATTTAACTTTTTTAGTTTTAGCCGCATCTTTCTTTTCTATCGGAGATAAAAATAAATTGATATGGCTGGTTCGCTCTCTGATCGGAGTAGCTCGTCCATGCGCTTTTGGCATAGAACGCTTTAATACTGGCCCGCCATCAACATAAATTTTTGAAACCACCAAATCTTCTATAGCCAACGAATGGTTATGTTTAGCGTTGGCCACTGCGGAATTCAATAATTTTAAAACTGGTAAAGCGGCTCTTTTTGGCAATACGGATAAAATATCCATTGCTTTAACCACTTTTTTGCCGCGGATCATATCTACCACTAAACGAACCTTGCGCGGACCCATTCTCAAAAATCTTAATTTTGCTGTTACTTCTGTCATATATTAATTATTTTTTGGCTGATTTAGACGCAGGGGCTGCTTTGGCAGCAGGGGCAGCAGCGGCAGTTGCGGCACCTTCTTGCTCTTTAGCCATTTTACCACCGTGGCGAATAAATTTCTTAGTTGGAGCAAACTCACCTAATCGGTGGCCAACCATATTTTCATCCACCAAAACACTCAAGAAATCTTTTCCATTGTGCACTAAAAATGTGTGGGAAACCATTTCTGGAGAGATCACACATGCGCGTGACCATGTTTTGATTGGCTGTCTTTTACCGCTCGCTTTTGCTTTCTCAACTTTATTCAGTACGCGAGGATCAACGTAAGGGCCTTTTTTTAAACTTCTAGACATATGGTTGTATGATTGCTGTTGGTAATTAACTATGCGGATTTTACTTTGCGTGATTTAACAATGAATTTATCACTCCACTTGCTTGGTTTGCGTGTCTTAACGCCCATGGCCGGCTTACCATATACAGTTTGAGGGCCTCTCTTTTGACCAATTGGGTTGTGACCCTCACCACCACCGTGCGGGTGATCTACTGGATTCATGTTCTTACCATTGACTCTCGGACGAATACCGCGCATACGATTTCTACCTGCCTTACCCCATCTTATCAATCCATAATCAGCATTACCCATGGCTCCGATTGTAGCTGCACACTCTTTTAAAATTTTTCTTACTTCTCCAGAAGGAAGTTTCACTAACGCGTATGCATCTTCTTTACCTACCAACTGGGCTGATAAGCCGGCACCGCGAACCAATTGGCCGCCTTTGCCCGGAGTAAGCTCAACATTGTTTATAAACATACCTACTGGAATAAATTCAAGCGGCATGCGATTACCAGTTTTTGCTTCAACTGCTTTTTGTGATGAAGTTATCTTGTCGCCTACATGCAATCCTTCCGGTGCCAATACGTATGACTTTACGCCATCTGCATATTGAACTAAAGCAATACGAGGACCGCGATTTGGATCGTACTCAATAGCCAACACAGTTGCTTCTGTATCAAATTTTTGCATCTTAAAGTCAACCAAACGATAAAATTTCTTTACGCCAGCACCCTGGTGTCGTACGGTTAATACACCTTGGTTATTGCGTCCAGAATGTGGAGTCAAAAAAACAATCAGGGATTTTTCCGGCGTCTTTTTGGTAACGTCAGAAAAACTCTGCACACTTGAATGTCTGCGTCCATCACTTGTTGGTTTGTAAATCTTGATAGGCATACTTGACTGTAAAACTTTTCTACTTTTTTAATAAACTTACTTATACACCAGCGTGAATGTCGATGGTTTTGCCAGCTGGCAATGTCACAATGGCTTTTTTGTAATCAGAGCGACGACCTGCAGCTCTTCCAAAACGAACACGGCGCCCATCTACGTTGGCAACGTGTACGCGCAACGGTTTTACTCCATAAATTTCCATAACCGCAGCCTTAACCTGATTTTTGTTTGCATCTTTATTAACTACAAAGCTGTATTTTCCAACAGATTCTGCTACAGCGCTTTTTTCAGTAACCAATGGTCTAACCAACACTTTAAAAGACTGACTGTGCAAAGAAACTTTTGCGGCTTTTGCTTTTGGCGCAGCTTCTTTGGTTTTTTCTTCGGCAGTTTCTTCTCTTTTGCGTGCAGGTTTAGCAGCCGGTTTGGCAGTTTTACTGCGAACGGCTTTTTGCGCTTTAACAACAGCGCCTTTCTTTTCACCGCTTTGCTCTAGCTGTTCTTTGTCCTGCTTGTTAAGCCAATTATTAAGTAATCCCATACACGAAAACTATTTATTTTTATTTAAAACTGTTTCCAATTTCTCTACTCCCGCTTTATTGGTAACAACAATTGAATTTGCTAAAACATCCATTACATTAACATCCTCAGCGCGCACAGTTTTAACTGCTTTGATATTTTTTGTCATGCGCAACACCTGTTCATTTTTACCTGGAGTCAAAACCAAAATTGACTTTGCTTTAACTGGCAATACGGACATAAATTGAGTAAACAATTTAGTTTTTGGTTCAGCAAAATTAAAATCTTCAACTACCAGCAAAGACTTATTTTCAGCACGATCACTCAAACACATGCGCAGCGCCAAATTCTTAATCTTTTTATTGATTTTTGTTTTATAGTTTCTGATTGATAAAGGACCAAAAGTCACGCCGCCGCCCTTCCAAATCGGAGAACGGATAGAACCGTGACGAGCACGGCCAGTACCTTTCTGCTGCCATGGTTTTTTACCACCACCGCGAACTTCTCCTCTATTTTTAGTGTCTGCCCATGGTTCTCTTTGGTTATTTTGCAAAGCAATAAACACCTCATGAACTATTTCTGGTTTTGCTTTAACACCAAAGACAGCTTCGGAAAGGTTCATTTCACCAGTTTCTTTTCCTGCTAAATTGTAGACTTTTGCCTTCATATTAATGTGTACAGAAATTGATTATTGATTTGTTTGCTCAGCGGAAATGCTTGCTTCTTCAACAACTGGCATAGATGCTGGAGCAGCATTTTCTGCTACTTTCAACACACCATCGGCACTGATCAAAAGCAATGCATTGCGCCCTCCTGGAACCGCGCCTTTAATATAGATTTCAGCGGATTCAGGGTGCACTTGCACAATTTCTAAGTTTTTAATTGTTACTCTGTCACCACCCATGCGACCGCCCATTCTCATACCTTTAAACACTCTCTGCACACCGCCGGCGCCAATGGAACCAGGCATGCGCAAATTGTCTTTATGACCGTGGGAAGCGGGTCCGCCTCTAAAATGATGGCGTTTTACCACACCGGCAAAACCTTTACCTTTTGATTCACCCACTACCTGTACTTTATCGCCAGCAGTAAAAGTATCAACTGTAATTGTATCACCTCTTTTTACGGAAGCGCCGGTTTCAATGGTAAATACACGCAAATTTTTAACCTTGTCCAAATCTTTTAAATGACCTACTTGAGGCTTAGCCAATCTTGATTCTTTAGTTTCTCCAAAACCAATTTGCACGGCTTTTACACCGTCATTTTCTCTCACTTCTATTATCTGACAAGGACCAGCTTGAACTTTAGTGACTGGCACTACGAGTCCGTTCTGTAAAAACACCTGTGTCATGCCCATTTTTTTGCCTAAAATAAATTTCATATAATGATTACAGACTTACAAAATGCTTGCGAAAACACGAAATTTGTTTTTGTATTTTCGTAATTTTTTGTACGCTACTATTTCTAGCAGGATACACATCGCCATTCTTGTAAATAAAAACTAGAAACGACAGCGTAATTACTATATCTGGTTTGCGATGCTTAAAATAAACACCTAGACCATTATTAATTGCGTTTTCGTTTCTAGCCTTATCTACATTTATAAAGCCGCGTTTCGGCTTTTTTAGATTGGCTTATTGTACGTTAAATTTAAATAGCGTTTTCTCCTGTTCTTTCTGGCCGTATAAATGTTTTCGTTGTTTTTTAACAAAACGCGGATCTTATTTATGTAACCTGAAATAACTTTTTTTAAGTACCCTAATTTTACTCTGATTTGTTTTATTTGTCAAGACCCTTACATCTTTATTTCAATATCGACACCAGCAGGCACCTGCAAACTCATAAGAGCATCTACTGTTTTAGCGCTTGGGTTGACAATATCGATAAGACGTTTATGCACGCGCATTTCATACTGCTCACGAGCATCTTTATGGACAAACGTAGAGCGGTTAACAGTAAATTTGGTCTTTTCGGTTGGCAAAGGAATCGGACCGATAATTTGCGCACCGTGTCTTTCGGCAGTTTCAATAATATTTTTTGTTGCCTGATCTATGATTTTATTGTCATAAGCGCGAATTTTAATTCTAATTCGGCTTACGGTTTCTTCAGCTGTTTTTTTATGAGTCTGAGATTCTTTCATAAGGAGCGATTAAATTCTTTCTTGCCCTGCCCCGGCACAAGACCGAGGCAGGGAGAAAGAGTAAAAATTATTTTAAGATCTTAGTTACCACGCCTGCGCCTACAGTCTTACCACCTTCACGGATAGCGAAGTTCATCTTGTCTTCCATGGCTACTGGGGTAATCAAGCGAACAGTGAAAGTAATAGTGTCGCCTGGCATAACCATTTCGGTTCCTGCTGGCAATTCTACTTCACCAGTCACATCGGTAGTTCTGATGTAGAACTGTGGTTTATAACCTTTGAAGAATGGTTTGTGTCTACCACCTTCTTCTTTGGTCAAGATATATACTTTTGCTTCAAAATCAGTGTGAGGAGTAATGGTTCCTGGTTTAGCAATAACCATACCGCGTTCCACATCTTCTTTCTTAGTACCACGAAGCAACAAACCAACGTTATCGCCAGCTTGACCTTCTTTCAACTGCTTGTTGAACATTTCAACACCAGTTACAACGGTCTTTTGAGTATCTTTAATACCAACGATTTCAGCTTCGTCGTTCAAACGAACAATACCTCTTTCCATACGACCGGTTACTACTGTACCGCGGCCTTCAATGGAGAATACGTCTTCGATAGGCATCAAGAATGGCTTATCGGTATCACGCTGAGGTTGTGGAATATATTCGTCAACTGCTTTCATAAGTTCCAAGATTGGTTTGGAAGCAGCTTCATCTCCTGGGTTTTGCAAAGCTTGCAAAGCGGAACCTCTAATAATAGGGGTTGTGTCTCCAGGGAAATCATATTTCTTAAGGAGATCGCGAACTTCAGCTTCAACCAAGTCAATCAATTCTGGATCAGAAACTTGGTCAACTTTATTCAAGAAAACAACGATATAAGGTACGCCAACCTGACGAGCAAGCAAGATGTGCTCACGAGTCTGAGGCATTGGTCCGTCAGCTGCGGAAACAACTAAAATAGCACCGTCCATCTGAGCGGCACCGGTAATCATGTTTTTAACATAGTCAGCGTGACCTGGACAGTCAACGTGAGCATAGTGTCTGTTATCGGTTTCGTATTCTACGTGAGCAGTAGAGATGGTAATACCACGAGCTTTAGACTCTGGTGATTTATCCAAATCATCTACACCTTTATTGGAGGCGGCTCCACCACGAGTGCGCAATACTGACAAGATTGCAGCAGTCAATGTGGTTTTACCATGGTCAACGTGACCAATAGTACCAATGTTTACGTGTGGCTTGCTTCTAATAAACTCAGCCATAAGTTTAGTCCTTACACGGCACTATTACCGAGTGGTCGGAATAGATTTTTGTCCAGCCG
>CAZLNR010000001.1:121702-133539 GCA_964561035.1 uncultured Gammaproteobacteria bacterium | reverse complement strand
TGCTTCAGCTTGACGCCGAAATGGTGGCCAATGCCGCGGAATGCGGTTTTAAAACTTTTTTAATTCTCATGAGTATTTTACAAGGATTCCACAACACCTATCGCTCTTACGCATACGAAGCCCCGTTTGGTGTTGGGCATCTAACCGCCAACTTCCTTCTTTAATTTTAGCCATGACCGTGGGTATATGATTGCAAAAGTTATTCCCGCCAAACGCATTCCAATTTCACTGCCAGCACTTGATTATACCGTACCGGACCAGCTTAAAGACACAATCGCCATAGGGCAATTAGTGCGCATACCGTTTAGACGCAGCGAAGAATATGGTGTTGTGCAGGCGCTGCTTGATCAAAATAATGAAATTGATCAAAAAAAATTAAAGCCTGTTTCAGAGATAGTATTTAATCAGCCCGCCTTAACCAAAGCCCAGCTTGATTTTATAGTTGAAATTTCTGAATTTTACCATGTTTCAGTCGGCTTTCTTTTAAAAACAAACTTACCGCCGTTGCAAAAAAGAAAACTCAAAAATGCTTCTCCACAAACTTTATCTTCCGCACAACTATCACCGACTCCGCACAAACCTGTGCTGTCGCTATATCGCACCACTGAAGAAAAACAGCGTACTCTGCAATCTCTAATACAAACCGCACCTGCTCAAACGCTTATTTTAATTCCGGAAATTGCGGACGCGCAAAAAATAACGGGCTTGCTGACATCCGAAATGAACCGGCGCAGCATTGTGGTAAACAGCGAACTAACGCCAAAAGAATTATTTGCGGCCTGGATGCAAATTTGGCACGGTGAAAAAAATATTATTATCGGCACACGAGCTGCGCTGTTTTTGCCATGGCATAATTTGCAGCAGATTATACTCGATGATGAAGGAAATCCGAATTATAAAAGCTGGGATATGGCTCCGCGGTTTCACACCAGAGATGCGGCGCTGTTTTTATCCAAACATCATGGCGCGCCAATGCATCTGCTTGCACACACACCGTCCGTTGAAACCATGTTTTTCTCGGAGAAAAATGTATATGCAAATACCGGCGTATCCATAGAGCCAATCCGCAAACCAACTCAAATTGTAGACATGCGCGCCCAGCGCCGTTTAAAAAATTTCAGCCTGTTAAGCCATGACGCATTGGAAGAATTTAACTCTCACCCAACCGGCGATATATTTTTCTTTATCAATCGACGCGGCACCGTAGGCTATGTAGGCTGCCAAGATTGCGGCACAGTACTGCAATGCCCGCACTGCAACATCTCTCTCACCTATCACCAAAAAAACAACACGCTCAATTGCCATTATTGCGGATGGAGCGAGCCGATGCTTTCGCAATGCAAAAAATGCGCCGGCACTAACGTCAACATGTATGGCGCGGGCACTCAATTGGCGGAAGATCTGGTGAAAAAAATCGTAAGCGCCACAGACACACGCGCCATTGTACGCATTGACAGCGACCAAGACGCGCGAGATAAACTAAACGCACCTGGAGCAAAAATTATTATCGGCACTCAGATGGCCTGGCCTCATCTGGCCTGGGAACGCATTTCGCTTTGCATATTTTTAGACGCGGATTCATCTTTATTTATTCCCGAATATAAAATTGCCGAACAAGTCTGGCAGCAATTACGCGATGCTCAATTTAACCTATCTTCAAACTCCAGTCTTGTTATCCAAACCGACCATCCGGAACATACCCTGTTTGCCCATTTATTTGACCCGCAAACTTTTTACGCGCAACAAATCGCTGAACGAAGAGCTTTAGGATACCCGCCTTTTAAATTTCTTCTAAAATTATACTATGGCTCCCCTGATCGCAACACTGTTACTGCCGAAACAGAGCGGGTTAAACAGCATCTTGACGATTTGACCAAAACCTACCCTGATATTACAATACGAGGGCCTTGGGAAGCGCTTCCTGCCTATCAGAACGGACAATATTGGAACATTCTCTTGGTAAAAATGAACTACGAAAATTACAAAAAAACTACCAAAGCTATCACGGCACAACTGCCCGATGCGTGGAAAATAGACCCAAACCCAAATTCAATTTTATCTTTTTCTTAATCACCAACGTATGATCTTACCAGTCCCTCCCGAATCCGAAAACCCATTGCTTCACAAAGTTTCTCGCGATTTAACTTTGGAAGAAATAAAATCTCCTGAAATCAAAACATTTACAAAAGATTTGATCGAAACCATGTATTACAAAAATGGCGTTGGAATCGCGTCTGTACAGGTAGCAAACCCGATTGCACTCTGCATTATTGCCAAAGATTTTACACCGGATAAAAAGAAAGATCTGGTGCTTATCAATCCAAAATTTGAAAAAATCGGACTATTGCGCGAATGGGACGAGGAAGGTTGCTTGTCTGTGCCGCTCATTTATGGAAAAGTTCGCCGCTATAAAAAAATAAAAGTTACCGCGCTTAGCAGCACCGGTGAAAACTTAGAATTTATCGCTACCGATTTTTTTGCTCGTATTTGCCAGCATGAAATAGACCATCTCAATGGCGTACTCTTTATTGATAAAGCAAAAAATCTCAGAACTTTGGAAAAAGAAAGCCTCTAGTATTTGTATGAAAACAAACATTGCTTTTTTTGGCACGCACGAATTTGCAGCCGCTATTTTAGAAGGCCTATTTTCTGATCCTTCAATTTCAATTACCACTGTCTTCACTCAGCCCGACAGAAAAGTTGGGCGCAAACAGATTGTCGAAGAATCGCCAGTCAAAAAATTGGCTTTGCGGCATGGCGCTCATATTGAGCAGCCCGAATCGCTCAAACAGTACAACATCAAACCCGGCGAATACACTGCGGCTGTAGTAGCTCAATATGGCCTTATTATTCCACAACATATTCTTGATGCGTTTCCTAAAGGCATGCTAAACGTGCATGGATCTCTCTTACCGGCATATCGCGGCGCTTCCCCTATTCAGGCCGCGCTTATGACAGGTGAAAAAACAACTGGCATTACCATTATGATTATGGACGCGCAAGTAGATCATGGCCCTGTTTTAGGGCAAACAAGTATTGAAATTGATCCCAACGACACATTTACCACTCTGGCTCAAACTATGGCCGCAGCCGGGTCAAAAACGCTTTTAAATATCCTACCAAAATATTTATCTGGAGACATAACCCCCCAAGAACAAGATCACACTAAAGCAACCTTTACAAAATTACTTAGCAAAGACGATGGTAAAATAGATTTCACAAAATCCGCTGAAACGATTTACAACTTGTACCGCGGACTCACGCCATGGCCGGGCATCTGGTGCGCATGGAACGAGAAACGATTAAAACTCTTACAAATCCGCCCATCCGAAAAAAACTTGCCAGCCGGTGAAGCATACATTGAAAACAAGCGCTTATATATCGGCTGCGGACAAAACTCTATTGAAGTTTTAGAACTGCAGTTGGAAGGAAAAACGCCTATGGATACAGCTACATTTCTAAACGGGTACAAAAATTTTGCTGGTTCTAATTTAAAATAATCTAAGCAATTACAAGCGATATCCAAAACGGCAATGATACTACCGAAAGAATTGTGCTTAAGACGATAGAACGGGTTAAAAAAGTTTTGTTTAAATTGTACTTATCTGCCAATGCAAACGGCGTAATAGCAAGAGGCATAGCAGCATCTATAATTGAACTTGAGAATTGTGTTGGTGAAAATCCAAAAAACTTTACTCCGAAATAAAACATCGAGGGCAAACCGACAAGCGTTACTAGTGAAAATTTAAAAACCGGTACCCATTCAGATAGTTTTCCGATTTTTGATTTGCCGATAAAAAGTCCTACTACCACTAACACTACTGAAGTTACTGAGGCGCTAATCATGTCGAGCGACTTCAGCACAACAGTCGGAATAACAATATCCAGTGCACTGACAGCCACCCCTAAAACAACGGCTAAAATAAGCGGGTTTTTTATAAAACTTTTCACCAAACCTTTAATAAGGTTTTTCTTGTTTTTATCTAAAGAAAAATCTAAATATCCTGTACCAACAGTAAACTGCCAAAATAAATAAATTGCAACGATCAAACTCGCTGTTGGAATAATTGTTACACCCACAACCTGGGTGAGTACTGGAATGCCAAGATAGGCAATATTGCTGAAACCAAAACAAATAAACAGTGTCATGAACATTTGCTTGTTAAGACGTAAAATTTTTCCGACTACAATCGCCAATACAAAACTGGCAAGAATAAGTAATGAGTTTGAGATTATTAACAACAATTCATCTGCTTTAAAAGAGAAAGCAGTCTTAGCAAGAGCGGAAAAAATTAAAACAGGTAGGCCAACTTTAAGAGCAAATTCATTTAAAACTTTGGACCATTCATCACCGATTTTTTTGAATTTCTGCAATAATGCACTCGCAAAAATTATAATAAATAGCGGCGCAATGACGGTTAGTATTTGTGTCATACGTTTTACAGCTTAAGTTAATATTTATTCCTGATAACGTTTCTCGATATCCGACGTTTCAATGAAGTGAAACGAATTGAAGCATGACTTTAGTCCTTGCGGATATCGAGCACTCTGCGATGTAATCGCATATTTTTTATTTAAATTTGTCAAGATATTTAGAAAACTCACTCCAAATAATATCTAATAAGTTTTTACCATTTTCTTGAAACATTTTTTTATTAATAATTTCAAATCGCAAAGTATAATCTTTTGGCCCTCCGCCGTAATCAACTTCTTCCAAAGATGTACTCACGGCTTCACTGCCGATTTTTTGATTTATTCCTATGGCTAGTTCGCTAATTTTTTCCTTAAATAACCTTTGGAACCTAAGTTCTTGCTCATTTTGCGATGCGTCATCAACATAGCTCAAATATGGGCTTTTATTTGTTTCCACGTGCCCATAACAGCTTTCGCGAGGAGTAATCGGCAGTGAAAAAAATTTTTCAAGGATAGGAATTATATCTTGGTCAATTTTTTTTGTTTCTAAAGATTGTTTTAGCATATCTAAATTATCCCTATCTTTCTTTGGCAAAAAATTTTCTGGCTTAAATTCTTCGTTCATAAAAAATATTTTATATTATTGCAATTAATGACGGGCTATACAATATGTCGGACGGACAGCTTGGCTGGCCCGCACAACATTTCGTACAGCAGTGAGTGAGGCGACGTCGCTGGAGCGACGGAACGTAGCTCACTGCTAATTAGCCGCCATTAGGCGAACGAGTGGAGCGATGCCCGCCTAATGTTTCGGGATAAAAGAAGTTTGCTAAACAAATTTGGACAGAGAAACCTGCAAGGTTTCATAGTTTTTTATCCTGTGTTATATCCCCCATAGGGCTAAAATTTAGCGCAACGACCTGATTTGACAATTTATTTTACCCGACTTTCAAGGTCTTTTAGGGATTGCAAAACAGCTGGACCTTCTTTTTCAAGCCACATAAAGGTGGAGTCAGGAACATATTCTCCTTGGAGTCCGTCTCTATTTTTATTGATGCCAATTTCTCTTTTAATTTTTTCTGCCTTACAGACATCAAGAGCCTGTCTAATTTTTGTTTCAACGCTTCTTACTTTTTGTACCAACACTCTAAATTCTTCAGGACTCACTTGGTCTAAAACACGTACAAACGCCGTAATGCCTGTTATGTTGCGATTGAGATGGGTGTCAAGAGGTTTCCACCCCGGTTTGAATGTTTTTTGATCTAATAAACTATCTAATTCATCAAGGTGAGTTATAATTGCTTTTATATCTTGCTGAAATTCAGGTGTTTTTTGTGACTCAGAATTTTTGGGGCCGTTCCATGTCATTGCTCCGGAATAGTCCATTGTACCGTCAGGATTTTTTTTTGCTCCTACGATATAACGCGGCTTTGCTTCTTTTGGGGGTGGAGGGGTGCCTCCCATTTCTGGTGATCTCATAATTTTGATGTTAAATATTAATCGATTAAACTATATCATGAATTATACTCGACCGCTTCAAATAAATTGCCAATATTATCAAATCAATAAAAAAGGCTTTTTATTATGGCGTATAACTCGTTTCTATATGAATTATATTCATATAGAATACCGCATATTGTTTTATATACACACTTAAGTTACAATTCAACTACTCAATAAGTATACAATATCAATTTCCACGAAACAAGAGTTAGTTCGAGCAGAAAAAATGGCTCAACCATCAATATACACGCACATGACTAATCCTGGATTAAAGAATATAAAAAGCCCGCTATGATAGATACATACAAAAAACAAATTACTGGAGGACTAATGATATATACAGTCATTCGGTTTTTTTCATATTTTTTTAGCCCTTCCACTCCGCTTTACGCTGCCAACCCCATAAACTGGATTATTTCGGCTGGCATTCTGGCAACCGCCGTATATTTTCTGATTAAAAAAGATATTCGCGGCTGGTATATTATTGCTGCTGAAATGATCTTGGGAGGCGCGGGGAGCTTTTTAGAAATTAAAAATATTTCTTTGCGAACATTGTTGTTGGTTTTTTCTCTTGGTATTTTCTTGTATCACACTATAAAACAAAAACAATACAAACAATTATTTGCCGCGCATAAAAAAAATATTTATATACTGTTTTTCTTGCTGTTTACTGTGAGCGTTTCGGCGGTTCGCGGTTTTTATGTTCATCATGCCCCTTCTCTTATTTTTGCCGACACTATCCCCTATCTTTTCTTTTTTTACTATTTTCCTCTCTCCCAGCTTTTGCAATCCGAAGCATTTAAACGCACCACACTATACATGATTTTTTCCGCTATTATCGGCAACGCGTTATTTATCTACACAACGCTTATCGGTTTTTCTGCCAAACTGTTTGCGCTGCAAGATAATTATTATCATTGGTTTCGCGATGTAGCCAGCGGCAAAATTACCGAATATGGTTTTAATTTTTATCGCATTGTTTTAAATGAACACCTATTGCTTATTCCGCTGCTTGTTTTTCTAATCAGTAAAATTATTACCAGCAAAAAAAATAACAAACAAACAATTGTTCTACCGGCCGTCGCTTCTTTGCTTGCAATTTTAGCCGTAAACCTAACGCGCATATACATTCTTGCTTTTGGCATTGGACTGCTATTTTTATTTTCCAAAACAAACGGGAAACGCTGGCTCGCCATTTCCACATCATCTACGCTTGCGTTTATTTTAATTTTTACAACCGCACATTTGGCGGCCAGCCGAGGCAAAAATTTAGGCTGGGAATTTTTTGGCTTGCGCCTACAAAGCATTACCGCGCCGCAAACCGAAGAAAGCTCTCTAAGCCGCATGCTGCTGCTGCCAAAAATTATTGATAAAATAAAAAATCACCCTGTGCTGGGCAATGGTTTGGGAGATACGGTTACTGTATATAGCCCTGTATTTAAACAGGATATTACCACTCCCCATTTCGACTGGGGATACCTGGAAATTTGGGCAGAAATGGGGTTGTTTGGCTTACTTGCGTGGTTTATCCTAATTGGGCTTATTGCGCGTCAAATATGGCCAAATCTAGCCTTTGGAGCACCTTTAGTAACACTACTGGTCATTAACCCTACTTCTCCAGCCTTGTTCCATGTTATGGGCGTTTTACTCATCGCCATTCTACTTGCCAACAAGCCTAATTTAGATCGTCCATTAAACCCAGTTTATTAAGCCGCATAATGACCGCTCCGGATTTACGCCCCAATGTTTGCGCGATTTCTTCCACCGCTACACCGTTAGCAAAAAATTCTCTTAGCTCGCTGTCTTGTTCCGCGCTCCATGACTTATACGCGTTTGGATGTTTCTCGCGGATTTTTTGATAAGGCTTGCGATGCAAGGTGGCGCTGCGGTTTTTTTTCTTTCCCGGTGTATTATCTGTACCAGAAACCGGCGCATAATAAACCGCCTCAGAATCTTCTCCGTTTGATTCTTGCGGCACATTATCTCCACCGCAGGCAGCCACGAAATTTGTATGCATTTTATGCAACTCTTCAGATGAAAGCCGGGCAAATGCTTGCGCGGAAATATCCGAGCTCTCTTTAAACTCTTTGTCTTTTACAAACACATCCGGATGAACTTGAAACGTCTGCTGATTCCAGCCCAACAAATATAATCCATCCAAATTGCGCACCCGAGAAAGCGCTACATATCCCTGGCCATATTCAAACACGGAACTTAAATCCATAACCGCTTCATCCAAACTCATGCCTTGGCTTTTATGCACCGTAATAGCCCAAGCCAAACGCAAAGGCACTTGTGCAATCGTGGCGCGCGTTTTTCCATTTTCAAGAATACTCCACTCCATTGGCTCGGCCACAATCCGTCTGCCGTCGTGTGTGCGAATCACCGGGAAACTAACCAGTTTATCAAACTCTTCCACCACCCCAAGCGTACCATTTACAAAACCGGCACCCGGATTATTTTTGGTAAACATTACTTTAGCGCCGATTTTTAATTCCAGTTTTTCGGGAGACAAACAGCCTTTTTGCAAAGCCGCAACCAGCGCCGTCGGACCATGGCTTACCATATCAAACACCGTGGATTTTCCGGGAATGGTCGCAAGCATAGCATGATTGGTTTTATCAACATCAATATTGTGCGTATACAATTTTACGGCTTTTTCCGGAATGGCTGAGGCGCTTATTTTTCGTTTTTGAATAACAGACACATGATCTCCGTTTATAGCATTGCCTCGAATGGCGGAAAGTATTCCCAAAAATACCGAATCATCTTGGCGGTGCTGTTCGCGAAGATAGCACACAACCGGCTGAGCGCGCTGCCACGAAGAAGCCTGATATGAAAACTGAGCTTTGACTGTTTCAAGCAGCTCCGCTTGCCCCTGTTCAAAGCTTTCATTTTTTACTACCGGGGGCAATTGAAAAAAATCACCAACAAAAACAACCTGCAAACCGCCAAACGCATCATTGTTTTGGCGTATATTTCGACACACCGCATCAACCATATCCAATGTTTCCGGAGATAGCATGGACACTTCTTCTATAATCAAAACTTTGGCGCGGCGCACGCGCTTGACCACATACTCGGTAGAGGAGATTTTATCAAGCTCATACGCATCCAAATATTTTTTAATGCCAATACCGCTCCATGAGTGGATAGTTACGCCGCCAATGTGCGTGGCTGCGATACCGGTGGAGGCAGTGATAGATGGCTCAATATTTCGCGTACGCAAATACGACACATACTGATTGATGGTATATGTTTTTCCAGCTCCCGGTTCTCCGGTTAAAAATACATTAGCGCCGGTTTTTAAAATTGCCAGCGCTTGTTCTTGGGTCATAGAGATGATATTAGCCGCAACTTTTCTTCTCTGCTTAATTTTTTTATTTTGCTTTCGGCTTTTGACGCGGTTGAACGATTACGAAACTTTTTACTATAGACCAATTGCACTGGTCGACGAGCTCGCGTATATTTTGCACCCAGATCCGATTCGTTATGCTCGCGCAGCCTGCGTTCAAGATTTACCGTGATACCAGTATACAGTGTTTTATCCGCGCATTCCAGAATATATACATAATACATATTATTCTATGCTTCGCCTATTGGTTTTAATCTGCGAACGCTTGCGTTTGGATTCCATTCGTTTTACTTTGGAGCCCCAAGTGGGTTTGGTGGCACGGCGAATTTTGGGCACATACATCGCTTCATCTACCAGTGCTTGCAATCTGTTTATAGCCAATTCCTTGTTTTGAGCTTGTGAACGTTCTTCTTCGGAAAAAACCACCAACTCATCTTGGTTATTTATTCGGTTTGCCAGCTTAGCTCTAATGCGATTTTTCTCATCATCGGTAAGCACAGTTGAATTTTCTATAAACCAATGAACAAAAACTTTCGTGGATGTTTTATTCACGTTCTGACCTCCTTTACCCGATGATCGGGCAAAAGTAATAACAAGTTCATCTTCAGGAATTATCATATTATTATGTTCGTGGATCGTTTTTTTTCCATTCTACAAGCTTGCCGGCGCGGCGCTCCATAGCATCGGCCAAACGAAGATACCTGGCGTTTTGTTTTGGAAACATACGGCTATGCGGCACTGTATCAACCGCTTCAGCCAGCTGATCCAAATCGGTTTCGGCGGTTATCCAGCCTGTTCCCCAAGTTCGCAAATTAAACGGTTTGGTGGAATGACTTACCAGCGTTTTTTTGCCATCACTGACACGCCAGTATTCATGAAAATATGACATAGCCAGTTCGCGCAGAGTTTTGTATACCGGATCGCGATAACGCAGCGTGGCATGATTAGTTTTGCTTATCGCTCCCCAACAACCGTTGCGCTTATACAAGGCCACCACATGATCGTCGTCTCCTTTATTTTTAAAATCCATTAAAAGCGGAAGTTCGCCGTTTAGCCACAAAGCCGTAGCCGCGAACAAAGCACCTTCAAAACAATGCATTTTTTTGGCGCGTAACACTCGGCGCGGAGACATATACGTCTCCCCTTTTTTCTCCCAATTTACCGGCATCGTATCCAAAAAATCCTGGATTTTTATAGGGGTGTTGAGTTTTTTAAATATTTGCAGTTCTTGTTTCGTGAGGCCGAACATGAATTATTATAAAATATTATTTATCATAATGCCTTAAAACCTTGCGACATAGTTCTATGAATTCAGCATGTGACAAATAGTTTTTAGCGTCATTTACTACCCAACCAGCAACAGCAAACTTGGGCGATCTCCTATCTTCATAATGATCAACCGTTGGTAGTAAGGCAAATTTTCTATGATATTCTAATCCGCCTTCTTTTGCTTTTTTCCCATCATACTTTCCAATTAAATGCCAATCCAATTTTTCACCGGTATAAAAATCAACACCCTGTGACTTACGGACTGCCTCATGAACTTCTTTTTTAATATCTTCCAATTTCATCTTTGCATTATCTTTTTTTAAGGATCTACTAAAAATACTTTTTGATTTTCTACTTAGCCACTTCTGATATTCACTTTGGGTTACAGGAATAAATGACGGTTTTGGATATTTTAATGACATAAAAACTATTCTTCATCTTAAACATTTATATTATTTTATTAATTTCTTTTCCCAATATCGTTCAATATATATTTTTTGCCACCAAAACTTACCCTGCCAAAAACCAAATAAAACGCCGGTTATAAATAATCCAACTCGTAAAACAGGGTGCAAAGCACAGCCGCCATACCAAATAATTACTCTATTATTTTCGCCTGCCCAACTTAAATATTTAAACTCTATAAATACATGAGCCAAAAAACTTAAAAGGATGCCTAGAACTACCCAAGAGATAATATAAATTATTTTTTTGGTTTTGGTTGGGGTGAGAGATTGTTTACGAAAGAACATATTAGTTACTAGCTTCAAAATCAGTTAAGATTTTTAAATATTTATTTTGTAATTCTAGACTAATCCTAGAATTTTTAAGCCTAGATATATTGCCATTATTTTTGATAATGGTTTCGATATTATCAAAATAAAAACCATCAAAGGCAGCAACAAAAAGAAACGACGGATTCCAAGACTCGCTCATTCCCTGAGCATCTTTTAAAACATAATTTAAGTTAATACTCCGCATGTATTTTACTTCAACTAGCTCAACGCTTTTTGTTTTTTTGTTTATAACTGCAAAATCCGGAGCTGTTTTTAAGGTTCTGATAGTTATATTTGACTCATTATAACCCTGTTGAACTAATTCGGGAATAATTTTTTCATAACCAAATTCTAAAACGGTAAAGTTACCTGTCTCTCTATGCATCTGTGCAAAGATAGTTTCTGCAATTTTACCTTTTACTAAGTTTCTAGCAAAATTAACACTGCTCATAATTACAAATGTTACTTATAAATTCGTATACTTAACATTCCTTCCTTTAGACTTCTCTACTGGATACTTT
>CAZLNR010000001.1:23226-121602 GCA_964561035.1 uncultured Gammaproteobacteria bacterium | reverse complement strand
TTATAAATTCGTATACTTAACATTCCTTCCTTTAGACTTCTCTACTGGATACTTTAATTCTGTTTTATCAATTTTTTTATTTGCAGCCTCGAGTAAATTTATATCAAAATCGTTTGCTATAAGAAGCAAAAAATACAGCACATCGCCTAGCTCATCCCCAATTTCTTCTTTATGAGCCTGTATATATTCTTTTAACTGCTCATCGGTTTTCCATAAAAAATGCTCCGCTACTTCTCCTGCTTCTAGGGTAAGGCCAATAGCTAAATCTTTTGGAGTATGAAACTGTTTCCAATCGCGCGCATCACGAAACGCAATTACTTTTTTCTGTATATCTTCTAGTGTTAACATATAGGCAGGTTATGTTTTTTAACAATAATTTTCTTCGCCTCCTCATACTTTTTCACACCTTTTGTTTTCCACGGTAATTTGAACATAAAGCTTGGCAGCCAGTTGCTGATCCCCATTCTGCCTTTAACTATTTTTGCATATAACACTTCCGGTACGAACACGCCCGTTTTGCCTTTTTCTAACAAACTAAGCCACAGATCCCAATCTTGAAACCGTTTGAGTTTCTCATCCCACGGAGCAGAACCTAAATCAGCACGGCGAATAAGCGAAGTGGTATCTATAAAATTTACCTGTTTTAAAGCATCGGCATCAAAAACGCGACTTTGTATGGTCTTCCAACCAAACTTAAATTTGCTATATGCATAGGAAGCTTGTGGATTGTTTTGCAGCGCGCTGTACATTTTTTGCAACATATCTGGTTCGGCCAATGTGTCGGCATCCCAAAATATGACATACTCCCCTTTCGCAGCTGCAAACCCTTTATTTCTGGCTGCCGGCGCGCCGCTATTTTCTTGAGAAAGAATAGATAGCAAGCTGCCTGCGCCAATACAATTTTTTTCCGTGAGCTGCAAACACTCGTTAACCACTTCGTTAAAATTATCAGTACTGCCATCGTTAACCACAATTATTTCCAACGGACGGTATGTCTGGCGAAAAATAGCCTCAATTGAACTTTTGAGCGTGTGCGCATGGTTGTATACGGGAATAATAACGCTAATAAGCGGCTGCATATATTACATTAATTTTTCTAATTGTTTTTCCCAAGTAAATTCTTTTGACACCCGTTCTTTTCCAGCAGCACCCATCTTTTTGGCATATTCTGTTTCTTTGAGCAAATCGGCAATAGCTGAAACAATACTTTGATCTTGATACAAATCTACCACCAAACCGGTAACCATATTTTCTACGGCTTCCTCTACTCCGCCAGAACGCCCAGCCACAGATGGAATGCCTGATGCTGCCGCTTCCACAAACGATGTACCCCAGGCTTCCTGCATAGTTTCATCCGGATGCGTAAGTAATACAAACAAATCCGCAATTTGATAAAATTTTGGTAGCTGCGCGTATGGAACCTGGCCGATAAATCGAGTCACATTTTGCAGATAATTTTTTTGGATAGACGTAATGATTTCGTTTTTCTTTGGACCATCGCCAATGATAAGCCAAACCAAATTTGGCACTTTTTCCAAAATCTTTGGCAACAGCCGAATAAGATGTGGAAAACCCTTGCCTTCGCTCATGCGTGCTACAGTGATAATTACTTTCTTTCCTTCCAGCGCGAGCTGTGATTTTAATTTTTTTAATTCTGCAGCCGGCGCCGGTTCCAAAAATATCGCGTCGGGACATGGATACATTACGGTTGTTTTGTGCGCCAAATCTTCAAAATTAATTTCAAATTGATGTTGTAAAAACTTACTGTTTACCACAATACGCTCGGCTTCGGCGCAAACTTTTCGTATTTTATTTTTTTTGTGTTTTACTCCGGTAAGCAAATCAGTGCCATGAAAAAATACCGTATACGGAATATGTTTTAATTTTTTTACAATATATGCCACATATCCGCACGGCAGCGTGTGATGAATATAGATACGCCCAATGCGTTCTTTTTTTACAATATCAAGCACCTGCCACATCAAACGAATCCAACGAGGCCATAAAAATACAAAATACGGGATAGCACGAATGGTTTTCCACGGCTTTTTCTTATCAAACTCTTCTCCGCCTGGTATTTTGGGAGCATAAACAACCACCTCATCAGCAGGCATATGCTTGGCCAGATTGTATGTATATGAAGCAATGCCGCCAATCTGCGGAGGGTATTCAAGAGTAATGATAAGAGTCTTCATAGGAGATTATTTTAATAACCGCACTTTGCGCAAGACGAGCTTTACAACCTCTACAGTCAACACGCGCGTCGCAAACAATAAGGCGACATACAACGCACCTGAAATAGCAATAACCGGTATATAATGCAATTTAAATGACAGCCCATACGCAACCAATGCCATACCAACTGCCGGCCAAAGAGTTTGATGCAGATACAGCCCGATGCGAGACAAATCTATTGGCACAGATCGAACGGAAAAATATAATCCTGCAAAACACAACAGCATATTACTGCACAATGCGGCAATTGCTGCTCCCACAATACCAAACCGAGGCAAGAGCAATAAATTTAAAATAATATTAAACACCAAAACAACTGTAATTAAACTGGTTTGAGTTTTTTGGTTGTTAGTGGCGTTTAACAGTGCGCCGGTAATAAGCGCCAAAAATCCAAAAATAAGACTGCCGAGCAACAGTCGCAACGGAATAACCGATGGCGCATACTGAGAACCAAATACATGAATAATTACCGGTTGCGCAACCGCTATCAAACCAAAGGCCAATGGAAATACAATGGCAAACAAATATCGCCAAGATTTCTCAAATAACGGACCAATACTGGCTTTATCTTTTAAAAATAACGAGCTAAATACCGGATACACACTAGCAGATAGCGCTACAGGAATAAACTGAAACGCAAATGTAATTTTATACGGCACACTCCACCACCCCAACTCTTTGGCAGTAAGCATTTTAGACATGAGCAGCGAATCGCTATACGCGTACAACCGGCCAATGATACCGGCCATAGCAAATGGCACAGCTGTGGCTAAAAAAATTTTAAACACTTCTTTGTTCCAAATAAATTGGATGGTGATACCATATATTCGTTTAAGAAACCTGCTCATGTATACGGTGGTAAGAAAGCTCGGTATGGTGTAGGCAATAATAAGCCAAACAAGCGGCCAATGGTTGAGCAGTGCCAACGTACCAATAATTAACGTGGTAAACTGCGAAATTATAACTGTTGCGGATTCGTAGATAAGATTTTTGCGCGCACGAAAGATACTGTTAAAAGCAGTGGTTAGGTTGTCAAAAAACATGGTTAAGCCAGAAATGTAGATAAGCAGTTTTGTTTCCTGTGGATATCGCAATATATACGAAAAAAATATAACAAGCGCATACGCCCCTACCCCAAACAAAACTTTGGTCCAAAATACGGTATTAAAATAACTTTGAGCTCTATCGGGAAAACGGGCTGTTTCACGAGTAAGCACCGGCCCCATGCCAAAATCGGCCACCACCGTAAATATAGTGGTAAATGTAATGGCAAAAAAATACACGCCCGTATGCTCCACCTGAATCATGCGAGCCACGAAAATAAAATAAAAGAAAGAAATCACCTTCTGAAGCACAGAGGCGATCGTAAGAAACGAGGTGTTTTGAGCGACGGTATAGGACATAAATCTTACCTGTATTTTACCTTATAAAAGAAAACAAAAAAAGACCCTGTTATCACTAGGTCTTTTTAAACTTAATCGACTGGAAACTTTGTTAAAATCTCGGCATTAAGAGTTATAAACTCATCCGGCACTTTCTGTTCAAACTGGTTAAGCAAAAATATCCCTTCGTCAATAAAACCGCGCGCTTCATGAATACTACCAAACCCAAGCGCCCTCTGGGCTGCATTAAAATAGTCCTGTGCCAGATCTTCATTTTTTTGAAAAATTTCATTATATTTTTCATCTACACCGGTACGAATTTTAAGCGGTGATTTTTTATTTTTCTTAGCATCAAAACTAAACAAGCCAAACGGCGCGCGAGGTTTTGGCGCAATATCCAAAGAACCAATTGGCAAAGCGGAAGAATTGGCAATTTCTTCCATCAGCTGATCGTGTTTTTTATCTAAAAATTCTTTTAAGCCAACAAGCTCTCTTTCTGGTTGATTATTTAATCTTTCACTCATAATGACAATTATGGTAACAAGCCGCCAGCGCGATGTCAAATACAAAAAACAAAAAGACCCTTGCAATAAGGGTCTTTTTTGAAGAAATATTGATTAACGTTTGGACCACTGTGGAGCGCGGCGAGCAGATTTCAAACCTGGCTTCTTTCTTTCTTTTACTCTGGCGTCTCTGGTCAAATAACCTTGAGTTTTTAATGTTTTCTTGAAGTCTTCATTCCAAAGCACCAAAGCTCTAGCAACACCATGGCGTACAGCAACAGCCTGGCCTTTCTTGCCACCGCCGCTGATTTTTGCAGAAACATCAAAAGTTTTTTCCTTACCTAATGCTTTAAGAGGGGCAGTTACCAAGTGCTGCCATTCAAAATATGGAAAATATTCTTCAATTTTTTTGCCATTAATGGTAATAACACCTGTTCCCGGCTTAATCTGCACTCTAGCCGAAGCGGTTTTGCGTCTTCCGACGGAACGAGACATCTCACCCTTGTCTTGGACTTTTTCTTTTTTATGGGTAATTTTTGTCATAAATAATTAAATTAACATCTGTTGCTTATTTGAAAGAAACTCGCTTCAACCGAGCGTCTCTGGTTTTATTTTTTGGCAACATTTTTGCTACAGCGTGCAAAATAATTTCTTTTGGATCTTCTTTTAAAACATCCTTTGCCAATTTAATTTTCAAACCGCCTGGGTGCATGCTGTGGTGCTTATATTCTTTAACGGACAATTTTTTACCGGTAAAACGCACTTCGCTCACATTGAGAACCTGAACTTTATCGCCAGAATCAATGTGGGGTTCGTAGTCCGGTTTGTTTTTCCCCATTAAAATAGTAGCTATTTTGGTAGCTAAACGGCCAACTATTTGACCAGAGGCATCAATTGTAATTTTTGATCTTTTCATACACGGATTAAAACAAATTAATTTTATTGATTAGTCGTTTTTATACCAATTCTACTATCACTTCTTCGGCGCCGTCGCCTTTTCTGTTTTTGAACAACACGATTCTGGTATAACCGCCTTTTCTATCTTTGTATCGTGGAGCAAGATCTTCCATGATCTTTTTGATTGCATTTTCGGTATACAAAACTTTCATCAATTCGCGGCGTGCGGTCAAATTTTGACTTTTGCCTTTGGTGATGAGCCGTTCTACATACGAACGAACTGCCTTAGCTTTAGCTTTGGTAGTTTTAATCTTTTCATATAACACCAAACTTTCAGCTAAATTTGCCAATAAAGATCGGCGAGCGGCTGTTTTTCTGTCTAGTGTAATTTTATTTTTTTTGTGCCTCATAATGGGGGGATGAATTAAAAAGAAATTTATTTAGTCTTCTTAGTCTTTTTTATTTTTTTGGTTTTAGCTTCTTCCTCTTCGCCTTCTGCAGATTCTTCTTCATTCACAACTTCTTCTGCCTCAACAACCGGCTTAGACATAGCAACAAATGCTTCACTGGTTGAGCTAGCGATGATTGAAAAGTGATCCGTCACAATTTGAGTAGCTTGTCTGATTGCGTCTTCTGGAGAAATAGTGCCGTTTGTTTGAATATTCAAAGTCAATTTTTCGTAGTTAGTAATATCACCAACACGAGTATATTCAACATTATATCCGACATCTTTAATTGGAGTGTAGATAGAATCAATCACGATTGTGCCTAAATCATAGTGCTTTTTATCTTTTTCTTCTACTGGTCTAAAACCACGGCCGCGACCTACAATCAAATCCATTTCAAACGGTTTGTTTGAAGTGAGAGTTGCCAAAACAAGTTCCGGATTCATAATTTCCGCATTTGAATTTTTTTCAATATCAGCTCCGGTTACAGGGCCTGGTCCTTTTTTACTGATGTGAAGCGTTACCGGCTCGTCAGTAAATACGCGCACTGCCAATTGTTTTAAATTCAAAATAATATCAACCACATCTTCTTTCAAACCATCGGCTGAAGAAAATTCATGTTGTACGCCTTTGATTTTCAAAGCTTCCACAGCTGCACCCGGCAAAGAAGATAACAGGACGCGGCGCAATGTGTTGCCCAAAGTGGTGCCATACCCATAGAAACAAGGAGTCACAACCAAAGAACCTTTGTTTGGACTGTCGCCAGGGATAAACTCTACTTTTGATGGTAATAATAAATTTTCCATATTGAATATATATTAAACACCGGGGAAAATCCCCTCCTCTTAATTTTAACGTGAATAAAATTCGATGATTGATTTTGCATCGTACCCTGGATCATCGGCAGTAGGAGCATTTAATACTTTTGCAGATACTTTTTTAGGATCTAATCCAAGCCATCCTGGAGCTTCCACTTTGCTTAATTTTTCAGTAATTTTTTCAAACAAAGGACTTTTTTTGCTTTTTTCTGACAAAGAAATTTCTTCTCCCACGCGTACGCGATATGAAGGAATATTAACTTTCTTGCCATTGATTAAAACATGGCCATGGCTAACAAGCTGTCTGCCAGCGCGGCGTGAAGAAGCCAAACCTGTTCGATAAATAACATTATCCAAACGAGATTCAAGGTAATTAACTAAGAATTTTGAAGTATTACCGGTTTTTTTAGAAGCTTCTGCAACGTAATTTGCAAATTGTTTTTCAAGCAAACCATATAATTGTTTTGCTTTTTGTTTTTCAAACAACTGCTTACCATATACGGACTGTTTGGAATGTTTTTTGCTTGGACCATGAACACCAGCCGGATAACTTCGTTTAGCTACCGGGCACTTTGGTGAATCACATAATTTTTGTCCGTATTTTCTGCAGAATTTGTGTTTTGGTTTTAAATCTCTAGCCATACATTTGTAGTTCTAACTTATAAGTTATGTTAATTAGACTCGTCTTCTTCCTGGAGCGCGGCATCCGTTGTGAGGAATAGGAGTCACATCGCTAATAGAAAGAACATTAAGACCATTTAAATGTAATGCTCTGATGGCGCCTTCGCGTCCACCGCCGATGCCTTTGACAAACACATGAATATCTTTCAGTCCGTAAGCTGCAATTTTATCTATCGCATCTTTTACTACTATGCCAGCGGCGTATGGAGTTGCTTTTTTAGGTCCTTTGAAACCAACCTTACCGGAAGAAGACCAGCTTAAAACATCACCGTTTGGATCTGCAATACTGACAATAGTGTTGTTGTAAGAAGCCTGAATAAACGCATTACCGTGAGGCACTTGTTTAACAACTTTCTTTTTCTTTCCTTTAACCACTTTTGCGGCAGCTGGTTTTTTTGCTGCAGCTTCAGAAGCGGCGGATGGATTTGCTTGTGTGTGAGCGTCTGTCATAAATGTTGGAAAATTTTAATTCTTGTAACTTATTATGTTAATAATGCGCTTTAGGTCTTGGTTTCAACTCTGCGGCCACTGCCCATAGTCTTGCGTACATTGCCGCGTACGGTGCGTGAATTGGTTTTAGTGCGCTGACCGCGAACCGGCAAATGTTTCATATGGCGGATACCGCGATGCGCTTTGATGTCTTTAAGGCGCTTAATATTAGCCATAACGTCACGGCGCAAATCACCTTCGGTTTTGTATTCTTTTTCAACAATCAAGCGAAGCTTATCTTCTTGTTCCGGAGTTAAATTTTTTGTACGAATACTTTCGTCAATTTTTGCTTTAGCTAAAATCTTTTTAGATAAGGTAGGACCGATGCCGTAAATATAATTTAAAGCAACAACGATTCTTTTTTCTTTAGGAATATTGATACCGGCTACACGCATACGTTAATGAATTATTATTTAGAAATTATAAAGTTTAAATTATCCTTGTCTTTGTTTGTGTTTTGCATTACTGCAGATAACACATACACGCCCTTTTCTGCGGACGGTTTTGCAATTTTTACACATTTTTTTCACTGATACTCTAACTTTCATACGTTATAATCTTTAAATAATGATTATCTTAAATTTAAGTTTCAAAAAATACCAACCACTGCCGCGATATCGACGCCCAATGGTTTGTTATACGGACACTAAGCTATTTGTATAACAACGATCAGGCTACACCGCAATGGTTGATATTTTTAATTGATTGAATTGTAACTTGTACTGATACCCTAGAATCTATACGTAATTCTTCCTTTTGTCAAGTCGTATGGGGTCATTTCAACACGAACACTATCTCCCAGACTCAAACGAATCTTGTTCATGCGTAATTTTCCTGACAAATGAGCGATTACTGTCTGCCCGCTTTCGAGTTTCACCCGAAACATCGTGGCCGGCAGCAATTCCTCAATGGTACCTTTTAATTCTATAAGGTCTTTATTAGCCATTTTTTTTAAGGTTAATAACAGGGCTATAGTAACTGAAATTAGCTGAAAAGTCAACACCTGTGGCGCTTTTTTGCAACTAGGCCTCTGTGGATAAGTAATGTTAAACGGGCGTTTGCTCGGTTACCGGCGTGGCAACTGGTGTTTTATACACCCAATATTTATATAAAAAGAAGTTCCAGGCCACGGCCAAAGCAATATTGGCTACTCGCGCCACTAAATGATTTACGCCTATTTTTTCATTAAAAATAAACATCCAACCTACGGAAAAAACATAGTTACATCCGGCTAAAATCAAAAATTTGACGACTTGTTTATGGGTAACTCCTTGCGATTTAAATGTCCAGTGCTTATTGAGAAAAAAGACATAATTAAGCATAAAAATACCGTTAATGCCAACGGCTAGAACAGGTTTTACATGCCACAAATCAGACAACAGGTATAACGAACCGACATCCAAGAAAACTCCGCTAAAACCAACAATAAAATAACGCACAAACTGATGGCGCGCTGACCAAAGACGCAAGAATAACATTCTAAGCATATTTTATTCTAGGATTGCCTTGATTCTTCGCACTCCGGCACTCACCGCTTCTTCTTTAACAATTTTAAAATGGCCAAGCGTGCCCGTGTGTTCTACATGAGGACCGCCGCAAACTTCACGGCTATAGGTTGGCGCAGATGGATCGGCAACCGCTTTTTCGTTAATATCTCCCACGGTATATACTTTCACAATTGGCTGGTACTTATCTTCAAACAAACCAATCGCACCCTTAGCTTTTGCTTCTTCAAACGGCATTTCTTGCCAAGAAACTGGATAATCACGAGCAATAGCTGCGTTTACCATATCTTCAGCAAGCTTGATTTCTTCCGGAGTCATTTTTTGCGGATGCGGAAAATCAAACCGCATGCGTTCTTGGGTGATGTTACTGCCGCGCTGAGTGGCGTGCGGACCTAATATTTTTAAAAGAGTAGCGTGCAAAAGATGGGTGGCGGTATGATATTTTGTAGACTGCTCGCTATGATCTGCTAAACCACCGTGGAATTTCTGCTCACCGCCGGCGCGAGAAAGTTCTTGGTGTGCTTTTTTTAATGTATCAAACAAAGGACGATCAACTTTCAGCTCGCGCTCCCCCGCCAATTCTTCAGTCAATTCAATTGGAAAACCATATGACTGATACAAATCAAAGGCAATTTCTCCAGATACTTCCGCACCGCTTTGCAAGCCGGTAGTTTTCTCTTCAAATACTTTTAAGCCGTTTGCCAAAGTTTTTCTGAATTTTTCTTCTTCTTTATGAATAATATCTCCGATCTCTGTTTGTTTTTGAGACAAATTTGGGTATGCAGCGCCGTATTCTTGCGCAAAGGCAGACACAATATCTTTACAAAAATTATTGGAAATACCAAGGCGATGCGCAAAACGAACCGAGCGACGAATTAAACGGCGGACATAGTAGCCTTGATCTTTGTTGGAAGGAAATATGCCATCACCAACCAAAAATGTGGCGGCGCGCAAATGATCTAAGCAGACACGGAACGCATACGTGTCTTCACTTTGTCCGTTATATGTTTTTCCGGATAATTCTTCTAATTTCTGACGTGAGGTTGTAAACAGGTCGATATTAAAGATATCACTATCATCGCGAAGAGCAGCTGCCATACGCTCTAAACCACCACCAAAATCTACATTTTGCTGAGGCAGCAGCTCAAAACCAGCGGCAGTTTTTTTATACTGCATGAAGACATTGTTGCCGATTTCCATAAACCTACCGCAATCGCAATTAACATGACATGGCTGAGAAGAAAATTTTGATTTTTCATGAAGCCCAAGTTCTACACCAAAATCCCAAAACATTTCCGTATCCGGACCGCCAGGTTCTCCTTCAGGCATATTGGCTGGCACACCGCTGCGGCTCCACCAATTTTTCTTTTCGTCATAATAAAATACATGCTCACCAGCTTTGATACCATCTACTTCCGGCTGTTCACCTACAGTTACATCCATACCAGTTTTCTTAAACTGCTCTTGCCACAAACCTGCCGACTCTTCGTCTTTGGGGATGCCAAGCGCCTGGTTTCCTCTAAAACACGTAATATATAACCGTTTTGGATCAAGCCCAATTTCTTTGGTTAAAAATTCCCACATCCATGGAATTTGTTCATTTTTAAAATAATCTCCGAGCGACCAATTGCCAAGCATTTCAAAAAAAACCGTATGGCGATTATCACCCACTTCGTCTATATCCTGGCTGCGAAAACATTTTTGAGAATCTGCCAAACGAGTGCCAAGCGGATGTTTTTGCCCCAAAAGATATGGCACCATTGGCTGCATGCCAGAGCCGGTAAACAGGGTGGTTGGGTCATTGTCCGGAATAAGCGAAGCTGACGGCACCACCACATGGTCCTTTGACTTAAAGAAGTCTAGATATTTTTGACGAAGTTGATGAGAGGTGATCATATTATTTTAATAATCTACTCCTTTTATATCTTGTCTATATATTTGAACAGTAGAAGTCCGCCCAAGTGAATCCACAGAAATTACATTTAACTTATCTCCATAAGGCTCTTTGCTTTCGAACTTAACAACTTCTAAATTACCTGTAAAAGGATTTTTAACTAACAAAAGCTTACCTTGGGTTAGGCTAAAATCTATATGTTGGGGATGAAAAATATTAACTCTCTCAAACACCCCATCCCCTGCAGCTGCTAGGCCATCCTGATTGCAGACACCTCTTGAATCAACTTCGCCATACATGCAAAAATATCGTGGTACACCATGGAATGTTTTAAGGACTAAACTTGATGTATATATAGCAAAATATAAATATAAGATGACAGTAATAGCTTCAAGCACTAATAAAATAACCACCTGTGATAACTTAATTTTAAAAACTTTATACAAAAAAAATACAGTAAAAATAACAGCAAATAATGGAAAAAATAAAATTAGAGGACTATTAAAATATAAATTTGAAAAAATCTGAGCAAATAAATATAATGCTGGAAATATAATTATTACTATAATATAAGAAAATCCCATTGCATTAAAAAAAGAAACCCCTAATTTTGTAAATTTTGAGTACAGATAAAATACAATCCCCAATGGAATGCCAAGTAAAAATAAATAAATAAAACCTAATAAAAACATACCTTCTAGTTACTCCTCTTAAATCATACCACTGTCCTTGACAAAATTCAAGAAAAATCAGATGGTATTTTTTGATTTTTTAAATGACAGTTCCCCCGCCCAAACATTGGCCATTTTTATACATAACAGCAAATTGACCAGGAGTAACTGCGCGCTGCGGTTTATAAAATTGTACAATTATTTTTCCATCTTTCTTATTTACTGTCGCGTTTTGCAGTGGCTGGCGATGACGCAACCTGATCTTGCAGGATAGCGGCAGTTTTGGCTCAACACCAGAAACCCAATACATATCGGAAATCCCAGATTCTTTTTTATACAATAACGGATCGTCTTCATAACCAACAACCAGCTCATTCGTATCAACTCGCTTATCAACCACAAACAATGGCTTGTTAGCATTGGTTTTTACTGCCAAACTTCGCTGCCCAATCGTATAAAACGGAAGTCCATCATGCTGACCCAGCACTTCGCCGCTACTCAATATAATATTGCCTTTTTTTGATTTTATTTCTTTTGCTAAAAATTCTTTCATCGGCACTTCACCCACAAAACAAATACCCATGCTTTCTTCTTTTTCCGCGGTTGGCAACCCAAATTTTTTAGCCAATTTTCTTACCTGCGGTTTAGTGTAATTTCCTAACGGAAACAATGTGCGGGCAAGCTGATCTTGATTTAATTGATGTAAAAAATAGGTTTGATCTTTATTGTCGTCTTTAGCTTGCAATAATTTAATTGTGTTATTTTTTGACTTTGCTAATTGTCCGCCTAATAGAGCATAGTGACCTGTAGCCAACTTATCAAAACCGAGCTGACGCGCCTTATCAAGCCACGCGCCAAATTTTACAAATTTATTACACAATACATCCGGATTCGGAGTTCTGCCAGCTCGATACTCGGCATACATATAGTCAAGCACAGATGCTTTATATGCTTTTTTAAAATCCCAACGAACCAGTGGTATATCAAGATGCGCCGCCACCCGCAACGCGTCCTGATAATCTGCTGTCCAGCATTTTACCATTTCTTCGTTTTCTTCTTCGTAATTTACAACAAATACGCCTGTTACATCATAACCTTGGGACACAAGCAGTGCTGCCGCCACTGAAGAATCAACTCCCCCGCTCATGGCGACTAGAACTTTAGTTTTTGCATTATTTTTATTTTTCATACCAGAAACATATCAGAATTAACCAAAAAATTCAACTTTTATTTTAAAAACAAAATACCATCGGTTTCCCGACGGTATCTTGTTTAAAATTCTTAATTAGGAATTTCTGCGAGCCATCATGCAGTTTTTGCAGTATACTGGCTTGTCTCCAGATGGTTGGAATGGTAATTCCGTGATCTGAGTGCCACATTCTGCACAAGCTACGTTGACGCTGTACATTTGTCTTGGAGCGCGAGGACCTCTACCGCGATCGTCACCTCTAGTTTGACGAAACGCTTTATTGCAGTCAAAGCAATAAACTGGGCGATCTCCTTTTGGTTCGAAAGGCAATTGTGAGATGTGGTTACCGCATTTTGCGCAAGTAAGATCCACATTGTACATTTGTCTTGTTCCGTCGAATGCCATAGTTTTGTACTTGTTTGTTCCCAAAATGGTTTTTGAGATTGATTTATGTCGACCTATTTTGGGAACTGTTGTTGCCCAATTTTTATGAACACATTATACCACAAAATGAGGTACTTGTCAAACAGCCTACCTATAGTTACATGCTGGGTATTCCAAAAAGATAAAACCCTAGTCTAGCTTCACAGTAGTATGAGGTGGAATTTTGCCTGAAATAACGCCTGTTTGAGGCGAAGATACAGCTTTATTATCTGGTCTTATCGGATCATAACCTTTAGACTCCAACACTGGGTGCGGGGAGGATTCTTTAGCAAAATCGGGCTGCATCTCCTGTTTTGGGGCTATAGGCTCTTCTTCTGGTTTGGCTGGCGTAATTTGCGGTTCGGAAATAGCGGTATTGGAAGTTTCTTCGCTAGATATATCAGGCAGCTCTTTTTTTACAGTCTGCTTATTTGTCTGCATTGCTTGTGACAGACTGATGCCTTTTTGTTCGGCATCTACCAACAAAATCGGACTGCCTTGCCCAAGATCAGGTTTCTTTTTTTGATTTTGATTATTATGGTGTTGATTTGATTTATTTTTATCACCTACTGGTTTTGGCGCGGACTGCTGGCCTCTTCTTTCTTCCGGCTTCTTTTGAGCAGGTTGCGGTTGTTGACCCGGCGTTTTTGCAGCAGGCTTTTTATTTTTATCTCCAAATGGTTTTGAATTATTTTGATTTTGTTTATCTTGAGCCGGTTTTTTTTCTGGCGTAAAAATTTTGACCGGCATCCCCTCTTCATCTTCTGTATATTCTTCATCATCATCTTTTTTTATTTTCTTTTCTGGCGCAACATCAATATCTTCAGCGCTTCCTCCACCTTCATCGTCATCACCAGATCCATCCGACGCACCAGCATCCATGCCTGTCCAGCGAATAATTTTATCTTCAATGTTGGCGCGGTTAGTTGCATATCTTTCACGAGAGACGCGCACCACTTTATCAAAGCTGCCCGTAGATAAATTGATCGGAGACAAGGTATTGGCAGAAAATGGCTGTGAAGCCACGCCATCAATCATGAGCTTGAGATAAATTTGAAATTTAGTAAGATTGACCAGATCGGTTTCCACAAAAGTTGGCGCGAATTCTTTTGCCAAAATTTCCGCATCAGTAGAACCGACTCTAAATGTTACCAGCGTACCGACGTTACCGATTACCGCTGCCAAAACATTCTCGTCGAGCTGCTCCATGTACTGGTGCGCCATAATGAGATCTAGGCGATATTTGCGGGCTTCGGACAAAATGTTTGAAAAACTTTCTGTGGCAAAGTTTTGAAATTCATCTACATACAAAAAGAAATCTTTACGGTCTTTTTCGGCAGTATCAACGCGTTCCATGGCTGCCAGCTGAATTTTGGTAATCAACATGCCGCCCAGCAAACGAGAATTATCTTCACCAATTCTACCTTTGGAAAGATTCATGATAAAAATCTTTCGGCTATCCATTATCTCGCGGATATTGATGCGCGAGCGAACCTGCGCCACAATATTGCGAATAACTGATGCAGATAAAAATTGACCGATTTTATTTTGCAGCGGCGCCACTGCTTCTTGCTTATAACGATCGTTATATCCGGCAAATTCTGTTTCCCAGAAAGAACGAATGACTGGATCTTTTAAGTTGCGCACCACTCGCTTACGATATGTTTCATCCGCCAACAACCGGTTAATACCGAGAAGCGTGGTGTTTGGATATTCTATAAGCGCTAGTAATGTATTGTTTAAAATGTATTCCATGCGCGAACTCCACACATCCGGCCATATTTTTTTAAATACACCCATTAGGCCTGCCGCAACCAAATGGCGATAGCGCGGATCAATGGTTTCTAAAATATTAAAGCCAATCGGAAATTCCATGTCCGCCGGATTAAAATACACAACATCATTTATGCGATGCGGTGGAATGTAATCAATTATCTTTTCAGCAAAGTCGCCGTGCGGATCTACCACGCCCACCCCATGTCCGGCATAAATATCGTTAAGCACCATGTTTTCCAAAAGCGTTGTCTTGCCCATACCAGTCTTACCTACCACATACATATGGCGGCGGCGATCATCCAGTTTTATGCCGAATTTACGGTTGCTATTGCGAAAATTGGTGGACGCAAAAAAATTAATATCAGAATTACCCGCTATGTTTTCAGTTTTGGCTTTATTCTCATCATGATGGTCGCTACTGCCATGACCAGCATCATGTGAATCATGATTGCTCATACAAAAAATATCTTACTGCTACAGTATAACATACCCGCAGCATACAGTACAACGAACCGAAATGATTACGCGTGATTGCGCAACATATCACGAACCAATGCCCACACAGCTAAAACCTGACCATCCCAAATATCACCGCGCTTTATCATTTCCTCAAACTCATCAACACGACGCACCAACACTTCGGTTTGCTCGTACGCATTTACAACCGGCTGTGCCACTAACGACAGATCGTGAGCGATAAACACGTGCGATTCATCTTTGACTACACCAATATCGGGTTCAAAACATCCAACTTTAATAAGATTATCTGCGGTATAGCCGGTTTCTTCGCGCAACTCACGCAATGCGCCCTCAGAAGGTGTTTCTCCCGGGCCAATGCCACCGCCAGGAAATTCTACACTATGCCGATCCGACAAGTATCGATGCTGACGCACCAATACCAACCTACCATCATCCAAAACCGGCACCACCAATGCATTGCCAGCAGTTTCTATATAATAATACTCGCCCGATGAACCATCCGGCCTAATTATCTGGTCTTTTTTATATTCCCACCATTGATTTTTGTGAATAATTTCCGAAGAAGTTTTGCGCATATATATTATGATTGTGAGAACAATTGCGCCACTTGCTTTGGATCTGCATCTGCGCCATGACTGCGCACAATGGAATGCATACTACCTCCCCCATCTTTTTCCCAACGCGGAATAATATGCCAATGCATATGAGCTACGGCCTGACCCGCTGCAGCCCCATTATTAATACCAATATTCATAGCGTCCGGATTGATAGCTGAACGGACTTTGCCAGCGGCAGTTTGCACGCCAGCCGCCACGCGCATAAAATCTTCTGTGGAAATATCCCACAAAGACGCGCAGTGTTTTTTTGGCACAACTACCGTATGTCCTTTAGCGCATGGAAAAATATCTAGAAACGCCAGCACATTTTCATCTTCGTATACGGTATAATTTGGAATTTCTCCCGCAACGATTTTACAAAATAAGCAGTCTTGCATATTATTTGGATTTAAGAAAAAAAGTTTTCATTTGTGGATAAAACTTATTAAAATAATTTATCTTCTCTACCGCATTTACTTGACCGGCTTCTACATACCAACATCCGTCTGTAAAACTTTCCAGCAACGACACATCCTGTAGATCGGTTAATGCGTCATTATTTTGCATCAAACCATATAATTTAATTAATTCTGACTGCCCAAAGTTTGCATCTATAGGAAAATTACCGCCAATTACTTCCTTGGAAGAAATTGCCTCCAGCGCCAGCAGCGGGTACGTATTGGCAAGTACGCAAAAATGCCGAGGCTCGTACAACGCGCTTTGAATCCAAATTTCTTGCATCGCGTCGTACTCTTGAGCGCTTACGGTTTCTGTATCCGGACCAATGCTGTAAGAAGCAGTCGTAAACGCCGCAAGCAACATAACCGCTATTATCACAAACGTTAATTTTAACTGAGGATGTTTTGCGCCATTTTTTAAAAATAGCAACTGAATTTTTTTCCAGCATTCAAATATGCCATATGAAAAAAGACTTATTAAAATCAGTGCAACTACCCCGTCTAATCGCCGAGCCAAAATATGCGAGCCTGATAAAAAATAATTTGAAATTATATATCCTATAAATATACCTGTAGAAAAAACCGACATCCACTGCACCGCTAGCCTGTCTTGGTGCCAAGCTTTAATTTGCCCATATATAACAAATCCAAAAAAACAAAGCATGAAACCAACCAGCCACCAGCGCCAATCCACAAATATATTGAAGACAAATGCCGCAGCCGGAGTTTGGTTTAGTATAATATTACCAGTTGAAATGTCGTGCGGCCGAGGACCGCTGGCAAAATATACGCCAAGCAAATTTCCTATCAACTGCTTAATCTGACCAAGCCAGCCAACTTGAATTGTGGCCTGACTATATCCTGCCAATAATTCTAGTCCGGGAATAGCAAAAGCGACTACACAAGCAGCGATAATTTTTTTGATTCTCTGTGATAACCTGAACGGAACAAGCAAAAACTCCCCTGTTAAAAATGCTAAACCAAATAATACAAAGAATAAACTATATCCAAACGCAAAACTTAGACCCGCTATAACCAACAACAGCATTTGCCCTGATTTTGGAATTGTTAATCGCTTGAGTAAAAGCAATAAGAAAAATAACCATATTAAAAACCCAAAATTAACTGGCAGTGAAAATGAACCGGCAGCATGCCAGGCAAATGGCAATAGGCCAAGCCAAGAAAAAAACAATGATTTTTTATCACCCCATCCGAACAACAAACCAAGCTCAAACAGCAGCAGCGGAAATACAAGCGACCAAAGAACCGGCAAAAACCATTTAGTTATCGTAATCAAGTCGGTTTTAAAAATTTGCGCCAACATAATATTGGCTGCCCAAAAATTTCCATAGGACAGCTGTCCTATTTTTGATTGAAAATTTTCCATTATCGACGAACTGTGTTCGCTTACACCAGCAAGCTGCGGCTGCAAAAACTTTTTGCCTTCTAAAAATCTTTGCTCGTTAGCGATATGTCGCCAGCCATCTGCACCATAGATAAACTTATGCGACATTGGCAAATAGCTGTGCAGTAAAAATGTTTGTAAAATTAAAAATAGCAGAATTGTTTTTGTTTTTAACGAGGAAAAAATAAGCAGCCCAAGAGTGAAAGTGGCAACAAAAAAAACATATATATAAAACGGCGATATGGTTTGCCATGGAGTCAAAATTGCATCGCCAGAACGAGATTGCGAAAGCAGAATAAACCCATAAACTAAACATGCGAAAAACACAACAACACCAAGCACAGTCCATACATCCACCCTCATAGCATTATCAGGTTGCGCGACACTACTATCCTGGCTATAACTATTTTTTTTATAACGCAAAGCCGGAACATACAACAACCCATTAAGCACAAGCACACTGGCAAATGTAACCGGCTGCCAGGTGAAAAAAATCAAGGCCAACCCTCCAAGCCAGCTGGCTGTTATACCTACCAAAAACATACCTAGTATTAAAGTAGAAAAATTTTTAGTAAAACCAAAAAACCGCCTAAGCAGCAGAGTGGCGAGCTGTCCAAATATAAAGAGATAAATTAACAAAATAACTATCAGCATAAAACACAGCAACTATCTTAAGTATATAGAAGAAACTAAAAACAAACAATAATCAATCTTCTGATTATTACATTTATAACTATAGTTCAGATCAGGAGTAAGGAGGTGTTTGTGAGCAGGCATCCCTTACACCTTTGTTGCAGGACGTTCGGCTACGAACACGAGCACGCCAGACTGTCGTGTCGGTACGCAGGAACCTCTGTAAATCCAGATGGATTTACCCCTCACATCAAGACCGCACACCCCCTCCAAAGCACCATTACCAAGCGGCATACGACACTTCTCTCCCACGCCAAATAGCGTACGCCAACCTTTGAGTTTCAACCGTCTATTTCGCAACATTCCTAACACCACATCAAGATGCCCTGCGCTCGCAAAGACTGGACGAGAAAATTCAATGCGCTCAATCGCATTGTCCAGGGTTTCACCCGGAAGTATGTCCCATATTGCGAAAAAAAGAAGAGAGTCTTTAAGACGAACCGCAAACGAGTGTTTTAGGCTCACGGCACACCTCCTTAATAATAATTAAGGAGGACTATCTCATATTTGTCAAATAAATTATTTAGACACACCTTATCCCCTACCCACCCACAGAAAAAGATACAATTTTTCTTGCCAAAAAAAACGCCTTAGATTAAGATATACAAACTATTGTTATAGACACTTCTATGAGCCAAGACATAAACCAAATTGAAAAAATACCACCACAAAGTTTAGAGGCGGAAATGTCGCTGCTTGGCTCTATTTTGCTTGATAAAGACGCGATGTTAAAAATCGCTGACGTTGTGCAGTCAGAAGATTTTTACAAAAACGCCCACGCGCGCATTTTTGAGGCTATTATTGATCTATACCAAAAAAATGAGCCAATTGACCTTCTAACGTTAAGCAATAGACTAACAGAAAAAAACCAACTAGAACAAGTAGGCGGACACAGTTACTTGGTATCTCTTACCAACATCGTGCCAACTGCGGCACATGTGGTCAACTACGCAAACATTGTTCATAAAAAAGCAACTCGCCGCCGTCTTTTGGGGGCTGCGTATGAAATTTCCAAATTAGGCTATGAGGAAAACGAAGAACTAGACACTTTGCTAGATCAGGCACAACGAGAACTCTTTGGTGTTTCTCAAAATTACATGAAACAAACATTCAGTCCGATTCGCGGCATCTTAAATGACGCCTTCGATCGTATTGATGAGCTGCATAAAAATAAAGGGCAAATGCGCGGCGTGCCAACTGGTTACCCAGATTTAGATAACATGCTTGCCGGTCTGCAAAAATCAGATTTAGTAATCTTGGCCGCGCGTCCTAGTGTGGGTAAAACATCGTTCGCACTAGATATTGTGCGCTACATTGGTGCAAAAAGAAAAATACCAGTGGGAGTTTTTTCATTGGAAATGAGTAAAGAACAGCTGGTAGATCGCCTGTTATGCTCGGAAGCAAATGTTGATTTATGGAAAATGAGAACCGGCCGCCTGAGCGACCGGCCCGAAGACGATGATTTTCCTCGCATCGGTCATGCTATGGGTGTATTATCCGAAGCGCCAATCTTTATTGATGACGCGCCAAATAATAATATTATGCAGATTCGCACCAAATCCAGGCGTTTGCAAATGGAACACGGATTGGGACTTATAGTAATTGACTACTTGCAGTTGATGGAATCTCGCGGCAACAGCGAAAGTCGCGTACAAGAAATTTCTGAAATAACCCGTGGCTTAAAAGGAATCGCGCGCGAACTTAATGTGCCAGTACTCGCCTTATCGCAGCTGTCTCGTACCGTAGAATTAAGTAAGCCAGCAATCCCAAAGCTGTCACACTTGCGCGAATCGGGTTCTATTGAACAAGATGCGGATGTGGTATTATTTATCTACCGTAAATCCGCCGACAGAAACTACCGTCCAGAAGATATACCGCCGGATGAAAAAAATAGCGCCGAAATTCATATTGCCAAACACCGTAACGGTCCAACCGGCGTAGCCAAAATGATCTTTGACGAACAGCGCGCTTCTTTCCGCAGCATTACCACTCGCTACACAGTTGAGAGCTCTGCCCCTGCGCCGCAAGCACTCAAGCCAAAATCGGCATTTAGCGGCGGAGCAGGCCTGGCAAACCCACCTATGTAAAACTAAAATAATAAATATAATTAATTATTAAAATAATCTTATGTCGGTATTTTCAAAACTCAAGCAATTTAAAGATTTGCGCGAACAAGGAAAAAAGCTCCAAGAAACTCTCTCAACCGAATCCGCTTCTGTTTCTAGCGGCGGTGTTACCCTTACAATGGATGGGAATTTCCAGCTTACAGGCGTAGCGATTGAGGACAGCTTGCTTACCGTTGATAAAAAAGAAAAATTACAAAATGCCATTAAAGATGCGCACAGTGATGCAATTAAAAAAATGCAGCGCATCATGGCAACTAAAATGCAGGAAATGGGCGGATTGGAAGGATTGTTTCCAAAACAATAGTAAAATCCACTAATTTTCATGTACTCAAAGTCAATTCAACATTTAATTAGCGCATTCCGCAAATTGCCAAGCGTCGGACAGCGAACCGCCGAGCGCTTTGCTTTTTATTTGCTTAAATCCGGCAAAAAAGAAGTTGCGGAAATTACACTGGCGCTCAAAGAGTTAATAGACAATGTAAAAAGCTGCGAACAATGCTGGGACTTTGGCGACACTAATCCGTGCGCTATCTGCTCAAACAAAAACAGAGATCAATCCGTAATTTGCATTGTCTGCGAACCGCAAGATATGCATGTTATTGAACGCACCGGAATTTTTAGCGGCCTCTATCATGTGCTGCGCGGTGTTATAGAGCCAGGCAGCGATGATATGGATAAATTAAAAATTAAAGAATTATTTGCGCGCCTTGAAAAAAATACCGGGCTTAAGGAAATAATTTTAGCTTTTAACCCCGACTTGCCCGGAGAGACAACCATGTTATTTCTTGAGAAAAAAATTAAAGAAAAAAACCCCGCTATTTCTGTAACACGGCTGGCGCGAGGCTTGCCTATGGGCAGCGACTTGCAATATGCGGATGAAATAACCCTTGGCAGCGCCATCAAAAACAGAACTGGAAAATAAAAAATAATAAACAAAAAATTCCGAACTTATCGGAATTTTTTGTTTTCTTTAGAACCCTTTAAAAAAGGTTTTAAAGAAAAAGAAGGGGGGTGCGAGCGCGAGTGGCCCGCACCCCCAAGACCGGACTGGATCTGCATCGTGAGCCTGCGCACCAGCAAGTTTTAAGCATTCCTCATGAAGAAGTCTGCTTATAAAGAAGTCGTCACCTCTTCCTTGCTTTGCGACGAAAACTTGGGGCTCTCCCCGTATGCTACTCACAATGTCCCAGCCGGAGATCGACAGGCTGATCCGGATTCGCCTTCGACCCCTTAAAAGAAAAATATTTTTTCACTTAAGGGGTCGGGAGAATATACCGGATAACAAGAGCCTACTTACGTAGGCAAAAAGACCTTACCATATTGCAACATATCTGTCAAGGACTGGCTGTGAGTAATTTAAAAACCACCTTTATAGGGTGGTTTTTAAATTTAATTGTATTAAGCGATTTTTACCAAGCTGAATCTCTGTCTTTGTCCGTGTACTTTGTGGTAGCGAACTTTGCGTTTAAATTTTTCTACGCGCAAGGTGCGTTCTTTGCCTTGTTTTTCAAGTGTGGCAGTAACAGTTACACCATCCAAATACGGCTGTCCGATTTTAACATTTTTTCCATCTTCATCGGCAGTCAACAATACTTTATCAAATACAACAGTTGATCCTTCTTCAGCTTTGAGCTTTTCAACTTTCAACACGTCGCCATTTTTTACCAAATATTGTTTACCACCAGTAGCAATAACTGCGTACATAAAATAAGTCAGAATAATTGAGTTAGAATAATAACGCTATTAGTATACGATAAAAACTAAATTTTGTCAACAATTTCAACCGTATCCCCTATTTTTAAACCCGCCCGCTCCGCAAAACCGGCCGGAACTTCTAAAACCATGTCCGCAACACCACGAGGACGATACACGGTCAATTGATCTTCTGCCACACCTGCCTGTGGAGCCAGAGATGGCGCAATATCTATTATTTTACCTTGATTTAGCCAAATTATATCAAGAGCAAAATACATATCTCGCATTACCATGGCATGCCGATCGGGTTGCGGGAAAACAAACAGCATTCCGCCATACTTCCCCATATCGGCACGACCGCTCCACCCCTTAAACCTGTGCGCAGCCGTATCCGCCACCAGAACGCGTATTTTTTCCTGGCTAATATAAATATTGGTTTTAGGCCATATATATCCATATATTTTATTACCCAACGCCAAAATTATAATAATCGCAAAAGCTGCCAGATGCCATTTTTTAAATGTTTTTACCTGATCAGACATATGTTTTTTTATTTTTGCCAACAACATGGCTTAACACAACCATAATAATAATTAACACTGCCAGCGCATATACTTTTTGCAAACTCTGCAAAAACAGCGTAGCTATGCCAAAGAAAAAAGAAATTGCGTATAAAAATAATACAGATTGTTTTTGGGTAAACCCTGCATCTACCATTCTAAAATGCAAATGCTCTCTATCTCCGGAAAAAATGCTTTGTTTTTTGCGTATTCTGATATACATAACCCGCAAAACATCCAAGACCGGTATAGCCATAACCAACAACGCAGTGGCCAGCTTACCTCCGCCGATTACTGCTAAAACTGCCAGCATAAACCCGACAAACATGCTGCCGCTTTCCCCTAAAAATATTTGAGCAGGATGAAAATTAAACAACAAAAAACCGAGACAAGACCCAAGAAATATAAGAGCTACCAAGCTAACATTAGGCTGGTAAAACTTTGTAACGGCGGTTAGCAAAACAATAATAAACGCGCCTATGGAAACAACCCCCGTTGCCAAACCATCTAAACCATCTAAAATTTTTGTGGTATATGTCATGCCCAAAAACCAGCAAAATACCAACACACTGCCGGCAGCATTTGCTAAAAAAAGATACCCACCCAACGGATTAGTAATCTTTGTTAGCCAAGGAAAAAACAATGTTACAATGAGTATTGCCACCATCACCAGAGGCAAACGTATTGTAGCTGAAAATGGATGAAGGTCATCTGCAATACCTACAAGCATAATAATGAGAGATCCGACCAGAGCAACCATAAGGGGGTCTATGATTTTCTCTATGCCATATACCGGAAAATATACCATTACAGTGCAGACTGTAACCCAAAAAGACAAAAAAATTGCCAACCCACCCAACAACGGAGTTGGCTTGGCATGCAAATGGCGGCTGGCATCTGGCGTATCCACTACCCCAGCGCCATACGCAAATTTTTTTATTAAAAAGGTTAAAAAAACCGAAATAACAAAAGATATAAAAAAATACAACATCATACTACTCTAATCAATAAACAAAGCTCCTTGCGCGCCAATTGTAACGCTGCTGCCTCGTTTTAATTTGCCTTGCAAAAATAGTTCTGCCATTTTATTTTCAACTTTTTCCTGCAAAGCGCGACGCATCGGACGAGCGCCAAACTCAGGATCAAATCCGGCATCGGCCAAAAAATCAAGCGCCTCCTCTGTGGCCGAAATATGAACCCCTTTATTTTCCATATCTTTGGCAATACTGTCAAACATAAGCCGCGCCACCTGCTTAATCGCATCTCGTTCAAGAGAATTGAACAGTACAATACCATCAAACCGATTTAAAAACTCTGGGCGGAAATAATGATGCAATTCTTCATGTAGCAACTGATTTAACAACTCGTCATGCGACATGCCCGCTCGCGCCTGCTCGCGGACAAACAATGTGCCGGCATTTGAGGTTGCAATGATAATAACATTAGTGAAATCAAAAACGCGACCAGCGCTATCCGTGAGCCTGCCATCATCCATTACCTGTAAAAATAAATTTAAAATATCCGGATCTGCTTTTTCAATTTCATCAAGCAACACCAAAGAAAACGGCGCTTTATGTACAGCTTCGGTTAAGATACCCGTGCCTTGAGAGCCCGGCATGCCAATAAGGCGATAAAGACTGGTTTTATCCTGATACTCACTCATATCCAGCCGAATCATGCGATTTTCTCCGCCAAAATAAATATCGGCGATGGTTTTAGCAAGCTCGGTTTTACCGACACCGGTTGGACCTAAAAATAAAAAGCTTGCCATCGGTCGCTTGCGCGCATGCAAATCAGCGCGCGCTCGGCGCAAAGCTCCGGCCACCGCCTGCACCGCTTCTTCTTGCCCCACCACTCGCTTGCGCATTTCTTCTTCTAAACGCATCAGCTTTTCAGATTCATTGCCAGAAATTGCAGCCACCGGAATTTTAGTTTTTGCGGTAACCACCAAAGCAACCTCTTCCTTGGTAATAATTGCATGAGAACCTTTTTTATTTTTAGTGTAGCTGGCTGATTCTGTCAAAAGTTCAAGCGCGCTAACCGGCAAAGGAGCATCGTGGAAAAACTTTTTGGCAAACTCTACGCATGTCTCTATAGCGGCATATGAAAAAAATACCGAATGTTTATACTCCAAAAATCCAGCCCGAGATTCTAAAACCTGTATAGCCTGATCTTCGTTCATCTCGCCTATTTCAACCATAGTAAATATACTTTTCAGCGAAGAACCAAGCACATGCTGCGCATATCGTTCTCGGGTTGTGGTGGCAAATACGATTATATTTTTATCGCCTAAAAATTCACGCAATGTATCTGCCATATCCAAGCCGCCCTCTTGACCCACCGTTATACCTATCAACTCGTCAATACCGCTAATATACAAAATAACATTTCGCGCTCGCGCGGTTTCTTCCATAATACGCTGCACTCGCTCGGCTACCCCTTCAGGACTTGCACCTGCCAAGAGCGCTGAAATACTCAAACGCACTAAACGCTTATCTTTTAACAGCTCGGGCACCTCTCCTGCAACCATACGCTGAGCTATGCCTTCAACGATGGTATTTTTTCCCACACCAGTTTCTCCAACCATCAATATGCCTTTTTCTCCAGCTTCAACCATTTGAAATATTTCATCTAACTCATTACCACGCGCCACACATGACTCTAACTGACCATAATGCGCCAACGCGGTCACATCAGTGCTAAAACTATTTAAATATGGCGTAGCCAAAGCAGTCATAGCTCTATCCATACCATACTTTGAATGATGTTTTACGGCTTTTTTAAAAACAAGGTAATCCCGATGCATTTTTTCTTTCATACGCGCCCATGCAACCACATTGGCTAACTGTCTTTCGGAAATATCATAATTAAATAAAATATTTTGAATTGCCGGGTTGGCTGCGATTGCGAACATCAGCAATTCGGTTACACTAACGTATGGCTGCTTGGCCGCAAACGCATTTTCATATGATTGAAAAATGATTTGCAGAACATCATCGGAAAGTCGCGGCGACACTCCAGCATGAGTTGGCGTATTATTTACACATAAGGCTTCGGCTTCTTTTAAGAGAACACTTGACGGTATGCCGAGTCTGATAAAAATATTACTAATACGATTGCAAGAAAGCAGCGCATAAAATATATGAGCAGACTCCATGGCCGGTGAACGCATTTTATTGGCATATAGATATGCTTTTCCGAGCGAAGCCAGAGCTTCGGGAGTAAATCCAATCGCGATATTTTTTTTCTTTTTTCTTGAGACGCGTGCAGCTTCGGACCAGGAACCAATTGTGAGATCTTGTTCTTTTGATGGATTATTGTAAAAAGTAAATAATCCAACCGTTTTATCAAAAGGTTCTTTCTGGCGCAATATGCGATACCACAAATACAGCATCGCTACTACTCCAAACCAAAATAAGAAAACAGACCATTTATCCAATGAAGCAACAAATGCCGTCCATTGTTTTGGATGTCTTAATACTGCAAACACGCCTTGTTTGTATACAAACAGCGCCGTCCATATCCAGGCATTGAGCCACAGCACCAGCACGGTAATAAACCTAATTATATTGAGTGCTCGCCTTCCTGCCTGCAGCCTGAGATTATACGTATCAAGCGGAAAACCCCAATATAGCCAGCTGCCTCGCAAACTTAACCCTGCAGCCATACCATGGCACTGCGCGCATTTTTTAAAACCACGCCTGCCCACGCCGCTGCAAACGTCGCAAACAAGAAGCGGTAAAGGTTGATTTTTCTTAAACTCCATATAAAATTCCGTAAAATACTAACAAAGGCAGTGCCAGCCACAACATAAAAAATAAAAAACAGCAAGCCAGCCAAACTGCTAAAGCGGCAGTGCGAAAAATAATCTGAACCAAGCGCATAAAAAAACTAACGATTCTGCCCTGCCAATCATATTGCCCAAACATTGGCACAAAAATATGCGTCAACCATATGCCTGGAGCCAAAGTTTCGTTGCCGCGCGCCAACCACAACAAGCATCGTTTGCCGGCACGAACCGCACCGGCGGTATACCACCAAATCGGAAAATAAAAAACATCAAGTATTGCTTCCAAAAATAATTTTTCTAAAATAAGAATCATCATATAACGATATATATAGTATACCATATAAGCGCGCAACAAAAAATCCTCATATTGAGGATTTTTTAAGTAAGATAATATGGAAAATTATTTTTTTGCCACCGTGCCGTTTGTGCCTGCCAAAAATTTAACATCAGCAACTTCAGTCATTTGAGTTTTTTGCACGCGCGAAGCAATACTGGACATTGAGGTATTGTCCGCAATTTCAACCTCCAGCTTGCGCACATCCAACTCCAAAGCGCTGGCTTGTTTTTCCAACAAACGCATTTGATATCCGCTTGTAGCTGAAGCGGTGATATTTACCACATAGGCAGCACCGAAAGATACTATAATGGCACATAAGCCCAGGCGCATCACTGGCGAAAATATCCAAGCGGGCAGCAAATCAGACTGAAATGCTACAGCAACGGTTCGTAATTTGTGTGAAATCTGGCGTTTGATAGACATATGTATAAATTATATTTTTTCTACAACTCGTAATTTGGCACTGCGGGCGCGAGGATTATTTTTTAACTCCTCTTCGCCGGCCACAATCGGTTTTTTATTTACCAATCGTATTTTTTTGTTTTCTTGTGATTTAAAATATTGTTTTACAATCCTGTCTTCCAAAGAATGAAATGTGATAACAGCCAATCTTCCATGCGGCGCCAATAGCTCCAGCGCTTCGGGCAAAACTTTTTTAATGCTTTCCAATTCTTGATTGGCCTCTATGCGCAGCGCTTGGAATACTTTCGTGGCTGGATGAATACCGCCCACCCATGGCACTTCTTTATCTGTTTTTAATTTCTTTCTATATTGGGATAAAATGATCTCGGTTAATTCGCCCGTTGTTTCAATTTGTTTATTTTTTCTATAAAACACTATGGCGGCGGCAATTTCCGCGCTTAACTGCTCTTCTCCCAACATTTTAAAAATCAAATACAGATCATGTTCTGAGTAAGTGTTGACTATCTCCGCAGCGGTTTGGCCTTCACCAGCACTATAACGCATATCAAGCGGCTCATTGGTTAGAAAACTAAACCCTCTTCCCCGTTCTTCAAACTGCGGCGTGGACCAGCCAAAATCCATAAGTACGCCCTGCACTTCTGTAAAATTATGCGCAGCAGCAATCGAAGCAATATGCGCAAAATTTTCTCGAACCAGCACAGCCCGATCTTCAAAGCGATATAAAAATCGTTTGGCGCGCAAAACCGCTTCCGGGTCTGCATCAATGCCAAGCAACATGCCGTTTGGAGAAATTTTTTCCAGCATAGCCTCGCTATGCCCCGCATCTCCGAGAGTACAATCAATAACTCGCATTCCTGGCGCTAATTGTAAAGAACTGATCGTTTCATCTAATAAAACCGGTACGTGTTTCATAGTGTAAATCTATAATTAAACTCCCAATTCCCCCATTTTCTCAGCTATTGCTCCACTTTCAACTTCAGTTTGTTTTTTATATGTATTCCACAATTCCTGATCCCAAATTTCTAACCGATTATACAAACCTGCGATCACCAAATTTTTCTTAATACCCGCAAAACTGCGTAAGTACTCAGGCAAGATTACTCTACCCTGCTTATCCATTTCCACATCCATAGCTCCGGCCAACATTAAGCGTGAAAACGCTCTGGTGTTGGATTGGCTGATTGGCAAGTTTGCCAGTTTCTCAGCAAGCTTTTCCCATTCGGTTTTGGTGTATAAAAACAAACAATTATCCAAACCTCGGGTAACAACCGCCCCTTTGCTTAAATCACGGCGAAATTTTGCCGGAACAGCCATACGGCCCTTATCGTCTAAATTGTGGCTATATTCGCCAATGAACATAGATAGAAAATAGTTTTGTGAAATTAGAGAGACAAGCATTTTCCCCACTTCACTCCACTACAATCCATTTTATACCACTTATCTGCAGTAGTCAACACTTATATACCATATTTATCCACAGAAGAATCTATTAATTACATCTATTTAACATCTAAAGTTAGCAAAAAAAATAGCCAACGATCGTCGGCTATCTAAACTTTGATAACTAGTAATGCGCAGCAAAATTAGGTGCTTATCTTATATTAGTATTATTATTCTCATAAAAGTAAATGACTGAAGTGAATAAAATAATTAACAATAAAATGCCCGCTGACAAAATTCCACCTAAATTTGCCATCTCTAGCCAGTCGGACAAATTCTCCAATCTTTTGATTGGAAGCAAATCAAAATGAAAACTGAGTATTAATAATATATACGGTAAAGCAATAAGCAGCGCCGTACTCATCTTTTTCTTTTTAAGAAGAACCATTAAAAATATAATGAGCACAATTATTTTTACTGCAAATAGGCCTATTCCACTAACAAGCGCGTGCCAAGGGAAATCAAGGCAATTACCAATAGAATCTACATTCTCGCAAAGATCTCCCCGGCTTCCATAGCTTGCTTTGTGCGCATGCCAAAATTCACCTAGTCGATAACTCCATTCATAAACAACCATTTCTAAAAAGAAAATTGCTAAACTAATTAATATATATATAATTCTCATATTTAAAAATCAAAAATACTAACAACTTCCAATTATACCTCAATTTCTTTCCTCATTTCCGCAACCACTGCTTCAGACCCTAATTCATTTTGTAATTTACCAGCAAACACACCAGCTACATTTTCTTCACCATGATTTAAAATAACTCTTTTCGGTTTGCCTGCGCCAATCCATGCCAGCAATTTCTCCTGATCCGCATGAGCCGACAACGCGCCAATCGCTTTTACATGGCAGCGCACTGGAATTCTTTCTCCCATAATTTCCACCGGCGAATGTCCTTCTAAAATTTTTCTTCCTAATGTTCCTTCGGATTGATATCCAACAATTAAAAGCGTATTTCTTTCATCGGATAAATATCGCATGGCATGATGCAAAATTCTTCCTCCAGTCATCATGCCCGCGCCAGCGATAATAATTTTTGGTCCAGGCGTACTATTTATTTTTTTAGACTCTTCTTTTGTTTCGGTCATAACGAGCCCCGGAAAATCAAACAGGTCATCACCATTTTTTACAAAACCGGCAGCCTCAGCATCATAATACTTTGTATATTTAAGATAAACGCGAGTGGCTCTGATGGCCAGCGGACTATCTATAAAAATCGGTATACGCGGCAACAAATGTTTGCGGTCAACGATTGTGTTTAGTTCATAAATCAGCTCTTGGGTTCGCTCCAAAGAAAAAGACGGGATCATGAGCACGCCCCCGGTAGAAATGGCCGTGGAAATTAAAGCGGTAAGTGTTTCTTCGCGGTTCTTCATTTCTTCGTGCATGCGATTGCCATATGTTGATTCGCATACCAATACATCAATACCAGAGGGCAATGCTTCCGTGTCTTGTAAAATTGGCACGCGCACATTTCCCACATCTCCGGAAAATACAACTTTTTTTCCTTCGGCGCGAATTTCTATAAATGATGAACCAAAAATATGGCCAGCGTCATGAAAAACCGCGGAAACATCCGAGGCTATTTCTACAGAGGTGTTATATTCCACTGCTACACATCGTTCCATAACCGCTGCGATATCGGCTGAATCATACAAAATCTCAGCACCTTCATATCGGTGGTTATGAGCCATAATTTGCGCTGCGTCTTCTAAAATAAGTTCCAGCAATTCAATGGTTGGAGCTGTGGCAAAAAATTTACCTTGATAACCTTGCTTTACCAAAACCGGCAACCTGCCCACATGATCTAAGTGAGCGTGTGTGATAAGCACTGCCTGCAATTGCGCCGGGTTAAACTTCAAAGGCTCTTTATTTTTTGATTCCTTCTCACGACCACCCTGATACATGCCGCAATCAACTAAAAAATGCCGCCCGGCCGTTGTAAACATAGTGCATGACCCTGTTACTTCTCCCGCTCCCCCATAAAAAGAAATATTCATACGATATTGCAGTTAGAAAACATAAAAACAGTATAACAAAAAGAATCAAAGCAAACAAATAAAGCTCTACCCAAAAAAATAATTTTCTGATACAATACATTTACTAAAAATGTATGCGACGCGATTTAGAAAATGTAGAAATAGTAGAGCCGCCAATTGGCGAATTAACCAGAAAATATTCGGCATTTTCCGCCATTAAACGCGCCTGTCTCACCGGGTGCGGCTGTTTGTTTTTGCTTATTATCGGCATTATAATTTTTATCCGCATAGCCATGGGCAGCGGCCCTTCCACCCTCTCTCACGTGCCAGATAATTTTCCTGCTGATATCCCCGTATACGACCCCGACAGTATTGAAAAAATCACTTTCATTTCCGGAAAATATAAAAACAGAGGCATAGAAATTGCAGCTATTTTCCCAAAAATAATTTTATCACCGCTGCTGCTGAGCATGAACAAAGATACGGCCGCTGATAACTCTACAGATAAAATAACTTCAGTTACCAGTTTATGGAAAATGATCAGCGCGCCTGTCAGCGATCATCGCGATACGGTGCAAATTGAATGGAGCAAGCTTGATGCTGAACCATATTTTATTATCGGCTACTACAAAACAGAGCTTAAGAAAAAATCTTACACTATAGAAGTAGAAAGTGAAGGAGAAAATGTAATGCAATTTTCTTTCCGCAAAAATGACGCGAGCGGCTCCGTATATGTGCAAGGAAAACCAGGGCAAGGAGCCGAATATGCAGTTCTTACCCTCAACTTACCCGTGTCGGTAACCTCCACACCAGAAACAGGCAAAACACCATAAATAATTATGATAAAACTTTTTAACAGCCGTTCAAAATCTGTAACCGGTGCCGCACTCATTATCTCTGTCGCCACTCTCATAAGCCGTATTACCGGTTTGGTTCGGGACAGAATTTTTGCGCACTACTTTAGCGCCGGCCCTACTATGGATGCCTATTACGCGGCTTTTAAAATTCCAGACCTAATTTATAACCTGCTTATTATCGGGGCTTTAAGCGCCGGTTTTATTCCTACCTTTACAAAATTATTCAATCAAAACGAAGACAAAACTGAAGCATGGAAACTTGCCAATAATGTTCTTAATATAACTGCTGCTTCGCTTATTATTTTAAGTATTATCTGCATCGCTTTTGCCGGTTTTTTTGCCCCTATAATCGCTCCTGGCTTTAGCGCCGATTCACAACAGCTAGTGGCGCAAATGACGCGGATTATGTTTGGTTCAACCGTATTGCTTGGTATTTCCATGGTAATTGGAGGCATCCTGCAATCACTGCGGGCTTTTTTCTTATACTCGCTAGCACCTATTTTTTATAACCTAGGCATTATTGCCGGAGCTGTCATATTTGTACCTCTTTTTGGCACTACTGGGCTGGCTTGGGGCGTAGTACTGGGCGCTTTTTTGCATGTTTCTTTACAAACATACAGCGCATACAAAAATGGATTTAGATGGCACTGGTATATCAACATACAAGACAGATACACACGCACGGTTGGCAGATTAATGATTCCTCGCACGCTTGGCTTGGCTATCAGCCAGCTCAACCTGGTAATTATCACCATACTCGCATCACTTTTGCCTGTTGGCAGTGTCACTGTTTTTAATTTTGCCAACAATCTTCAAGCTGTGCCAATCGGAATTATCGGCATCCCGTTTGCCTTGGCGGTATTTCCCCTGCTTTCCGCTGCGGCTGCAAATAATAACGAAGAGGAATTTATCAAACACCTCTCTTCCACTATCCGACAAACATTATTTTTAATCATTCCATCATCCATAATTATTTTACTACTAAGAGCGCAGACTGTACGCATTATTTATGGCACAGGAAAGTTTGACTGGAACGCAACCATCACCACCGCCGACACTCTGGCGTTTTTTGCTTTAAGTTTATGCGCCCAAGCCCTGATACCAATTCTGGCGCGCGCCTTTTACGCTCTAGCCGACACAAAAACACCATTTGTAATCGGTATTATTTCCGAACTCACCACCATCATTGCGGCGCTCTTGCTTATGAAACCATTCGGTGTCGCCGGTTTAGCCCTGGCTTTTTCCGTAGGTTCGTTTTTAAATATGATTTTATTGTTTATTTCTTTAAAACATATAACTAAAACTATAGATGGCGAACGAATTTTTTCCTCCCTGTATCGCATGGCAATTGCAGCACTTTGTATGGGGGTAACTGTACAGCTTATCAAAGAACCTTTAGCTGCAATTTTTAACCAAAATTATTTTTTGGGCATTTTAGGACAAGGAGTAACAGCTGCAATCGCGGGTCTGGCAATTTATTTGGTAATATGTTACCTTTTGAAAGTCCCTGAACTTATTCAAATTAAACAAGCTGTTGGCAACCGTCTCTTTAAACAGAAGGCATTACCGACCGAAGAGTCTATAGAAGCTAGCGCCTAAGATATGACTAATAATATTCGTAATTTTTGCATCATCGCCCACATTGACCACGGCAAAAGCACGCTCGCCGATCGTCTTTTAGAGTTTACCGGCACAGTTTCCCGGCGCGATATGAAGGAACAGCTGCTTGACTCCATGGAGCTGGAGCGCGAACGAGGCATCACCATCAAATTGACACCGGTGCGCATGACCTACACTCGCCCGGACCAGACATATACTATTAACCTTATAGATACTCCTGGGCATGTGGATTTTAACTACGAAGTATCCCGATCACTGGCCGCTGTTGAAGGCGCAGTGCTTTTGGTTGATGCCAGCCAAGGTGTGCAGGCGCAAACTATCGGTAATTTATATTTAGCAATTGAACAAAATTTAACTATTATTCCGGTTATCAATAAAATTGACATGCCCAATGCCAATATAGAAAAAACCAAAGCCGAACTGATACATCTTCTCGGCTGCAAACCGGAAGAAATAATTTTAGCATCAGGCAAAACAGGACAAGGAGTTGAAGAAATACTTAAAGCAATTATTGACCGCGTACCGCCACCAGCTGATAACACTACCCAACCGCCGCGCGCCCTTATTTTCGACTCTGTCTATAATGACTATAAAGGTGTTATTGCTTCGATTAGAATGGTAGATGGAAAACTAAAAAAAGGTGACAAAATTTTCTTGCTCGGCACCAGCACTCCGGCTGAAGTGCTTGAGGTCGGATATTATAAACCAAAATTTCAGCCAGCCGAACAGATTCAAAATGGAGAAATCGGCTATTGCATTACCGGCTTAAAAGATCTTAAAGATTGTCGTGTCGGTGACACCATTACCACATATCGCGGCGAAGATGAATCGGACCTATACCCACAAGCTTTGCCAGGATATAAAGAAGTAAAGCCAATGGTGTATGCCGGCATCTTTCCAAAAGAAGGAGACGACTACCAAGAACTGCGCGACGCAATTGATAAATTAAAACTCAATGACGCTTCCCTATTTTATGAACCAGAGCATTCGCTAGCGCTTGGCTTTGGTTTTCGCTGTGGATTTTTGGGGCTGCTTCACTTGGATATTTTCCAAGAACGCTTAAGCCGCGAACATAATTTGGAAATTATTATTACCGTTCCGAGTGTTGCCTATCGCATCATGAACAAAACCGGACAAGAAAAAATTATACACAGCCCCCAAGAAATGCCAGACCCAACGCATATCGAACGCATTCTTGAACCATGGATGAAACTTGACGTTATTACACCCAAAGATTTTGTCGGCAACATCATGGGATTAGTTTCCGAACGAAAAGGAAAATACCTCAACACCGAATATTTAAGCACCGGCACCGATCAGCGCGCCATGCTTCATTACGATATTCCTCTAGCATCGCTCATTACCGATTTTTATGATAAACTAAAGACCGTTACTTCCGGCTACGCATCTATGAATTATGAGTTTAAAAATTACGAAGAAACAGACGTGGTACGGCTAGATATTATGGTCGCTGAAGACCAAGTAGAGGCTTTAGCAACACTCGTTTGGCGCGATCAAGCATATAAAATCGGCAAAAAAATTGTAGAGTCGCTTAAAGAATCTCTGCCAAAACAACAATTTGTCTTAAAAATACAAGCATCTGTGGGCGGCAAAGTTATCGCCGCCGATCGCCTATCCGCTTTACGCAAAGATGTTTTGGCAAAAATGAGCGGCGGCGACTATACCCGTAAAATGAAATTATTGCAGAAACAAAAGAAAGGCAAGCAGCGTTTGCTTGCACATGGCAAAATAGACATTCCATCAGAAACATATTTATCCGTTCTTAAACGATAATTTATGAAACATAAAGTAGCAAGAAAAATCTGGGTCGCTATTTCCCTGGTAGCCATCCTGGCAATGATTGTATTTAGTTTTTTACCAGCGCTCCAATAATATTTTCTATGAAGATTTTGCGCGCATATCAACTTGATATCATTTTTCTGTATTTTGCGCTGCTAACTTTTTTAGGAATTGCTTTGTTTATTCTAGAAGAAACCGGTGTTGATGCGCACGTATTTGAGTGGTATGCAGCCGCGCCAATACTGGTTTTTTATATCTGGCGCATCTGGAAAAAGCGCGCAAGCATACAATTATCCCAACGCCGCGCCCTCACAAGTAAAACACTTTGTTATTGGTTAAGTCTTGGCGCAACCTTATTTCTTGGTTCCACATATTCAATCCCGGTTACTGAATATGCCAGCATATATCTGTTCTTTGCAATTTTTACGGTGCTTCTAGCAGATTCATATTGGGATTTTAAAAAAATCAGTCTGAAACGCTTATTCGCTAAACAAGTTTAATATGCAAAAAAAATGGATTACCCTTCCCCCGCCTCCTGAAGAATTTATAAACTCCCACCCCGAATTACCAACTATTATTTCTCGCCTGTTATGGAACCGAAATATACGCACTCAAAAACAGATTGACGAATTTCTAAACCCGGACTATTCACAAGATGTGCTTGACCCATTTTTGTTTCAAAATATGGAAACGGCCACTGACATTATCTTGGAATCCATCAAAAACCAGGAACGTATTGTGGTGCATGGCGATTATGATGCGGACGGCGTATGTGCCGCTGCCATCATAATTACCTGCCTAAGAAAACTTGGGTCTGCCAATACTCATGTCTTTATTCCTCATCGCGAAACTGATGGATATGGTTTAAACACCAGAACCGTAGAACTGCTCGCCGAACAAAAAACAGATCTTATTATTACGTGCGATTGCGGTATTAGCAATTATGCCGAGGTTGAACTGGCAAAAGAAAAAAATATAAAAGTTATTATCACCGACCACCACACAGTGCCAAACAAAATTCCGCGCGCTGACGCAATCATTCATCCGCTGGTTCCGCAAGAGCCGTATCCTGACAAGGGGCTGTGCGGCGCAGGCGTGGCTTTTAAACTCATCCAGGCCTTATTAAAAAAATATGCTCGCAGCAATGAAACCCTGCCTGACGGACAAACGTTTGAAGGCTTTGAAAAATGGATGTTAGATTTAGTTGCAATCGCCTCTATTGGCGATATGGTGCCATTGCTGGGAGAATCAAGAACTCTGACTCGCTATGGACTTACCGTAATAAATAAAACAAAAAATATCGGCCTCAAAAAACTTTTAACCGTATCTGGCTTAGCTGATGAAAACGGCAACTCAAAACGAGGCGCATACACTGCCTACAACCTCAGCTTTCAAGTTATTCCTCGCATCAACGCAGCAGGACGAATGGATCATGCAAATGCAGCTTTTGCTTTACTTATGGCTGCAGATGAAACAGAGGCGGCAGATCTGGCAGCTCAGCTTAATAAAAATAACACTGATAGACAGAAGATAACTGAACAGTACGTAGCCGAAGCAAGACGACAAATAAAAGAAAGCGATCAACAACATAGTCCTGTTTTATTTGTGCTGGGTAAAGGCTGGCCAACGGGCATCCTAGGTCTTATTTCTGGAAAAATAAAAGACGAATACCACAAACCGTCAATCGTGATGTCCGAGACTGAAAAAGAGATTACCGGATCGGGACGGAGCATTAAAGAATTTAATCTGATTAGAACTCTACAAGAAATGCCAGAAGTATTTGCCAAATTTGGCGGGCACCCTCAAGCCTGCGGTTTTACTCTGCGCGACAAAACAGTTGTAGATGAATTTAAATCTAAAATTACTGAAAAAGCAAAAAGCGCTACTACCGAAGTTGATCTAACACCGCAAATTATTATTGATGCCGAAATTGATATGGATGAAGTAAATTGGAAATTGTATGATTTGTTAGAAAAATTTGAACCATTTGGACAAGCTAACGAAGAACCAACATACATAGCCAGAGGCGCAACCATTGTTGGCATTGAGCCGGTTGGACAAGACGGCAAACACCTGCGCATGACCGTCAAACATAATTCGCATATTGTAAAAAAGACTATTGGTTTTGGATTGGGCGATGTAAAAAAATACGAAGAAAACTGGAAAGAAAATTTAAAGCCTGGAGATAAGGTTGATATGGTATTTTCAATCAGTGTTAATGAATGGAACGGCAATCGCGAACTTCAAATGACTGTGGAAGATTTGAAAAAAAATATCCAATAGACATACTATTGGATATTTTTTAAACTATTTTGTTTTTATTTCTTTTTCCAAATCTGACCATCTTTTTTTCAACTCTCGAATCAGTTGATTTTTCATTTCTACAGCCATTTCTTTTTTGAGCGCGTATTCTTCTACCGCACGCTCTACCAGCGCATCATACATTTCTTTAGTCGGCCCTTCTAGCTTCATAAGGCTTTCTTTCAATTGGCCAAATAAATCATTTGCCTGCATCGTGAGTTTTTCTCGCATTTCTTTTCCTTTGGGTGTTGCGTTAAGCCACATGAGCGCTGCCCCAAGTAATCCGCCTAAAAAAAGCCCTTTTTTAAATCTGCCCATAGTAGATATACGTTATGATTAAGCGATAAAATTATTATACACCATAGCCGTTTTAACGGCAAGCTGCATTTCAAACGGCTGAGTCTTTATTTTTTTATCAACTGGTATCTGATCTAGAAAAAATACTTTTTTATCTTCCGGTATGGAACGCATACCAGAAAAAACGCCGATGGTTTCTCTGCTTTGACATATAATCGCATTGGCGGCTCTAAATATTTTTGGCATATAGACACGATTATACAGCCATATATAGCCCGCAAAAACATCAGGCACAGGCACATCGCGATAGTAGCTGACTAAAAAAGGCACCTGCGGGTTATGCTGCTGCCATTGTAAAACTAAACGAGCCGCGCCCAAAAACGGGCAATGCATATGAACCAAATTAGATCCATTCAAATCTTCTATAAGATCGCGGCCATTCATGCTCCCTATATACGCATGCGTATTTTTTGATGCTTCTTGCGCTTCTGTTTTCATTTTTTTATTTACACTCTCATACTGCAACGTAAATAACTCAGCCTCAATGCCAATATTTTGAAGCCCTCCGGCCAGCTGAAATGCCGCAGATCGAATATCTTCGAAATAATCAAACGCCGCCGGCACAATATGAGTAACACGCATAAATTATTTTTTAACAGCCGTCACATGGACGTTGGGAGAAGGCAGCCGCGAAAAAACCGCCGATTCTATAAATACGACTGCATTTACTAAATTTTTAATCCAGCGCAGCACTCCCCCGCCGCGCGCATGCAAATTATCAAAATACTGCTCATTATTAACTTGCGAAAGCTTATGTTTTTTAGCAAAACGATTCATGGAAAAAAAAGCAGCAATACCAAGCAGCTGGCCAATAATATGCTCGCTATACACTCTGGCTCGCACCGCCAAACCATGAGATTCAATCATGCGAAATAGTTGATTTCGAGAAAATCGATTGATATGGCCAGCATACATACGAGTAAGTTCCACACCCACGCCAATATGACGCAATGCGTTCCAGATAGACAATACATCTCCTTCGCACGGAACAAATGCAAAGAACACACCGCCCTCTTTTAAGGTTCTGGCCACTTCAGACAAGATCGCATCCGGATCAGGCACATGCTCTAACACATCATACAAAACAATTGCGTCAAAAAACCCATCTTCATATGGCAGTCTTTTTTCCCCGCTTAAATCATAAACAACCCCATCGTGAGCTTGTTTGGCTATCGCTAAAGCACTATCACTAATATCAGATCCATAACATTTGAGGTCGGGGCGAATAGCTGCAACCGCACGGATGAATTGACCTGCGCCGCATCCAAGTTCCATTACTCGTGCTCCAGGCGCCAAATCGCGCAAAGCATGAACGCTCTGTCTCAAACGAAAACTGGTTGGTGATGTTATAGCACGATTCGCCACTCCATTTCCCCATACCGATTGTTCATAATCAAATTGAGTTTCTGTCATATAAAAAATTATTTTACTAACACGCTTGCATATATTTTCTCCAACGCATCAAGGTGGCGCTCTAAACTGTATTTCGATCTCACTTCATCTATTTGTCGATAAGCAATATCTTTTCTTTCTTGATCGGATAAAGATAATGCTTTATCAATCGCTTGAGCCAAACTTTCGGCAGAGCCTTTTTCAAAAAAAATCGCCTGAGCGTTTCTGCGCGACAACCCCGAAGCGCTGCTTAGCACCATCGGCACGCCGCAAGCCATAGCTTCTATAGCAACCAAAGAAAAAGATTCATAATCTGACGGCACAACCACACAAGAAGCGTTGGCATAATACGCAGCCATGCTCTCTTTACTGGCTTGCATACCGGCAAACACCACCTTTGATTCCAGGCGTAGCTGATGCACCAAATGACGGCAGCGAGACATTTCCGGACCGTTACCAACCACTATCAGCCTTACATTTGCGCTACCCAACAAAGGCATGGCCTGTATAAGCAAATCAAGCCGTTTCACCGGAAGCACATTCCCAACAAATAAAATGGTTTTAACTTCCTTTTGGGCACTGTTTGGTTTTGGGGTAAATATATGTGTATCAATACCATTATTCAATTCAATTAATTTATTTGCCGCAACTATCTTTGACCATTTGACGCGTGAAAAGTCAGCGATATCAACTGTAATAATTTTTTTTGCTTTTGCTAATAACAAACGAGGCCAAACTGTATTATATATGCCTCCGATGAGTTTTTTTAATCCCAATAACTGCGCTTCCATATGCCAAGTAATCACGGTTGGCATTCTTAAAAAAAATAACCATTCCGCTCCTCCAAAAAAAGGATAATGCAGGTGGATCATATCAAAATTTCGGATTCGCCAAACAACCTGCGGTATCAAACCCGCATCGCCATAGCGCAGCCAGGGTTTTAACCGAACAATCTTAAAAGAAAATTGCTTGTCATGCTCTGTATAATCACGCTCATCATATTGCATGGTAAATACCGTAACATCATGCCCGCGCGCTGCCATACCGCCCGCTTCTTGGGCACATACACTGCCCATACCACCCAGCTGCGGTGGAAAAGTTGAAACAAGATGAGCAATGCGCATATAAATAATTATATCTGATCATCTGGTTTTTTAAGCGCATCCTGCAAAGAAATTTTGCGTGTCAAAACTGTAATTTGTGTATGCAGCCGCTCAATAGAAACCATGAGCCTAAAAATCACAAAGAATATTCCCGCTAAAGCCACATATATCACCAGATCAGCACCTCGGCCGATACCAAACAATTTAGCCGCCAAAGCAGTTGAGTTTGGCGCGAGTACAACCGCACTGGCCAGCAGCCAAAAACAAACCCAGATTATAGCGTCTTTTTTTCTGAGCTCTCCAGCGCGATACCTCCCTACCACCTTAACCAAAGCAAAGCCAAAGAAAACAATTAGAATAATTTGAATCGCAAACAACATATGCTATTTTAATAATTTAGCTTTAATAATATCGCCCACAATGCGCATACCGCCATCTATTCCCTGCCCATATTCATAATACAAAACTTCAACTGGATGCTCTGCAATAATATAGTTTCCTTTGCGCAACTGTTGAACAATTTCCGAATTATGAGCCATGCCGTCTTGTGATATATATAAATTTTGTGCCGCTTTTCTAGACAAAACTCGAAAACCATTATGCGCGTCGGTTAAACGCATACCGGTCATAATACGGTTTATGAAACGACTAATTGGCAACACAATATATTTTTTAGTCCATGGCATGCGAGAACGACTGTCTAAAAAACGCGACCCAAGCATAGCGTCCGCTTTTTTTTCTTCCATGGCGCGAATAGCAGGCATAATATCAGCTGGATTAAACTGACCATCTCCATCAAAATGCACTAAAAACTTTGCCCCATTTTTAAGTGCAAATTCATTACCCGTTTGAAGCGCCGCCCCTTGGCCGCGATTTAAAGCATGGCGAATTACAGTTGCGCCAAATCGCGCCGCTTCGCTGGCAGTATTATCAGCAGATCCGTCATCCACAACTACAACCTGCTCAAATCCATGTTCAAAAAGGCCACGAACAACGCGGCCAATTCTTTCTTCTTCGTTATAAGCAGGAACTATTACAAAAATCATACACTACTTTTCGTAACCATGGTTAAACAACAGCGCTTCTTTATTAGCAATAGTATAATCAATTGTTTTTTCCAAACCATCCTGCAATCGTACAAGCGGCATCCAACCTAAGACATCTTTAGCATAAGCCAAGTCAGGCACGCCCTTTCTAGTAAGAAATAACAACGGTTTTTCAAAAGAAATTTCGGATGATGAATTGGTGGCTGCAATTACACTTTTCGCTACATCTATCACTTTCACAATCGCATCATCGCCTAAATTCACAATTTGTACCTCCGGCGAACTTGCCATCAATCGCACCAACCCGTCTACCATATCGGTAACATAACACAGCGATGTAGAAAAAGCCTCGTCGCCATTAATAATCAAATTTTTACCATTTAAAGCGCTAATGATAAAATCTGGGATCATCTGACCCTCAAAGATTTTCATATGAGGACCGTACGTGGTGAAAACCCGGGCAATTTTTGCATCTATGCCATATACCTGGCGATATGTAGCCACACAAGTTTCGGCGAAGCGCTTTCCTTCGTCATAGCAGGCGCGCGGAGATAAGTGATCAACAACTCCCTGGTCCATTTCTTTAAAAGAATACTTTTGATCAGTGGCATTGCCATACACAACAGAACTGGAAGTAAATACATATTTAGCTTTGTATTTTACCGCCAGATCCAAAGTACTGATCATGGAAGATGAGTTTGCCCACAAAGATTTCATTTTTAGCTTTTCAAAATCATTTGGACTGGTTGGGCACGCTAAATGATAAATTTCTTGAATACCTTGAAATTTAATTTTAAACTTATCCAATTCTTCAAAACTATTAAGATCTATTGGCTGATTAACATCATATTTAATAAATTCAAAATCAGGGTACTGCAGCAAGTGATTAATGTTAGCAGGTGAAGAGTTGGAAAAATCATCTAGACAGATCACTTTTGCCTCCTTAAGAAGCCGCTCACACAGATGCGAGCCAATAAACCCAGCACCGCCCGTTACTAAAACATTTTTTTTCTCAAAAATAGGAGTATCCATATGTTACCATTAAAATATAGCGCTTAGCACGCATCATATTTATATCAAAATTATAGCATTGGAGGCTAATATTTACAATATCAGAAAAAACGTGTACCGTTACCGTGGGGAGGCTAGAGATCCGATGGTAAATCGGAATATGTTCTTTGCCACAAGCATAGAAAGTAAGAGTATGGCAAAACTGCACAGAACGGTTTGCTAACCACGAACCACAGGGCGCCTGCTCTCTTTAGCTATTCCACCATTTTAAAATGACTTACAACAATTTACTACTCGGTTTTCCAACTCTGCGACGGCACATCAATAATAATCTTTTTTAGATTATTATTTTTTTTGGCTGTAATGATAATATTTTCGTTTTCACCCCACACATATCCTTTATCCAGTTGAATAATTGCAACAAAGCCCGGCAATGTTAAATTTGTCATAATTTTTTTACCGGCAAAATCCCAAGCTTGCGCCACCAAGCTACCATTACGCTGATACACATATACAAACATATTGTCTGCAACCAGCCAGCGGGATGATTTTTCTGAAAAATTTTCTAGTGGAAAACGATGCGCTTTTTTTGCCCCTTCAAACACATCTACATAATACTGTTTTTTTACATTAACTAGCGCACCGCGATACACCCCTTCAACAGGCTTTACTTTTGACTCTGCTGCCAAACGCACCGCTTTACCGGCATTGAGACGGCCATAACCTAACTGACCGGCAAATCCCGGATTGAGATAATCTATATCATCAGCGCTTTTAAGAAGCGTTTCTATAATTTCTTTAGCCGCCCATTCTGGACGAATGGATTTTATCAGGGCAGCCGTACCCGCCACCAATGGGGCGGCAAAAGATGTGCCATACCAGCCACCATCAAAATCTTTTTCAAAACCAGGCTGTTCGCTTACTTTCTGTGTACTATAGATTTTTTCTCCAGGCGCCGAAATATCAATACAGCTCCCATAATCGCCAAAATAACTCAACGTATCGGATGCGCTGACGGAAGCAACTCCCAAAACCCAATTTTGCGCATAATCATAGTCGAGGCAAATTGGATACTGCTTAACTTTGGTCAAATTTTCATTGCCACTACTGTCATTGCGGCTATTTCCTGCAGCCGCTACCACTAACACCCCTTTTTGGTAAGCGCGATACAAAGCAGCCGTAAGCGCAGGTTCGGTAGTAAAGCCAACAAAGCTTAAATTGATAATACTAGCACCATTATCAACCGCATAATTTACCGCGCGCGCAATATCAACCAAATCACCACCGCCGCTATTGTTTACGGCTCGCAGCGGCATAATTGACACATGCCAATTTAAACCCGCCCCTAGCACCTCATTATCTCCCGAGGCGCCAATTAAACCAGCCAGCAAAGTGCCATGATTAACCGCTCCAGCGTCGTCTGCCTCTGTAATATTAGCGATACTTACATCATTATTATTTTCCACAATATTCCATCCATGCACATCATCAACATACCCATTATTATCATCATCTAAACCGTTATTAGGCACTTCATCGGTATTAACCCAAATATTATCAGCCAAATCTGAATTTAAAATATCTACTCCAGTATCTATAACTGCTACCACCACCGTACTACTGCCAACTGTATAGTCCCAGGCTTCCGGCGCATGAATTTGATTATATACGTCTTTCTGCCAGCGATAATACGGATCACTTGGAGTATAAGCAAAAACTGGCGCACACATACAGAGCACAGTACCAACCGCCAACAAACCGCTAACTATTGATTTTTTGCTTAAAATAAGGTAAAATTCTTTCATGTACGCATTATATCATACTATATGTATCGCTTAAAACAATTCACTCTTTTTACGGGCGATCTCATTTGTCTCTATGCTGGCTTATATGCCGGCACCTTCCTTAGATATTTACATCCTGCAGATAATCAATTTCTTGAACTGCTCTCCCCGATGACTGCTCTTTTTTTATTAGCAGCTACCATCATGTTTATTTCTGGCCTCTACGATGCAAACAAAACCAAAAACACCTGGCTCTTTTTTCAAAAAATACCACTAAGTGCTGCGGTTTGGATGCTGGCGGGTATCGCCTATTTCTATGTTAATCCGGAACAAAATATTGCACCAAAAACAATCTTATTACTTACAACCATAACTGGATTTGGCCTCATCGCAATATGGAGATTTATCTACAATAAATTTATTACCATAAAACTTACATATAAAGTTCTTTTTGCCGGCTTAACCGACGATGTAAAAGAACTTATTGAACAAATCAAAAAAGAACCGCAACTGGGTTACCAAATTGCCGGCATATTACTATACGAGAAAGACTCGTCCTATACTCAATCCGCAGCATACGCGCAGAGCCATAATATTTCTGTGTACACCAGCACAAGTCTGCGTGATAATTTAAGCCAGATAAATATCGTTGTCTTATCCCCTGTCATGGCAGCTAACACATCTCTTTTGCAAACCTTGTATCAAAGCTTGTTCCAAGGCATAAGCATTGTTGAGCTTTCAGATTTTTACGAGTCTGTTATGCATCGCATTCCTCCATTTACTTTTTCTGAAGGCTGGTTTATAGCCCATTTACAAGAACAGCAGAAAAAAATATATGACCGAATTCGTATTTTAAGCGATTATTTTTTAGGCGCTTGTCTTGGCCTGTTGTGTACTGCCACCCTACCGTTTATCGCTCTGGCCATAAAACTAAACTCGAAAGGCAAAATATTCTTTACGCAAAATAGAGTTGGTCGCGGAGGCGCAATTTTTAAAGTGTATAAATTCCGCACTATGAAAAGTTTGTCTACCGACGGTAGTGCTGAAACTAACGGGCCTCAGTATGCTGCCACCGCAGATATGCGCATTACATCTGTAGGCAAATTTTTACGCTTAACTCGCCTAGATGAGACACCTCAATTTATCAATATCTTAAAAGGAGAAATGTCTTTTATCGGCCCTCGACCTGAACGACCGGAGTTTGTCGCACAGCTCACAGAAAAAATGCCGTTTTATTCTTTACGGCACTTAATCAAACCAGGACTGACAGGTTGGGCTCAAGTACAAAAATCGTACTACGGCACTATTGAAGAAAACTTACAAAAACTTGAATACGATCTGTTTTATATTAAAAACAGAAATTTTACTTTAGACGTTTCAATCCTGCTGCGCACCATTAGCACCATTCTTCGCATGGCAGGACGATAATTATTTCTTCATTGCAGCTTTTACCAAACCAACAAATAAGGGATGCGGGTGTAAAAATCTTGATTTAAATTCCGGATGAAATTGCACCCCGACAAAATACGGGTGCTTTTTTAATTCTACAATTTCCACCAAATCAGATTGCGGATTAACACCAGTTACTATCATCCCCTGTTTTTCCATGTCTTCACGGTACTTATTATCAAACTCATATCGATGACGGTGTCGTTCGCTGATTTTTTCCGATCCGTACATATTTCGCGCAATACTGCCTGGCTTTAAAACACAATCATACGCGCCTAAACGCATCGTACCGCCATAGCGCTGTTTCTTAACATTTTCCGCTTGAGTTAAATTAATGTTAATAATCAAATTTTTACTTTTTGGATTACATTCTAAAGTGTGCGCGTCTTTATATCCCATCACATTTCTAGCAAACTCTATTGTAGCAAGCTGCATACCATAGCATAAACCCAAATATGGCAGGTTGTGTTCTCGGGCATATTTAATAGAAGTAATAATACCTTCTATACCACGGGTGCCAAAACCACCCGGCACAATTAGGGCGTTATAACCGCTTAATTCTTTTACTTTTTCCGGATATTTTTCGTACTCTTCAGCATCCAACCAAGTAAGCTCGGCGTGCGCGCCGCTATGCCATGCCGCATGTTTAATAGCGTTAATTACGGAAATATAGGAATCAGATAAGGTATAATCACCAGTGGCAAAATATTTACCAACTACGGCGATTTTCACTGTTTTTTTAATACGTCCAATGGCCGCAACAAAATCATCCCATTCTTTTTTTATCGGCTTGCGATTTTTCATATGCAGGCGTTTCATCAGCAATTCAGCAAATTTTTGTCTTTCCAGCACTAACGGAATTTCATAGATACTTTTCACATCCGGCGCCGCAATCACATCATCTTCGCTGCGCAAACCGCACAACAATGCTAATTTTTCACGACGCGGCTTATCAAGCTCGTCTGGACCGCGCGCAATAATGAAGTCGGCCTGAATACCACTCGCGTTTAACGTGCGAGAGGCATACTGCGTTGGCTTCGTTTTCATTTCACCCAAATGACCGGGTACTGGCAAATAACTCACCAAAACAAAGGCCACATGCTCCGGGCTCTCAAGCTTCATCATGCGAGCCGCTTCTAAAAATAAAATATTTTGATATTCTCCAGCCGTACCTCCAATTTCAATAACCATAACATCCGCTTTGGTTTTGGCAGCAGCGTTTTTAATACGACCAATAACTTCCATAGGAATATGCGGTACGACTTCCACACATTTGCCTTTATAGTACATGCTGCGCTCTTTTTCTATTACACTCAAATATACACGACCGGTAGTCATGTAATTATATGAATATATATCTGTTTCCAAGAAACGCTCATAATTCCCTAAGTCTTGATCGGTTTCATCTCCATCTTCAGTTACAAATACTTCTCCGTGCTCAACCGGATTCATCGTACCAGCATCGACATTAATATACGGATCTATTTTAATAGCTGAAACAGCAAAGCCGCGATTTTTAAAAATACGGCCAATCGAAGCCGTGGTTACACCCTTGCCTACCCCGCTCAACACTCCGCCAATAACAAAAATATATTTTGTTTGCATACGGTTTCAAATTATATAAAGACGTTTTATTTTTATAAAGTAGAAACAATAACATGCACCCGCGCCTCCAAACCGTACCGTAACGCAACAGTAACAGTATATTCTCCCGCTTCTTTTATCGGCTTCATGATAATCTGATTTTTATCAAGCTTAAAACCAGATTTTGCCAGTGCTTCAACTATTTTTTGCGGACCGATAGCCGCATATAAAGCCCCGGCCGCTCCAGCTTTTTCTCGCAACGAAATTTCCCAGCTATCCAATCTGCCTGCCAATTCTTGCTGATGTTTTAGCTCTTCCTCCTTGTGATGGGCCATCTTATTGCGGCGAAACTGAATTTCTTTGATTGATTTCTCTGTCGCCGGTACTGCCAAATTTTTTGCAAATAAAAAATTACGACCATATCCTTCGGACACCTCTTTTATGTCATCTATTTGGCCCAGACCAGGAACAGATTGTATTAAAATCACTTTCATACTAGAACACTTGATTTTTCACGCATTTTCCGCTATACTGCAGCAATATAGACTTGTTACTTAATACTTTAACTATGTTTAAATCCGGCTTTATTACTCTTGTAGGCCGTTCCAATGTGGGTAAATCAGCACTGCTTAACACCCTCGTCGGAACGAAGCTGGCCGCAGTTACCGATAAGCCACAAACTACCAGAGACATTATACACGGAGTTCTAAATACCGCGCAAGGGCAGGCTGTTTTTGTGGACACACCCGGTATATTTAAAGATAAAGGAAATCCTCTTTCCGGCAAGCTTACCCAACGAGCCCATGAAGCGATTCAAGGCATAGACATTATCATCTATGTTGTAGACCCGACCAAATCGCTTGGCGCAGAAGAACGAGCGACATTGGCCATGGTAAGAAATATAGATATTCCTAAGCTGCTCGTAATCAACAAATCCGACCTGCCTAAACATGAAAAAACATATCTAGAAGATTATCTGGCGCTGAGCGACCAATTCACTGCTGTATTTGAACTGTCAGCTCAAGAAAATAGGCATATCCAACCGCTCAAAGATAAGGTATTTGAACTGCTTCCGGAAGGCGAACCAGTATATCCAAATGATCAAATCACTAACATTGACAGAAAATTCTGGACTGCCGAATTGATTCGCGAAAAAATCTTCAAAGCCCTGCGCCAAGAAGTGCCATATACAACACATGTGGAAGTACAAGATATTGAGGAAAAACCTGAAATGTTTGTCATCAAAGCAATTGTATATACATACGACAGTCGATACAAGAAAATGATTATCGGAGCTGGCGGACGATCTATTAAAGAAATTGGCATTGCAGCCCGCAAAGAATTGGAAGCAGCTTTAAATAAAAAAGTTTTTCTAGAACTAGAAGTAGAAACCGACCGCCGCTGGGAAGAAAAAATTTAAATAAAAAATAGCCTTACAACAAGTAAGGCTATTTTTTATTTAATATAACGCACTAATTACCATCTAAAAGTAGAAGACGCAAACAACTGCAACGCAGCGTCTACCACTGAATCTTCTCCGATTTTTTCATTTTCCCAATCTTCTTTAACTTCAATATCTGGTTTCACACCTTCTTTGTTTATATTTTTACCATTTGGCGTAAACCATTCGGCAATTGTAAGCTTCAAGGCAGAGCCGTCAGGAAACATTTGAAAATCCTGTACCGACCCTTTACCAAAGGTTTGCTCACCAATCAAAACGGCTTTTTTTGTATCTTGTAGCGCGCCGGCCACAATTTCCGAAGCAGAGGCAGAACCTTTGTTTACCAGCACCACTGTTTTTATTCCCGAAAGTGGATGTGAGCCAAAGGTCTCATGTTCTTTATTCAGCCCATCTCGCCCTTTTTCACTCACCACCACGCCTTTAGTAATCCATTGGCTTCCCATTTCAATAGCTGCATCTAAGTATCCGCCTGGATTATTGCGTAAATCTAAAATAATAGCGCTAGCCGACATTGATTTAATTTGTTTAATATATTTATTAAGCTGAGGTATAGTGTCTTCATTAAATTGCATTACACGCAAATATGCAATATTATTTTCTTTTACTGAAAACAATACAGATGGAACATTAATCTTTGAACGAGTGATTGAGACATCTTCGGATTTCGTATTATTTTCACGTATAATTGTAAGCACCACTTGCGTATTGGCTTTACCTCGAATTTTGCCCACGGCCGTGCCAACATCCAACCCAACAGTACTTTCTTTATCAATCGCGATAATCTTATCTCCAGGGCGCAAACCTGCTTTTTCTGCTGGCGAATCTGGCAATGGTGAAATTACCATTAACTGGTCATTTTTAATGCCAATTTCAGCACCAATACCTTCTAGCTCTCCCGACAAATCTTTAGCAAATTCTTCTGCTTGTTGTGGCGGAAAATACAATGAATACGGGTCGCCTAAAGAACCAACTAAGCCTCCGATAGCGCCATAGAGCATATCGGTTTCTTTAATCGGCTGTTTTACATATGATGAACGCACTTTGTCCCACACCTGCCAAAACTGATTGAAGTCTACTGAGCTTTTATTAACAGAACGATTCAGATTTAAAACTTTTTCTATCTCTACCGCGCCGTTGGCGCTGGTAATACTCTGGCGCACATACCAAGTTTTTCCAACCAGTACGCCCATGCCAAAAGAAATGATAAAAAATATCAAAGATAAATATACGCTTGCGTATTTTGACGCACGCATTTTAACAGGAGAAAGATCCGACATAAAAATAAAAATTATTCTTTTACCAGAGTAATGCTGGCGCCAACTTTATTAAATACTTCGTAAATATGTTCGTAGCCTCTATCTATCACATAGATATTACGGAGCACCGACTTTCCTTTAGCAGCCATCATGCAGATAAGAATATTAACTGCTGGGCGTAACGCCGGAGGACAGACAACTTCGTTTGCCTTAAACGTGGTTGGTCCTTCTATCCAGGCACGGTGTAAATCAAGCAAATTTACTTTAGCGCCCAGCTTTTGCATTTCGAGATAATATACAGATCGATTTTCATATGCCCAATCATGAACCAATGTGCGTCCTTTAGCAACAGCCAGAATAGGCGCGAAGAGAGGCAGGTTATCTATATTTAACCCAGGAAATGGCCGGCCATAAATTTTATCCGGCAAAGCTTTTAATTTTGACGGAAAAACTTCAATACTTGCCATGCGATACCGATCATGAGGCTGTGAAACAACCGTAAACTTCTGACCCATTTTTTCTAATTTACATAATTCTAAATCCAAAAAATCCATCGGACAATTTTTGATTGTTAAGTGGGACCCGGTTACAATGGCTGCGGATAAAAATGTCATAGCCGCAATCGGATCGGGCATTACAGAATAACGTACGCTTTTTTTCAATTCTTTCACACCATCTATAACAAGTGTTGTGGTGCCAATACCTTCAATGCGTGCGCCGGCTTCTTGCAAGAAATAACATAGGTCTTGCACCATATAATTTGCCGAAGCCATACGAATGGTAGTTTTACCGGGTGCCAAGACCGCGGCCATAATAGCGTTTTCTGTTGGCGTGTCACCAGATTCATACATAACCAATTCGGCAGAACGCAAGCCGTTATTTTTCACTTCATAAAAAGACTGTTTTGAAACAACGCTCACTCCAAATTTTTCTAACGCGTATAAATGGGGACGCACAGTGCGCTCGCCCAAACGACAGCCGCCAGATTTATATAACTTATAACTGGCACGAAAAGAGGCTAGAGCGCCTAATAGCAACAAAGAAGATCTGGTTACTTCGGAAGCATGTTTATCAATTGACTTTAAAGATATGCCTGCGGACGTATCAACAACCAAGGTACCAGGAGATGGTTTTTCTATAACAACCCTCATACTGGCAAGTAATTCTAAAATACGATTCACCTCTTCAATATCAGGCACTTCTGTAAGAGTGGTTTTACCGCGAACTAAAAGAGATGCGCACAGAAGCGCCACAGCTGAATTCTTGGAAGATTGGTTAACAATCTCTCCCTTAAGTTTTTTACCCCCATTAATAATAAGATATGACATGTAAATTGGCTTAAATTAGAATAAAAACCGCTCAGGTATTGGCTAAACCTCATTTTTACGTTAGTATTAAGTATATTACAAAAATAAGTTAGCGTCAAAAACATGGAATATCCAGGAACAAAATTCACTAAGCCGATCAGACAGTTCATGTTTATTTTTTTTATCAGCGCTTTTTTTATCATATCCCCTCTTTTAATCATGTATACTGCCGGCTATCGCTATGACTGGCATAACGGCCTACTCAAAGAAACTGGATCAATCAGTATTGATATAGAGCCGCAAGAATCGGTTGCCTACCTTAATAATATCAAACTGCAGAAAACATTGCCTATTCGCCTTAATAACATCACGCCCGCAACTTATAACACCCGCCTAAGCGCCGAAGGGTATATTGATTGGTCCAAAGAAATAGAGGTAAAAAACAAACAAACAAATTATATTAAAGAAATACGCTTAATAAAAAAACCAAAACTGGAACTGGCGATAAGCGGCACGATAAATGACTTTTCTGTATCAGCCGATGGCGCATACATACTATTTACAACTCAAACTGATAAAGGTTTTTTTACTTGGCTATGGAATGTGCGCACTCAAGAAAAAACCCAGATTACCGGATTAGACAGCGACCTGCGTTTCCAATATACATGGGATGAAAAAAATAACCTGGCCGTCATCGCTCCGACAGAACAGCCGTTTGCGCAGATATACATATTAAACGCGGAAACTAAAAAATTATTTACTATAGGCTCCGGTACGCCAATTACAAAATTTATCTGGAACCAAACCAGCGAACCTCAAGTATATTACAGTACAAAAAATCAGATTTTTTTATACACTCCGACTACCAATAAATCACAGCTGGTTACCGCAAATACATATTTAGATTGGTCTGTGGAAGCAAACGAACTATGGGCTTTGCAATTCGCAACCAATACCGATGCCTATATAATAACCAAAGATATTTTAGGTTTCCCTACTATTGTTCAAACTGTTAATAAAACTTATTTTACAACCAACGACCAGCCAAATAGCAACAAACCGGCTCTTTTAAAAGTCAAAGGAAATACAGCACTCATCGGCAATTTATATGGAAAAAAAGCCATACTCGCCAACCAAAACGGGCTACATCCAATTGACACGACAAACTTCTTTGTTTCGCCATATAATAACTGGTGGCTATTATGGTCGCAATGGGAATTATGGACATATAGCGACGGCGAAGAGCCTCAGCTGCTAAGCAGATCGGGTGAACAACTGCATACTGTTTTGCCGCTTGATCAATATAACACACTCGCCCTTATATGGAACCAGCGCAGCACGATTTTATTTCCATACTATCTGGTCAGCCATGAGCTTATAGCCGAACAAATACATACAGCGCAGGCAGATACCAAAAATAAAATATTATACTTTATAAGCAAAACCAAGGATGGTATTTGGAAGACCAATTATTAAAGAAAATTATTATGAAACTAACCACCTATACTGATGGCGGCGCGCGAGGCAATCCAGGACCTGCCGCATTAGGCGTAGTCATTAAAAATGAAACTGGAGCCACGGTTGCCGGATACGGTATTTATCTGGGTGAGCAGACAAATAATTTTGCCGAATACTCGGCTTTAATTTCCGCTCTGGAGAAAGCCAAAGAACTTGGCGCAACGGAAGTGCATTGTATTTTGGATAGTGAGCTGGTAACCAAACAAATGAACCGGCAGTACAAGGTCAGAGATCCTGGCCTACAAAAACTATTTATTAAGGCATACAACGCGGCTCAACAGTTTAAAAAAGTAACATTTACGCATACGTTGCGAGCTAACAACAAAGAAGCTGATGCCTGGGTAAACGATGCGCTAGACAAACAACTTTAAATATAAAACCGCCCTTACGATAAGGGGCGGTTTTATATTTAAGATAATGATTTTACTGCGCTTGCGCAACTGCTCTTTTGGCAATTACCACTGCGCGAGTATCAACAGTTTTAGAGTTTAAATTTACAACACCTTCCACGCGCACCACATCACCTGCCACCAGGTTTGAAAACGAAACAGCGCCTGTGCCTTTTAAGGTAAATTTGGTGTTGCTGTTTGTTTTAACAGTTAAGGTTCTCTTCTCCTGTTTCAAAACAAATGTTCCGTTGGCAGCATCAATGCTTTCAACAGTGCCTTTTTTATTTAGAATAACATGTAATGAGTTATCTTTTACAACTTTTGCTTCAATTACGCCTTCTTTTGTGTATTTTGCTACTACGCGAACTTCATCGCCAACTGCCATCTCGGAAGCTTTCATCTTGCCGCCATAAGCTCGCAATAAGGTTGTTTTTACCGTAAGTGTAACTACCAAGTCTTTTTCTTTTTCTGGATATGCAACTGTAGAGGTTGGCCAATGCTTTGGAGTGCCTGGCAAAACTTTAGTTACATGTATAGTTAATTTTCCAGTTGAAGATGTAGTGGTGGTTAAATCTACCGCAGCCACCGTACCAGCAACGGTAAAGGCGCGAGGAGCAATTTTTAAAGCTCGCTCTAATTTTTCCTTAGCTTCATCACGACGTTCTTCGCGCAATTCTTTTTTAACTTCGGCTGCTTCTCTACCTCTATTTTCCTCTTCTCTGGCAAATGCCGGAGCAAAAGAACCAAATGCCATAACGGCCACCAGTGTTAAGATTACGTATTTTTTCATATATTTAATATTTAACTTTAATGAATTAATTAATATTAATAACACTGTTTATCGACCCTCTTTGCTCGAAAAAATATTCGAGATCTAAACAGCAATTTGATATATTAGTCTTCAAACGCATGCTCCAACTGCTTTTCTTCTAATTTTTCTAGGCGTTTTTTTCTTTCTTCAAGCCGTTTTTCAATTTTGGCTCTAATTTCTTTCTGACGTTCAGTATTTTTTTCAGCAAGCTTTTCCATTAACTCTTTTGCTTTTTCTAATTTTTTTTCGGTGTTATCAATACTGCGATTAATTTTTTTTACTTGTTCGCCTTCATCACTACCATCTGTAGCGCGAGCCTTTTTGCCAACTGTGCCTGTATCAGGCTGCGGCAAGCTGGCTGTTTTTTCATCAGCATCTGTGGTTGTGGCTATTTGAACAGTTTCATATTTTTCTTTTAACGCTGCAGGTTTCTTTGTCTGCAAGACTAATCGTTCTTTTTCTCGACGTTCAATTTGCTTTAAATAGAACGCGGCCTTAGATTCGGGGGTAAATTTAGTAACTTCTTCTACGCGCTCCATAGCTTCTTTAACTGGAAACAGCACGCTTCCTTCGGTAACTTCTGGGCTTGCATAGGCATATGCGCCACTGCTAGTAGCCAAAATAATTATCAAGAGAGCGCTAGCCGCTATGCGATGAGCGAGCACACCATGGTACCACGGTGTTTTGCCAAAAGAACCATTCCAAGCAGACATTAAATCTGTATGTAACTGTTTCTTAAACACAGCGTCTGGCTTAGCAGACCCTTTTAGTTTAGATAGGTTGTATTTTATTTTAAAACTCATATGTGAGATGACATTTTTTTGATAGCGCGATGAGCTGCCACTTTTACTGCTGTTTCAGTCATTTTCTTCATTTCAGCTATCTCTGCATAACTATACCCATAAATATAATGAAAAGCTACAATCTCTCGGCTGACCTCGTCTAATTCACTCAAAAACTCCTGTACAAAACGGGCATTTTCGTTCTTTTTAAATACATTTTTAGCAGAAATTAGCCAAAAAGAGTCAAGGATTTCACCGTCTTCGTCCTGGGGTAGTTCCGCGATAGGCTTAGTGTCGCGATAATAATTAATAATATGGTTTTTAGCAATCGTCATCAGCCAGGCGGATCTACTAATCGATTCGTCGTAATCTGCAAAATTTTTGAGCGCCTTCATAAAAATTTCCGAGACCAAATCCTGCGCCAAATCCTTATCACAATTAACACGAAAAAAAACAAAGCGATACACCTTGTCTATATGATCGAGATAAAACCGCTCAAAAGCTTGTTTTGTATGCTTATTAGACATGAATACGGGCTAAAGCTCCGCTCGCAACTCTTCAAGACGTTTTTTTGTGTCTTTGCTAATCTTTTTAGGAACCCTGATTTTTATTTTAACATAGTGGTCTCCACGATTACCACCCCCCAGTTTGTTCATGCCTTTGTGTTTAATACGAATCAATTGCCCTGACTCAACACCTTCTGGCACGACAAGCGTTACCATTTCATCAAGGGTTTGCACTTGAATTTTGTCTCCCAGCACCGCCTGCACAAAACTAATTTCTTGCTCTGTGTATACATCTGAACCGTCTCGTGAAAAACCGGCTAACGGTTTTACGCGCACACGCACATATAGACTGCCCGGCACACCGCCAAATGAAGCAGCCTCACCATAGCCATCTAAACGAATAGACTGCCCGCTTTCTATGCCTCCAGGTATTTTAATTTTAATATTAGAATTGCTTTGCGCAACCCCAGACCCATGGCAATGCTTGCATTTTTTCGCAGGTTTTTCTCCCCTGCCCTGACACGCATCACAAGGAGCCGCTGCTTGCATCGTGCCTAAAAAAGTATGTTGTATTTTGGTTACCTGGCCGCGACCATTGCACGTAGAACATTTTTCCATTTTTGACCCTGGCTCTGCTCCAGAGCCGCGGCAAATATCACAAGCATTTTGTTTGCGCAAAGTAATTTCTTTTTCTGCACCAAACGCAGCTTCTTTGAAATCTATCTCTACATCAACCTGAATATCTTGTCCGCGATTTTGACGCTGGCCTCCCCTACTGCCAAATAAGTCGCCAAAAATATCGCCGAAATCCCCTCCGGAAAAACCACCGCCTCTGAACGCACTCATAACATCTTCCCACCCAGCCCCATTGCCAAAACCGCCCTGCTGTTCAAAATCAGAGCCGAATTGGTCGTAGCGCTGGCGTTTTTCAGTATCGCTTAAAACCTGATAGGCTTCGTTTACTTCTTTAAACTTTGCCTCATCTCCGCCTGGTCGGTCTGGATGATGCTGCATAGCTGCTTTTTTAAATGCTTTTTTTATCTCATCAGCCGAAGCATTTTTTTCTACGCCGAGAATTTTGTAATAATCTTTGTTGGCCATATTCTTTTATGCCGCCGCATCTTTCCCAGCTAATAAATCTATAGAAGTTTTAGACAAATCTTGCAAATCTTCTACAGCACTTTTAGCAGAACCACTGTCCACAAGAGTCTCAAGCGCAAGTTGAATTTGCCCTATAGGAATACGATTATTAATCCAAGCATAAAATTCACATGCCGAGTTCTTTGATTGCGCCGCATTACTTTCAGCCAAATTTTTTGTATCATTGGCTAATTTACGACTTCTCTCTAACAAATAATCAAAGTTTTTTTGAACCTCCTTATTGTTCATGTTTACATCCAACTGGCTAATATCACGTATAATATTTTTAAGATTATTCCAAATAGCTAAGGCGTCATTATCCAACTCTTTCACGTCGGTAATTTTTTGTAGCGTACCATCTACATGACGAAGCCGGTCAACTATTCGCTGAATTTCCGATCTAAATGCTTCCAAAGAACCGACCGACTCTTGATGCTCAGACATATTATAATTTTAATTATATATAAATACCACCGCCTTGTTGCAGACAAAATAATATGATAATTATTTTACCACTTCACCTTCAATCGGACCCTGTTCATCTTTCTTTTCTTCTCCGCCCGAAGCCGCAGCATCAGCGCCTGGCTGGCCAGCCTGTCCGGCTTGATACATTTTAGCACCAACCGCTTGAGCAACTTTCGATAGCTCCTCTGATGTTTTTTTAATTGCCTCTACATCATCTTTATCTTTAACTTCTTTTACGGCTTTTAATGCATCATTAATTTTATTTTTCTCATCATCAGTCACCGCCACTTTTTTCTCTTCTACTTCTTTCATCATTTTTTCGGTAGTATACACCATGGTATCGGCAATGTTGCGCGCCTCAATAAGCTCCTGCTTCTTTTTATCTTCAGCGGCATGCACTTCAGCATCTTGTTTCATTTTTTCCACTTCTTCTTTGGACAAGCCAGTGGAAGCTTCAATGCGAATTGACTGTTCTTTGTTGGTAGCCTTATCTTTAGCCTTTACATTTAAAATACCATTAGCGTCAATATCAAAAGTTACTTCTACTTGCGGTACGCCGCGTGGAGCCGGTGGAATACCATCCAAAATAAATCGGCCAAGTGTTTTATTGTCAGCTGCCATAGAGCGCTCACCTTGCAACACATTAATTTCTACCGCTGGCTGATTGTCCGCTGCTGTAGAAAATACTTGGCTCTTTGATGTCGGAATAGTGGTGTTGCGTTCGATAAGCTTAGTCATTACTCCGCCCATGGTCTCTAAACCAAATGATAGAGGAATAACATCAAGCAATAACACATCATGCACTTCGCCTTTTAACACGCCAGCTTGAACAGCTGCGCCGATAGCAACCACTTCATCTGGGTTTACACTAATATTTGGTTTTTTATTGAAAAACTTTTCTACAGTTTGCAATACGAGCGGCATGCGAGTCATACCACCAACCATCACCACTTCGTGCAAATCGTTAGCTGATAATTTTGCATCTTCCAATGCCTTGCGAACTGGCACTAAGGTTTTTTCAACCAAATCTCCAACCAGCTCTTCCAATTTAGCGCGAGTTAATTTCATTACCAAATGTTTTGGTCCGGAAGAATCAGAAGTAATAAACGGCTGATTAACTTCGGTTTCTTGGGCTGTAGAGAGCTCAATCTTGGCTTTTTCCGCAGCCTCTTTAATGCGCTGCAAGGCCAATGGATCTTTGCTCAAATCGATACCTTGGTCTTTTTTAAATTCTTCCAAAATCCATGAGATTATTTTTTGATCAAAATCATCGCCGCCCAAGTGAGTGTCGCCATTGGTAGATAATACCTGCACTGTGTCGGCACTCACTTCCAAAATAGAGATATCAAAAGTGCCGCCACCCAAATCGTAGACTGCAATTTTTTGATCTTTTTTCTTATCAAAACCATATGCCAATGCGGCTGCGGTTGGTTCATTAATAATACGCAACACATTTAAGCCTGCGATAGTGCCCGCGTCTTTAGTAGCTTGTCTTTGCGAGTCGTCAAAATATGCCGGTACGGTAATAACGGCTTCGGTAATTTTTTCTCCCAATTTTTCTTCCGCATCGCTTTTTAACTTTTGCAATACCATGGCAGAAATTTCTTGAGGGGTATATTCTTTGCCCTGCATTTCAATTTTTACCTTGTCATCGCTTTTAACAATTTTAAACGGCAATAACGACAAATCGCGTTGCACTTCAGCATCTTCAAAACGGCGGCCAATAAGGCGCTTCACTGAATACAAAGTATTTTGCGGGTTAGTTACGGCCTGGCGCTTAGCCAACTGACCAACCAACCGCTCTCCGGTTTTAGACATAGCCACAATAGATGGCGTGGTGCGATTACCTTCTTTATTTTCTAACACTTTTGGCTGCCCACCTTCAATGACTGCAACACAGCTGTTGGTGGTACCAAGATCAATTCCGAGAACTTTGGACATATGAATATATTGAAATTAGATTTATTTAAAAATTAACAAGATTGTTTATAAATAATTACACACCCTCCAATAAAATAATTGACTGTGGATCTCTTAACATAGTTTCAAGAGCTGTTTTATAATTATGCATTTTACGCTCTTGTCTTCTAGCTCCAGATTTGTAATCTTCTAACAAACCCCGGACTGTGTCTAAGCTCACATGTTTTTCCTTCAATAACGAAAGCAGCGGTTTTTGATCTTCCAAACTTTCGTCTATCATATCTTCCACATCATAGAATGGTTCATATACTCTTTGCTCATCAAGAACAACTTGCACTTTATTTTTCAAATCTTGAGAGATAGTTTTACTTGTCTGATATCGTTTGCCAACTTCCGCAATTAAATATGGATTTATTCCACCGCTTCTAACCATTTTCAAAATATCTTTTGGCGATTTTGAATTTAAAATGTAAGCAATTTTTCTCAACACATAGTATGAGCGAGGCGAATCATTATTAAGAGAAATATGTTCGCTTAAATTATAGTCTAACTTATCTATCGCTCTAAGAACTTCAACTATTTTGAAAAAATTAGGATTATTCTTATACCCCTTATTTTGCGCATATCTTTCCAGCAAACGGAGCAAAACTGTATAATTGATAACACCCTGAGTGTCAGCAGAACGAGTTTTTTCCATCCTGCCTCCAACTAACGCAACCAAATCTTTTGCGGTCGTATCTTTCACAATGGCATTAACATCATTGAGAACCTTGTCATATGTTGGGTGCAAATCGTCTACAGATGAAGCAAAATCACTTGCTGTCAAACCAGCGCCATCACCGCCTAAAGTGCGCTGAACACTTGGAAAACCAAAACTTAATTCTACATTACCAGCACTATCACTCGATGATTCAGGCCCAACCAGATCCTCATCAACCACTACAGTAGTGCGTCCATCTTCAGAATCAAATGCAATATCTCTACTAACCTGCCCGGGACCTTCCGGGGATTGTAAACGCTCAAATGCTTCTTCAATATCATGTTCATCAGGCAATTCACCTGATAACGGCCTGCGCTCGCTCATATAATTATTTATTAATAATAACTCGTGCCGGTTTAATGATTTTATCTCCTCGCTTGTATCCGCCTTCTACCTCTTTCAGGACTACTCCCGACTGTGCTTCGCCAGATTCTTCTTCGCCAATAGCTTCATGCAGGCGCGGATCAAATTTTTCACCAACTGTTTTTATTTCTTCAACCTGATAGCTTTTTAAAATATCTCCAAACTGTTTTTTGATATATCCGATACCGTCCGCCCATTGCTGCCAGCCATTTTCCGAAGGCATACTGTCTTTATGGGCAAAGGCTTTTTTAAAGTTTTCATATACTGGAATAAATTCTTCTAAAATATATTCCTCGCTGGCTTTGGCCCAAACACCGCGCATATCAGCTGTTTCTTTTTGTAAATTCTTATAGTCTGCCAAGGCACGCTGCCAACCTGATTTATATTCTTCCATTTCGGCTTTGCATTTTTCACAATTTTCACAAGCCGCAGCACCTGCATTTTCTGGCAAAGCTGACTCATCCGGTAAAATTTGCTCATCAGTCATATTAGTAAAAGCTATTTAAATAATCTCCAATAATTTTTTAATTAAACTAAAATTATATTTATAATCCATTCGCTTTGGTCCCAATAGAGCCACTATACCCTCTTTGCCAAACCGTGCCGACACTACGCTTAGCGTTTCATCAAACGGATTTTCGCTGCCAATAAAATAACGCGGCGAATCTTCTACTTTATCAAAAAAATCTTCTAAATAATCTTCAAAATGATCAAATATTTGAGAAACATTAGCTACACTATTCGCATCGGCAAACTCTGATTTATTAAATAGATTTGATAAGCCTGTATAGTATATTTTTTCTGGCGAAAAAGCGATTACCACTGTTTCGTTAGAAAGATCCTTAGCAGCTTTGGCCAATTTTTTTCTAGCCAACTCATAATCTTCAATCGCTGCCACCGCATTAACCAAGGACTGAAAATCATTTTTAGGGATATTGCTGTTTTCAAAATTTAGCTGATCGACATAATATCTATATCCTTTTTCAGTTGGTATTCTGCCAGCCGATGTATGCGGATGCGTTAAAAAACCTTCCTCTTCAAGTTCGCGCAACTCATTTCGCACCGTAGCTTCACCAAAATCAAGACCGCCAATGGAAACCAAAAATTTGGAACCGACAGGTTCTGCATTTTTGATATAATGTTCTATTACCATGGTAAGCAGCTGATGTTTGCGATTATCCATATAAACAGAGATAGATAATTTTACTTGGGTAAATCGGTTCTGAATATATTATCACTCAACTCTCATGAGTGATAATATATCATACCAAAAAACCCTCGTCAAGAGGGTTTTGTTGCCTTATTTTACAGCTTATATCTTACCAATTTCGCTTAATAGCACGTTTTCCACATATATGCCTCTGGCATAGAAAATACGCTCTAGTTCATTCTTTAATTCCATCTCTACAGCGTCGCGCTTACTGCCCACAATTTCTTGGTAATCAAACTTGCTAAACACCATGCGAATGCGGCTGCGAATGGTTGGTCGAACAATCTTTGCCACAAAATCTTCACCGATTGTCTGCCAAATTGATGGTACCTGATGCACGTCCAAACGCAATAAAATGGTTCCTTCTACTCCAAGACGCTGACCGTCTTTACTACCTGCGGCAATTGGAATATCGCCCATAGCACGTTCATTTTCAGGGTTAAACTGCCGAGAAATACTATATTCCAAAGTTTGTGTATTAAATAATTTTGCTTTTTGCCAAAATGGGATTTTGAGATGCAAGCCCGGGGTCAACACTTTTTTTAACACACCCCTGCCTAAATCATACACGCAAGCCACATATCCCGGAGGCACATTGATAAACAACCCTTTCAAAACATCATCCATGACAAACGAATACATTAATTTATCTAAAGAGTCTCCTGACATATTGAAATTAAAATATTAATGATGGCCGGCGGCTTTCGGTTTTGATTTTTTTTCTGAAAATAACGTTTTTCTGATGAATGTAATAGTATCAGAAAAAATCATGGTTGTCAAAATAAATAACGATTTAACCATTGGCAAATACCATAAAATGGAAAACGTAAATAGCGGAAATAAAAACAAAAATGTCATTTTGGCGCTATCCTTTTTACTTTGAGAAAACTCGTTAAGATAAATTGAAAAAAATAAATAGATTGCCACAACACCCGACCAAAATACGTTATGGTGCACGCCGATATTAGTACCGTAAAAATCCGTATTAATCTTGCCTGGAAAATCTATCCAGTAATACAACAATTTAATTATGCGATCTCCGGTAATACCGCGAATAAACACCTGATACAAAAGTACAAACACCAGTATCTGGAAGCCAAGTAACACTACTTTTGCCCACGGTGACACATGGTGTTTTTTCATCACACGCCTGATTTCTTCTTTTTGCGCTATAACATCATTTTTAAATGCTCGAGCAGCTTGTTTTGCCTGTTCCTGCACTTCTTTTTCGCGAATTGCATCACGCTCAGAAATAAATGTAAGCGGCAATAAAATAATACGTAAAAAAATAGTGAGCCAAACAACAGCCCACCCCATATTTCTTTCCGCAATATTTAGATAAATCCAAATAAGCGCGTTAAATAACGGCTGATAGAGATACGTTGCCCAAAAATAACTTAACATACGGCTATTATTATACCATGCCTTCTTACATACAACAAACTACATCCATCCCCTATCTTTCATCGCCTGCGCAATGCGCTCTACGGCCAAAATATAAGCACCGGTTCGCATATCTGTTGTATAATTTTCTTTGCGAGCCCACACTTCTTCAAACGCAACATTCATTATTTTTTCTAATTTTTCTAGCACGTCTTTTTCTTCCCAATAATAATTATATGCATTTTGCACTTGTTCAAAATAGCTTACTGCTACGCCTCCAGCATTTGCTAAAATATCCGGCACAATAACAACATTCTTGTCGGTTAATATTTCGGTCGCTTCTTTAGTTACCGGGCCATTGGCCAGCTCAATAATTACTTTTGCTTTTATACTTCCAGCATTTTCAGCTGTCACGCTATTTTCTAAAGCTGCCAACACCAAAATATCCGCGCTATGCGAAATAATGCTTTCTGTTAAATTGCTGCCTCCTGAAAAACTAGCCACCGAACCTGTTTTTTCTTTATGCGTTGCCAGTGCCGATATATCGAGACCAGCATCATTTACTACACCGCCCTTTGAATCGCTGGCCGCCACAACTTTAAAACCATGGTCAAATAATATTTTTGCCATCGTAGCACCGGCATTACCAAACCCTTCAATGGCGATAGTCGGTTTGTTTATATTTAATTTTTCAATTGCTTTCTGCAAAACATAAAAGCCGCCCTGAGCCGTAGAGTAGCTCCGTGCCGCTGAACCGCCAATGCTTAACGGCTTACCGGTAATTACTCCTGGCGCACCACGGCCAGCTAATTTTTCATATTCATCTAACATCCAGCCCATAATGCGCGGATCCGTATACACATCTGGCGCAGGCACATCCACTTCGGGGCCAAGTAACTTATATATACCATTAATATATCCGCGAGATAATTTTTCTAATTCTCCGGCAGACAATTCTTTTGGGTTAACAATTACCCCGCCCTTGCCACCTCCCAAGGGAATACCGACCACCGCGGTTTTAAGAGCCATCCACATACTAAGCGCTTTCACCTCAGCTTCGTTTACTTGCGGATGAAACCGAATACCGCCTTTATACGGACCGCGAGCATTGCTATATTGAGATCTGTATCCTTTAAACACTTTTACACTGCCATTGTCCATTTTTACTGGAATGGAAATTTCCAAAAACTTTTGCGGGGATTGCATCTGGGCGTAAATGTTTTCATCAAGCTTCACCAGAGTTTTCACTTTTTCAAGCTGTTTAAGAGCGCCGAGGAACGGGTCGTTTAAAGACATAAAATAATAAAAGAATGAATGATATTGTATGCTATCATAAGGCGTTAAACACTGTCTATAACACCTTGTGTTTTAGCTATTTTTAGCCAAATATTTCTTGCCTTTCAGCTCTGGCGGCAAATACTCTTGATCTTCTTTATAATCAAAATCCGGTGAATATTTATAATCTTTGCCATAACCTATATCTTTCATAAATTTAGTTGGCGCGTTGCGCAAATGAACCGGCACACCCAAATGCGAGGTCTCTCGAGCGTCGCGCGCTGCCTCACCATAGGCGCGGTACAATACATTTGATTTAGTTGATTTAGCGCAATATACCACAGCTTGCGCCAAATGCACGCTGCATTCGGGCATTCCTAACCTGTGACACGCTTCAAAAGCAGCATTAGCCTGTATGAGCGCTTCACTGTTTGCCATACCAATATCTTCGCTGGCAAACCGCACAACTCGGCGAGCAACATACAACGGATCTGCCCCACCCTCAAGCATGCGAGCTAGCCAGTATAACGCCGCATTAGCATCTGAACCGCGCATGGATTTATGCAGGGCGGAAATAAGATTGTAAAATTCCTCACCGTTTTTATCAAATACCAAATGCGTACGCTGCAGCGCTTCCTTAATATCGGCATCTGTAATTTTTATTTCCTTGCCTTGCCGCATCTGAGCTTTCACAGCCATATCCAACCCATTAAGGGCAGCGCGCGCATCTCCGCCCGATAGTTGCGCCAACAATACGATTGTTTTTTTATCAATTTTAATTTGCAAATCTCCTAACCCTTTTTTTGTGTCACGCAAAGCGCGCTGGATAATTGACACAACATCTGCGTCGTCCAGATGCTTTAAGATAAATACTCGCGATCGAGATAACAGCGCGCCGATAATTTCAAAAGAAGGATTTTCCGTAGTAGCTCCAATTACAATAATAGTTCCTGCTTCCACTACTGGAAGCAGAGCATCTTGCTGAGCCTTATTCCAACGATGAATTTCATCTATAAATAAAATTGTTTTCTGGCTATTTTCAGCCAAAGTTTTTTTTGCTTCTTTGATAATTGCAACTAATGCTTCTTTGCCGCTTGATACGGCAGATAGCGTAACAAACCGCGATTTTGTATGCGCGGCAATAATATGCGCCAAGGTTGTTTTGCCAACTCCGGGAGGACCCCAAAAAATTACCGAGGATAACTGATCATTTTCTATCAGCCGCCGCAATAATTTTCCCTGACCCACAATATCCACTTGGCCAATAAATTCATCAAACTGCACCGGACGCATTCGCTCTGCCAGAGGGATATTTAAAACCGTATCATGATTAGACATAGTCTTTAAACTTGTTCATCCACCAATCTTTAAACTTTTTTGACCAGCTTTTTTTATTGTATAAACCAAGCTCAGATAACGGCACCGCTTCGGATTTCCATTCATCAAGAATAGCATTAAGATCGTCCACCATCTGCTCTTCAGAGAATACAATTCCCGCCTCATGGTTGATATAAAAACTGCGCGGGGTTAAATTGGCGCTACCAATCATGCCTAGCGTATTATCTACGCTTACAGCCTTGCCATGATTCATTTTTTTTAAAAAATAAAAAACCGCGCCGGCTTTGGCCGAAATACCATAAAACATGGATGCAAAATATCGCATAATTTTTTCATCCGTCCGCCATGGCATAATAATATTAATATTCACGCCCCTGTTTTTTGCTTTGGCAACTAAATGTAGAAAATTCTTATCCGGTACATAATAGGGTGTCAGCAAATTAAATTTTTCTTTGGCGTTGTTTAAGGCTTGTTTATAAAACGTCTTAAATGGAGACTTAAGCGTATACTGAATTGGCGAATGAAGAATGAATTGTATTTTTTCCCGCACCAAATGAAGCGGCGGCAATACCTGCGGGCGCAACATGTCGCCAACATCCTTTTTTGCTCCGCCGGCACGTATATATACACGAGCAAACCCCGCTAAAATGGGCAGAACTATTCTACCGGTAATGCGGACATGCAAATCATGCCACGACGCTGAAAACTGCGCGACGTTAACTCCGCCAATAAATACAATTTCTCTGTCTACAATCAAAACTTTTCGATGGGTGCGATGCCAAATTCGGCGCATCCAATGCCGTATTGAAAATTCCGGTGCAAAATTATTGAACAGTAAAAAAGTAACACCCGAAGCTTTAAGTCGGAAAATTGATTCTTTAGAAAGCGCAAAACTGCCAAAAGCATCCGCGATTATTTTTACATCCAAACCCGCCTGCGCTTTCGCGCAGAGCAAATCCACAAAAGGCTGCCCTGCAAGATCGTCAACAAACGTAAAGATTTCCCAGTAAATTGATTTCTGAGCGGAAACGATCGCCTCTTTCATGCCTTCCCATGCCGAAGAAGTAGTGGTGTAAAACTTATAACTAAACTCCATATACAGTAATGTGGTAAATAAAAATTTACCTACTTCTATAGTAGGCGTACCAAAGAAAAAAATCAACTATTTTCCAAGATGATCCATAACAATCCGCTCTACATCCGCAGCGGTCTTGGCACCTTCCATAAGCTTTATTCTCAACTCTTTAGCGCCATCAAAACCGTTAACATAGGCTTTGTAATGTTTTTTCATGATGTCAAAATTTTTATCTGCACCGAGCAGCTGCTCAAATAGATAGGTGTGCTCAATCATAACCCGCAATCTTTCTTCAAGCGGCACCTCGGATTGGTCAATACTTTTATTAAATAGCCAAGGATTGCCAAAAATCCCCCGTCCGATCATCGCACCATCCGCGCCCGTCTGCCGCACGCGCTCATGCGCTTCGGCCAAACTTTTTACATCGCCATTTCCTAAAATTAATGTTTTATTTTCTGAACTGTCATGTTTATCTCGAATAGCTACGGCATCTGCCAACACTTCCCAATGCGCCGGCACGAGCGACATCTCTTTTCGCGTGCGAGCATGAATAGTAATAGCCGCCGGCTCTGTTTCAAGTAAATATGGCAACCACTCCGATAATGTATTTTTGTTATACCCAATACGTGTTTTAACGGATACCGGCAACGCACCAGCACCACGCTTAGTTTCTTTAATAATCTCTTGTGCTAATAGCGGATTTTTAATCAGACATGCGCCGGCACCTTGCTTTTCTACATTTTTATCCGGGCATCCCATATTTATATCAATTCCATCAAAACCAAGCTCTTGCACCAACTGCGCGGTTTTATAAAAATTCTCTGGTTTGGAACCAAAAATTTGAGCCACAATTGGACGTTCTGATTCGCTGTATTTAAAATCTATAAGTAATTTTTCCCGCCCTGGAGACATTAAACCGTCGCATGAAACAAACTCAGTCCAAGTCACATCAGGCTTGCCGTATTTGGCAATAATACGCCGAAAAGCCGCATCCGTAACATTGGCCATGGGCGCCAGAACAAAAATGGGTTTTTTAAGTTGTTTCCAAAAACCGGTTTGCATATATGATAAAATCCGCTAATCGCGGATTTTGTAGCCCCAACGGGGATCGAACCCGTGTTACATGATTGAGAATCATGTGTCCTAGCCACTAGACGATGAGGCCGTTACCTGCCACGACAATAATACCAAAAACAAACCGTACAGGCAATATTTTTTACGTGCAGTTAGTTACATGCCGCGCGCTTTCTTTCTTGCTTCCGCTTCATCCAAAATTACTTTTCTGATACGAATATTTTTTGGAGTAATTTCCACCAGCTCATCATCTCCGATATATTCCAAAGCATCTTCCAAATCCATAACTTTTGGCGCATTAAAGTGTTCGCTCACACCATCGCCTTTGGAGCGCATATTGGATAATTGTTTTTCTTTGCAAACATTAACTCGTATATCTTCACTGCGAGAATTCTGGCCAACAACCTGACCCTTATAAACCTCTACACCAGGACCGATAAACAGAACACCTCTATCTTGCACATTGAGCAAGCCGTATAAATTACTGGCTCCGGTTTCATGCGCAACCAAAGAGCCTTGATCACGCTCGCGCCAGTTGGCAGGATCTGGCAAATACTGATAGAAAATTGTATTGATAATACCCAAACCTTTTGTGTCTGTTAAAAATTCTGTACGGTACCCAAACAGACCGCGGGTTGGAATAATAAACTCTAAAAATACAATGCCATTTTCAGTGCGCATCTCACGAAGTTCGCCATGACGACTACCTAATTTCTGGATAATTGCTCCCGAATACGCTTCTGGAGACTCAATAAAGACCTGTTCGTACGGAGTCATCTTCTGGCCATCAACTTCTTTAATAATTACCTGCGGACGAGACACCTGGAACTCATAACCTTCTCGGCGCAAACGCTCAATTAAGATTGCTAAATGCAATTCACCGCGCCCAGACACAACCCAGTTACCATCTTGCGTATCTGCAACCTTAAGCGCCATATCTGTTTCTAGTTCTTTATATAAACGCTCGCGAATTTGTCTAGAGGTGGTAAACTCGCCTTCTTTGCCAGCAAACGGAGAATTGTTGACACTAAATGTCATTTTTACCGTAGGTTCTTCAATTGTTAAAAGCGGCAAGGCAATTGGATTATTTACATCTGCAATAGTTTCACCAATATTGATATCAGTAATACCGGCTATTGCCACTATATCTCCAGCGCCAGCTTCTTTTACTTCTATTCTCTCTAAACCGGCAAATGTCATTAGTGCCATCACCCGGCATTTTTTCATTTGTCCGTCTCTATTTATATGCATTATATCTTGGCCAGATTTAACAATACCGTTATAAATTCTACCAGTTGCAATTCTGCCTTTGAAGTTATCACCGCCAATGGTGGTAACCAAAATCTGAAGCGGCGCGTTTACATCGGCTTTTGGCTCAGGAATAAATTTTAAAACAGTTTCAAAAATCGGATTAATGTCAGTCATTTTTTCCAAATCTGGTTCTAAACCAGCCTTACCTTGTTTTGCCGAGGCATAAATAACTGGAAAATCTGCCGCCTCATCGCTGGCACCCAACTCTACAAACAAATCAAAGGTTTTGTCTAACACCCAAGCTGGTCTGGCGCCTGGTTTGTCAATCTTGTTTATAACCACAATTACCTTATGCCCCATCTGCAAAGCTTTTTTAAGCACAAATCGGGTTTGTGGCATCGGACCTTCTTTGGCATCAACCAACAATAAACAGCCATCAGCAAGCTTTAACACGCGTTCAACTTCACCACCAAAATCCGCATGGCCTGGAGTGTCAATAATGTTTATTTTGGTATCTCCCCACTGCACAGAAGCATTTTTTGAAAAAATAGTAATACCGCGCTCTCGCTCTAAATCGTTACTATCCATGATCGCTTCTTGATTGACCATTTCTTTAGATAGTTTTGTTTGAGACTGGCGCAGCAAAGCATCAACCAGCGTGGTTTTACCATGGTCAACGTGAGCAATAATAGCAATATTTCGGATATGAGACATAAATAAAATAATTTCTAATAGATACCAATCATACCTAAAAATTCCCTATCTGTCAATCTCCAAAACAACAAAACCCGCCCTTGCGGGCGGGTTTTGCGTTTCTGTTCGATAAAGACAGGTCTTTATTTACTAGGAATGCTTTAACTCATTAAGATGCGCTATATTCCAATGAAGGACCGAGCACTTCGTAAGAGTTTGAAGCAGAGTAAGCACCCTGTTCACTACCGTTAGTTGGGGTGTAGAAGTAGAACAAATTACCTGTATTCCAGGTTGTTCCACTCCAACCAGTTGAACCAGTAATCTTAGAAGAGATATAAATCTTACCGCTGGTCTTGTTTACAGTTGCAGACAAGGTATTAGCGGTTACGATAAATGTTCTCTTTGTTCCTGGAGCAACTACCAAATTATCAAGCAAACTATTCTGGTCATTGCCAGTGTTGAAGTTTACTGATAATGGGTTTGAGGTAGAAGTAGTAGAAGTAACAAATCCGGAGTTTTGAGCAAGCAAATCGCCCAAACTACCACCATTATCACTATACAATCTAAAGTCGCTTACTGAATCGTTACTTACCAAACCAGTAACAGTTACACTTACAGTTGTAGACGCAAGTCTTAAATCTGTCTTACCAGAGTTGGTAACAGAGAATTTGAAAATTTGGGTCTGTGCTCCTGGTACAAACAAGGCAGTTCCCAAAGATTCACTAGCTACTGTTGGGTAAGCATCGTGGAACAAGTAGGCAGTTGAAGTAGCAAAATTGCTTTCTGCAACACCACTTGTAATTGATTGATTGTAATTGATTTCAGCGGTACCAAGCAATGAGCCTGAAGCAGCTCTTGCTTCCATGTCGGTATTACTATCACTCTTTACTACAAATTGTGTAGTTGTGTTATTAGTAATAACGCCGGAAGCGTTGGTATCACCTTTCAATACGTATACTTTATAGCTGTTGATAGCAATGTTTGAGGAGAAATTATTGAATACAACATCACCGTTTACAAAGCTGGCAGTAGCCAAAGCTGTACTTCCACCATCTTCGTACAATGCCAATGAACCAAATGTACCCAAGGTTGTAGCAGCGCCACTTCCGTTTGCGTACACAGCTTGCAATGTCAATTTGCTCAAAGCAACATCATCATTATTAGCAGCGAATTTCCATTTACCAAGTTGTACGCCTGTTTGTTCAGGTCCGTATACTTTAGAAATGGTTGTTGCATCTGTAACACTTGTGATGTTTAAGGTGCCGGAGCCGATAGTAATGGTTTGACCGGTAACAGCGGTAGAGATACTACCGGTGTTGTTACTGTCTTTACCTACGTAACTACCGCTTGAGATTGAGGAAGACATTGTTCCAGTATAACCAGGAACAACATAAGCTTTCAATTTCAATACTTTAGTTTGACTCTTAGGAACGGTCAAATCAAAGGTGTAGCTGTTTGATGAACTTGCAACTGTAGATACGGTTGTTCCCAACTGTACTTCAGTAGCGGAAGTTGCATCCCACAAAGCCATATTCTGGAAGCTATTTGCAGCTTGACCGGAAGTTCCGTTGAAAGCGAAGGTAAGTCCGCTCAAACGTACATCTTCAGATGTGCCAGCTGTACAAATATATTTACCAATTACAGCTGTTGAACCAGTTGCGCGAGTTTCGTTACCCATTGAAGTGTCTTTATAGCAAGACAATGAAGTAGCGTTAACTGTCAATTGGTTAGCAGCAGTACTGGTGTTGCCAGAAGTTGGTAAGTTGTCAGCAAAATCTAAGGTAGAAAGTCTCTTGCCATAGAAGTTACCGATTTGAACTTGATATTTGTGTCCGGAAGTAGCAGTAGCATCAATACTACCAACAACTTCTAAGCTCTTGGTTTGACCAGCAGTCAAGTTTAAGTAACTGGACAATGTGTATTGAGCGCCACCTGCATACAATGCAGAAGCAGTGCCGGCTACAGTTAAGTAGACAGTACCGTCGGTAGCATCACGAACAACAACGTTACCAGTTAAAGTCTTGCTTGCACCAGTTGATCCAGAGCGGTCAACTCCCAAGCCCATTTTACGTAATTCCATGCCTTCGCCAGCAGCTTTTACGTCAAATTTAGCTAACACAATATTTTGTGCGCCAGCAGAAACGTTGCCAGATGGAGAAGTAGGAGCTTTATTAACGGTCAATGTACCAGAACCCATATTGAACCAACCATTTGTACTTGCCACAGCTGTGGTGAAGTTAGCTGGTAATACATAGAATCCGGTTGTAACACCTCTCATCATTACATCGTAATCACTCTGTAATTGAACTTGGAAGTTACGGGTTGATCCGTTAACTACGTCAACCTTAACAGTGAAATCACGACTTGTACTCTTAGGTACAACGTAAGGAGATGTGAAGTTAACAGTTACATAACGGTTACTCATTGCAGCAGTCATACCAAGCTTGTCTCCACTTGGAGCGTAAACACTCCAGTTAGCGAGATCAGCATCTTGAATAGTACCAGCTACATAGAAAGTCAATTTTGAAACTGCAACATCTTCATTACCGCTTTGTTCGGTAAATCTGAATTTAGCAACTTCTTTTTGAACATCGCCGATTTGTAAGTTACCAGATGCGGTACTTGCAGGTTGAGAGGAAGAACCACCAACTGAAAGACCGGAAATTGTGGTAGAAGCAAGAGAAGCATTACCATCAATGATAGCCATTTGGTTACCAACGATTGGGAATGAACCACCTACTGTACCATTGCTTGCAACATCAGTTGCAGCAGCAACACTAAAGCCTACCAAGCCGGAATTTGCAGCAGGTGCAATGTTTACGGCTACGGTTAAAGATTCAGAAGCGCCAGCGCCTACGAGGATTGGGTAAGATCCAAAACTTACAGTAATTTTGTTGTCTGAAGTCAAGGAAGTCATCACATCACCGTGACGGTTACCAGCAGCATCCCAAACACTAACACCGGTAACATTGCTGTTAGCAATCAGACCAGTTTTAGTAAGAGTAATACCAGTAACTTGAGTAGCGGCAGAAGCGCTTAAGTTAAGCTTCAAAACTTTGTTGTAAGCGGAACCGTCTGCAATGTTTCCAGCGGCTGGATTATCAGCAGCTAAAGTAACACTGAGATTGCCTCCAGTTACAGGAGTTGAAGCGATAGCTCCATCTTGAGTTCTGTTAGTTAAAGCAGACTCCAAGGCAGCAAGTGGAGAACCAACTGTAGTACCAGTTAAGTAAGCAGCAGGAACAGCGTGAACGAAAGCAGATTTAAATCTGTTAGCGGTCATGCCGGTTGATGTTACTTCTCTTAATACTTTACCAGCGGCTACATACCAAGTCTTACCATCTTTGCTGACGAGCATACCTTCATGAACGGTACCAGCAACATCGGCTCCTCTATTTACATAGTGAGGCCAGAATGCATCGGCAACAGTCATTACTTTGTAGCTAGCGCCATATAAAGCGGCAGCATCGGTAGTACTAATTTTTGCTAAGGAATTTCCTGGCAAAACAACATACAATTGATCTGAAGAAGGTCTCTTCACAACGTATGAACCTGGGCGGTAGTTAACAGCGCCTGGGTATGCACTAGGAACAGGTAAGGAATCAAAACATTCCTGAGTTACTGTTACGTAACCACCGTAGGAATTGTTTTCATTCCAACTCTTGAACTCATCTCCTGAAGGGAAATAGAGAACTTTTAAGTCTTTGTTAACAGAATAGATAGCTGCTTTACCAGATACCTTGATCATGTCACCAGCGGCAAGTGTTGGGCAAACTGCAGCGTTAGCAGCAGATGGCAACAAAGCCGATACGCCGACGGACCACAACATGGTGGCGCCGACAACGGAAACCGTAAAGATTTTTTTTACGGATTTTAATACATCGGTCATAATTTTATAAAATAATTATCCTCTGACCCTTCATCGCTTCGTAAAACGAATCGCCGTTGGGTCAAAGCTTTCCCCGTGTGGGGATACAAAAGCTTTGCGAGCTGTTACCAGCCCTCGACCTGTTGCAATAGCCACTATTTAAACTCTTTTATTTCAACGTTCTTTCAGCCAAAGGCCTGCTAAACATTGAAACTCTCTCTCCTTTCTGGGATAAAACATTTTATCACAGAAAGGAAATTCTCAAAAATTTTTGAGAAATCCTTTTTATGTTTATGGTTTTGCGGCTGGAGTAGTGGTTGTTTTTAAAGACACTGTTGACGTGGTAGTCGTGACAAACTTAATAGTACTAGACTGACTCAGCACTATACCAAACGTACTTGAATTTGGCGTAGTAGTAACCGCAACACTTGTACTGCTTGGTATATTCACCGCATCTGCCACCGCGCTAACAACCGGCAATATTTCTTGAACGGCTTTTAACGTAGCGTCGGTAATTTTTTCCACCTCTGCTGTTGCCGCATTAACCGCTTTAATCTTATCAATTGCGGAAGAAAGATTGTCTTGAGACAACAACTCTTTTCCTTCGCTTACTGTTTTGTCAGTTTCAGTGCTTACTTTTTGAAAATTGGTTACAGCTTCCTGAGTTTGTTTTGAAGTTGCTTCAATTTTTTCTGATAACTGTGCATTCTCAGCTGTAGTTGTCAGCGAAGTATATTTAGTTTCTTTTGCTATAGCATTTGTTACTTCCGTTTTAACAACATTTATAGCTTTGTTTACTTCAGTAATACTATCTTTAGATTCAACTACATCTTTAGCTGCGCTTTGGAGCTGAGTGGCAATCGCCTCTTTTACATCGTCTTTAGAAACAGATTCATCTCCTTGCAAATGCTTCACAACCATAACCTCTACAGCTTTGACAGCCGTGTCTTTTACGATGCTTTTTACTTCTGAAACCTGGGTAGCAAGATCGGCAGAATTTTCTTTATCAGTACTAATTAGTAAATTGACTTTTACTTCTTTTAATACGCCGTTTATTTCTTGAGTATTTTTATTGATATCTTTTACCAATTCCCCTGCTGAATCGTCTGAAGTTTTAATCTCTTCTAATTTAGAGTTGATATTTTGAATTTCATTTTTAAGATCACCAACTGTTTGCGCTGCGAGATTTATCTTTTCTGGATTGTTTTGAGAAACGATTGTTTTGGTTTCAGCGGCTCGGCGCTTTGCAAATTCAAGATGTAATTTTGCCGCGTTATTGGTATTACCAACAGCTTCGGCTCCCCTAACTTGGATAGTTTCAGTAGCGCGCTTAGCGGAATACAGAAAATCTCCAGGCAAAGCTTGGTACGAAGCACTCACTGTGGCAACCCAACTACCTACGCCCATAGCCAACACCAAGATAAACGCAACCATTGGTCGCACTACGCGATGTACAAATGATTGGGGCAAAAAGATTGCAAAAAATTCTACAAAGTTATCAAAAGTCATTTTACGGGCAGGCTGTACGGAAACTGTGTTTCTAATCTGAGACAATAAAAGATCGCGGTTATTTTTTAACCACACTTCATTCGGCTTAACTTCTTTATGCCGCAAAGTTTTTAATTGTCTAATTAGAATTTTTGACATACTTTGACCTTTATTTTCTATCCAATAAATTTTTTAATTTTTTTAAACCTCTATGAAGCGTTACCCTTACCGCGATTGCGCCCTTGCCGGTAATTTCGGCAATTTCACTTATATCCATTTCATCAACATATCTCAGAGTAATAACTTCCCTATATTCTTGTTTTAGTTTTTTTAATGCTTTAATAATTTTTTCTATTTCTATCTTCTCTCCTATTTGTTCTTCCATTCCTACACTCCAAACCTCTTTTGTTTCAAGACCGTCCTCCAGCTCATTCTCTTCATTCTTTTTTACTAAAGAAATTTCTTTATGGTGCGATTTTTTTCGATACAGATCTACAATTGCGTTGCGCGCCAGTTTGTATAATAATCCACTAAAGCTTTCAATAGGTTTTTTTTCGCTTACATATCTCCAGGCTTTCAGAAATACCTCTGATGCAATATCTTCAGCCTCTTCTCTGTTTGACACTTTAAAAAAAACAAAGCTGTAGATTTGCCCAGCATACATATCGTATAACTTCGCAAACTCTTCCGGATCTTGATTTACGCGAAGCTTAAACAGAATTATTTTTTCTGATATTTTGTTACTAGGCATTAAAGAAGACGTACGAGTAATAAAAATGTTACACTTCTATTTGTTTGCCTAAACATACAATAAAAGTGGTACATACCATAGCAAAAAATCGCTATTTCGTCAAATTAGATACGTCTTAGATACATCTTTATTTTAAAGAAAAAAACATTATAAAATTTTATTGATTATAGCCTACTTTGATTATACAAATTTTGTATACACAAGCGTATACAAATAAAACACCATCACATATACCATACTCTATAGGCAGAATACATGAATTTGTATACACAAGTGTATACAAATTCATGTATTCTGCGAGCCCCTACACTACCACAGATACTTGACAAAAAGCTGAAATTATGCTATATTTGTATAGATTAATCTATACAATTTCTATGGATAAACCAATACAGACCTCTGATATGGACAAGCCAAAGGAAGTTATCAGAGTATCAATCTCTGAGGCAGCCAAGCTTTTTGGTGTAAATTCACAGACAATTAGACGCGCAATCGCTGCTAAGGAAATCGTATATATAGTCGTTGCAGGACGATACAAGCTTAACTTTGAAAGCTTGGTAAAATGGTCTCAGCGGCACACTACTATTAAAAACAAATTGGAAAATAAAGGTATTGGACAATTTGTAGGAAACTGGAAAATCAAAAACCCGCTTTACTCCCCTGCTTACCGCAAACCTTTACCCACTCAACCAACAGCAGAAGCAACCAAGCTTCCAGAAAACCCCACAACCTCCAACCAATAATAACTGACAATCTCAAACTAAAAAACTCCTTACTTCTTAAGGAGTTTTTTATTGCACTCTATTTGTATAAAGACCCTAAAAAGGATATAATAAATTATACAATTTTTTATATGATTCGCTTTCTTAAACATCATTATCACACACACTATCACGGCATCTACCAGCATGCAAAAAAATTATTTGTCTTTGATCTCATGCTTCTGGCTACAGCAGTCATTATGATGACAGGCAGCCTTTTTCTTTTTTTCTGGAAACCAAGCATCGCCGGACTTATCGATCTGTCTTTATCTTTGGGTGAAACACGCGTTAAAAGCGGTGATTATGTGCGGCTAACTTTGGAGTATACGAACCATAGTAAATATACTTTATCGGAGGTTTCTTTAGGCATTAAACTTCCAGAAGGGTTTATTATTGACCGCAACAAAACACCAAAAGAAATATTTTCAGACCAATATATCTTTCCCGCAATCACCGAAATTAAACCGGGCGCATCCAAACAACTTGAAATTAACGGCCGATTTTGGTCCAATCCTTCTCAAGAATCAAAATTTATCGCCAACTTATCTTATCGGCCCGATACAAAAAAGAATCGCGACCAAAAACTTGCCTCGCTTATTTCACAACTATCAGAGAGCGTACTTTGGGGCGAGCTATCCTCTCCTACCACCACATTCGCAAACAGCCCTGTTAAGTTTACTTACACCCTCCACAACACGAGCGACCAAACACTAGAAAACATTTCATTGCAACATAATTTCGGACAAGCAATATCAGAAAAAGACTCTAAAAACATTACTATACCCGCGCATAGTAATAGAAGTTTTACCGGCACCTTTGCCAGCATGTCCGCACCGGGTAACTACCAAAAAACAATCGCACCAATAATAACCATAAACAATCACCCTATTTCCCAAGCGCCTTCCATACAAAACATAAACAACATCGTACCTCAAATTGAAGCCCGGGTAGATCTTGTTAATAATATTACTTTTGTAGAGCCGGGACAGACTATCCCTGTTCGTATTTCCTGGGAAAATAAAGGATCTATGGCCATCACAGACGCAAACTTGCATATTAGTTCAAATTTTCCAAACTCAATTGATTGGAAAAAAACTGCGGCTGAAGCTCATGCACAGCTAGAAGAAAAAGGCATCTACTTTAGCAGGTCAAATCGAACCAGCCTGGCTGACGGAAAACCAGGCAATAGCGATTCGTTTGTTATAAATATCTATCTTAAACCAACGCTTAATATTTCCAATACTGAAAACGCTCATTTGGAAATTTTTCCAACCATTGAAGCAAAGATTGCGGGCATATCTGATCAGACAATAAATCAACGCGGCACAGGAATTTCCACAATCCTAGCTACCGAAGTTTCTTTTGTTGGTACCGAAGCTCGCTACTATACAGCCGAAGGCGATCAGCTTGGCCGCGGTTCACTGCCTCCACAAGTAGGCAAAACAACCAAATATTGGGTCTTTATCACTATTGCTAACACTACAAATGCTATAGAAAATGTTAACCTGGAAACATCCTTGCCAGAAGGAGTTGAATTTACAGGAAAACAAAGCACAACCATTGGCCCTGCTCTAGCATTTAATTCAGCCAACCGATCAGTATCATGGGACTACTATTCACTGCCGGCCAACAGTCAAACAGGTCTGTATTTTGAAGTAGCCGTAACCCCAACCAGCAACCAAGTTGGCAAAAATCTACGTCTTACAAATACCATTTCTCTATCTGCCACTGACAGCATTGTAAAAAAGAATTTAAACATCTCCCACCTGCCTATCTCAAACAATCTCAATACCAACGATGCTGGATCGCGATCTGGCTCTATAGTTAAGCCATAAAACCATGGTTAGACGATTGCCAAAATAGTTCTAAGAGTAAACAAAGTAAATATCAAAAAAATTGGCACTGCCAATAACCAGAAATGATGCAACGAGTATCCTTCTGTTTTTATTACGCTTTTTTTTCTCGCTTGCCAGCATACCAAAACCAATAACAACGCTTCTGTGCCAATCACCAAGCCGCCTGCCACACTGAGGATAGAAATAAATTGACGTACTCCTAATATAAACAGTAGCAGCGGAATAGAAACAACGGCAAGCTCTGCCAAAAATGGGTTCATTTTATTATCCCAGACAAAATTTTGTTTCAAGGCTGTGCCTGAGCCTATAAACCCAGCACTCATGGCTAGAATCGCAAAAATATTGCCAAATACCAATACTCCTGTACCGAACTTTTGACCCAAACCAATAGTTGCTACCTCGGTCGTACTGAGACCAGTGGCACCAACCACGGCTATAGCAAATAATATATAAATTATAATTGGAATAATAGAGCCTATAATAAGAGCTTTTTTAAAACTGCGATTATCTTTTGGCAACAATGCGTGCGCTTCAATAATGGCCGGCGTACCATTTAAAGCAAACAAAATTACACCGTATGGCACGAAAAATTTACTCACATTTGTATAGGCCCAATGCGCAGTGTCAAAATCTTTTAAAATATAAAAAGAAATACCAACAATAATGGACATAACCATAACGCTAAGCAATTTCTCTACTGTTTTTACGGCCTGCAGCCCTTTCCAGACCACCACACTGGCAATACTCCAAAAAATAACACTCCAAACCACTGGATCTCCTCCAAACAATGCGGATAATGACTGGCCTTCACCAATAATATATGCCAACAGCGCGCCAAATGAACCGAAAACTATCATGATATTGATTAAAATTTTCGGCCATTTGCCCAAATATTTCCCCACCAAACCAGGAATCTGCAATGATTCATTGGCGCGTATTGCAATTTCGCCTAACAGCAAATTTAAACTAAGCATTATCAAACCCAATACCAAGATATAGGAGATGCCAATAATTAACCCTGTCTGCGCCACCACGTATGGAATACCCAACACTCCGGCGCCAATAGTCATGCCCGTAATCATAAATACGGCATCCGCAATGGAAACAGGTCGCTTATAAATACCCTGATGTAAAATAATTTTTTGCTCTTCAGGTTGTTTTGTCATAGCATATATAATTATACCACAAATTTTTAAGCATCATTAACTTGAAAGGATTGCTAGAAATTATTATGCTACATATATAGTAAATCGCACGTGCATACTTGACAAAATGAAAAAAATATGGCTAAGATACATATAAAGAAATTATAAAGTAAAGATAAAAAATAACTAAAAAGCTCTTTAAAATCGCTAACTGCTGAGCATTGTGGGTATATTTGTACCTAGAATGCTCGGCAGTTTCTGCCTAGCTCCTCGCACCCAGGATCCCGGGTGTAAAAGGTAGTCTCTAGGGGGGAACCCGCCATGCGCAACGCATTCTTCGTGCTCCTGTTGTTCTTCACCATCATCGGCACCATCGCTTGCGGCGGTGCCAACAACCGTCACTACACCGTGGCGGTCACGACGACGGCGTCGCTGCCACCGAACGAACCGGCAGCAACCAAGCCGGCGACCGAGTTCGCCGGCACGAACACCACCCGGTTCGAGTACCGACTGGTGCTCGAACCGGGTGGCGCCACGACGGCGACGGTGACCCAGATCATCAAGAAGAACAACGAGACCGGCGGTGACGATGACGCCAAATACGTTGAGCAAGTGCTCACGCCCGTCGACAAGACGGGACGAGAGTATTGGATCGCATTGCCGCCAGGCATGCGACACATCGTCTTCTACATCGAAGGCGATGACAGCGCGGACTCGTTCCGCGTCTTCGATGGTGATCGCGAGATCACCTTCCTGCCCCGCGGAACGTTCCACGGGAAGAGGATCGTGACGATCGAAGAGTCAACGTTGACGGTCGCCAACAACTGACGACGCGGGCCAATCGCTCGTCCCTGTGTAGTGCCTATAGTTTTATCTAAAAACTTATCATGATAAAACCATAGGCACCGGGACGAGAAAAAATAAATATTAAAAAACCACATTGAAATACAATGTGGTTTTTTAATTTAATTTGTAGGCGCTTAGGGATTCGGCTTCACCTCTCGTTGGCTCGGCCAACTCGGGTTAGCCACCGCCTCGCCGTCCGCGCGAGCGGACATGGCTCCGGCGTTCTCATCCCTATCGCGAGCAAAACTTTTTGCTCGCTTGACTTGTAGGCGCTTAGGGATTCGAACCCTAGACCTCCTCGGTGTAAACGAGGCGCTCTAACCAACTGAGCTAAACGCCCAACATACTTATTTTACTCTTGGTGGGTCGGCTGGGGATCGAACCCAGGACCACTTCCTTAAAAGGGAATTGCTCTACCAGCTGAGCTACCGACCCAAGTGTGAACTATACGGACTTAATTCTATACTAATTCTAAAAAATAATCAACCCCATTGTATTGTGTATTATTTTTTTCTGTGGGTAATTATGCGTATATACATAATTTTATCTAACATTAGCCAATTTGTCAATAATTTCCATAATCTGTTTTGGCTCTGCAGGGGGTAAAACAGTATGCAATCGATCTCCCAAATAATTTCTAGTTTCTGACATATCAATCAAATCTGCCACTAAACGAGCTAATTTTAACCCGCTATCCATACGCTCATCCATAACAATCACTGCTTTTTGCTGAGCAAGTAAGTGCGCATTTACTTCCTGGTGTGTTCCTGCCATCGGCAAAACAATAGCCGCTTTACCAAGTGAAGCAAGTTCCGTCAAACTTCCAAATCCAGCTCGAGTTATAACCACATCCGCAATAGCATACGCATCTTTCATTTCGGATTTCAAAAATGGATACACATGATAATTAGGAAAAACCTTAGTTGCGTTTTCCTGCAAATCTTTTGGACGCTCTCTACCAACCAAATGTATGATATGCCAATTGCGAGGCCACGCCGGCAACGCCTCAACCACCAGCTTATTAATTGTAGCAGAACCTGTGCCGCCGCCCATAGCCAAGATTACCGGCGCCTGTTCGGGTATGTTAAATATATGACGCGATTGTGTAAAATCATCAGGACGCAAATCGCGCACCGGATTGCCCATCCAAATGGTTTTATTTTCCGAGAAATATTTTTGCGTATCTCGCAAGGCTGTAGTTACCACCTGTGCCACATAAGACATGAGCTTATTTGCCAAACCAACCTGTGCATCCTGCTGATGCACCCAGGTCGGAATACCAAGCGCAAACGCAGCGTAATGCAATGGCACGCTTACAAATCCGCCGGCTGTAATGAGCATATCCGGTTTTTGCTGCCATAAAACAAATAGCGATTGCAAAAAACCAAATAATATTTTAAATATATCAAAGACATTCCACAGCGATATATAGCGGCGCAGTTTGCCGGACATTATAGAGGTAAACGGAATGTTATATTCGGCAACCAAATCTTTTTCCGGCCCATGTTGAGTGCCTATCCATACAAACTCTGTTTGCGCATCATAACGTTTGCATGTTTCGGCAATTGCCAAAAGCGGCACCACCGGCCCTAATGTTCCACCGCCAGAAAACATTATTTTCATATACAAATGAAGCGCGGGCTTAGTAATCTTTAAGCTTGTTAATAATGCCCATGTGCTGAATTTTTTCTAGAGCTTTTGCCTCAATCTGGCGAATACGTTCACGAGTAACATCGAACTCTTTACCGACTTCTTCAAGGGTGTGTGTAACACCATCGCTTAAACCAAAGCGCATCTCCAGAATTTTTTGCTCGCGCGGAGACAAATCTTTAATCGCATCTTTTACGTAGTCTTTCAGAATCTGCAGTCCTGCCACACGATCTGGCGACATGTTTTTTACATCTTCCACAAAATCCTGCAATGAAGAATCATCGTCATCATCGTCACCAACCGACATTTCCAAAGATACAGTATCTTGAGAAATTTTGATAATATGATTGATTTTATCAACCTCTTCACCCATTTCCGCAGCTAACTCTTCTGGAGTTGGATCGCGCCCCAAATCTTGCAAAAGACGGCGCTGTACTTGCTGAAAACGATTGATTGTTTCCACCATATGCACCGGAATACGAATCGTGCGCGACTGATCGGCCAAAGCACGAGTAATTGCCTGGCGTATCCACCAAGTAGCGTATGTTGAAAATTTAAAGCCTTTGCGATAATCAAACTTTTTTACCGCTCTAAACAAGCCAATGTTTCCTTCTTGGATTAAATCTAAAAGCGACAAAGATTTGCCAACAAATTTTTTAGCAATAGAAACAACCAAGCGTAAATTCGCTTCAATAAGTTTTCGATCTGCCTCTTTATCGCCGCGTTCCTTGCGTTTTGCCAAAGACATTTCTTCAGCTGGTTTTAATAACGGAATTTTACCAATTTCACGCAAATACATCTGAATAGAATCAGAAGAAATTTGACCCAAATCAAACGGGGTATCCATATCCGGCTGTTCACCCTGAAATTGTTTTAATAAACTGGTGCTTTCTGTTTTTCTGCCCAACAAATTACCTGTGGTTTCAACCACCGACACGCCGTTTTTATCCAACAAATCCATGAAGCCCTCATAAAGGTCCAAGTATTGCTCTGGCCTTGAAAATACATTTTCTGCTTCAATTTGAGTAATAAAACCGCGAGTCCTGCCTTTAGCAACCAATGCCCAAATATCCTTTAGGGTCGGCTCAGCAACTTCTTCTACAGCTATATCTTGTTTATGATGACTTTGCTTTCCGCGATGTTTTTTTTGCAATTCCTTGCGGGAAATATTTTTTTTCTTAAATATAGCGCCGCCGGTTTTTTTACGCACTATTTTCTCCCTTTTGTGCTTACGCGTATGATTAACGCGCAATGGCTTGGAAGCTTTTTTGATTGTCCCCTTTTTTTTCACCATAAGGGATTATCTTAAATAAAAATATATTATATTATCCCAGAGCAATAATTTCTTTTAAAATATTCTGAACTTGCTCTCGGTCATTATTTTTTTCCGCTTCTTTCAATTGAACAGTCAGCTTGCTTCTCTTATTTTTTTGCCAATCTTCTTTTACAGCACTAAACAGCACGGCTAATTCTTTTTGAGCCTCTTCACGCGTAAAATTAGCATACTCTTTATCTGATTTTAGAACTAAAATATCAACAAAAAACCGCTCTTCCGTGGTTAAGCTGTTTTTTAACGCCTGCACATCCAAAATATTAGTATTCTCATTATAGTATTTTTTTAGAGAATCGTAAAGGCCTGCCAAACGAACCTCTTCTAAAAAATCTTTTTTTAATTCCGGGGCATATACCGATAGCAGCGACGGAAATTTAAACAAAAGCGCAAAAAAGTTTTCCAATAAAATATGAGCTTTAGTCTTCTCTTCTTTTACTGGAGCTGCTATATTTTCTGCCGACGCAGGCGCGTGTGAATAGGCAGCATTTTTTGCTGCCAAACCATATATTCGCTTTGCCTCAGTGGCCAAAATAGATCTATCCACCCCCAACTCATCAGCTAACCGATTCAGCCAATGATCGCGCTCAATAGCGTGCGGTAAACGAATAATCTCTTGTAAAAGAAGGTCGGAAATTTTTTGTTTCTGTTTTGGGTCATTTTTATCAAAACCAGTAAACGCACTGGCAAAATACCACTCCATCACATCCTGTGCTTGCGCAACTGACGCAAACCAAACATCTTTATTTTTCTTTATACATTCGTCCGCGTCTTTACCTGCCCCTGCAGGGATTTTAATTATTTTAATACTCATCCCCTGTTCCATAGCAATATCAATACCCCGCTTGGCAGCATTTTGACCCGCGACATCCGCATCAAACGCAATAGCAATATTGTTGGAATATCGTTTCAAAAGCTTAATCTGCTCCAATGTAAGAGCTGTACCGGAAGACGCAACTACATTTTTCATACCTGCCTGATGACAAGCAATTACATCCATCTGCCCTTCAACCAGCACGGCCAAATCTTTTGACTTTATGTCTGTTTTAGCTTTATTTAAACCATACAAAATACGTGATTTATCAAACACCAGTGTTTGCGGAGTATTAACATATTTACCACCCGATTTTTCTGTTTCCACTAAAATACGGCCGGTAAAACCTACGGTGTTGCCGTGCGCGTCCCAAATCGGAAACATCACCCGCCCACGAAAACGATCATAGAAGCCGCCGCCATCTTTTTTTATCACCAGCCCAGAAAGAAGCAAGTCATCAATGCTATTTCCTTTTTTTAACAAATATTTAACCAGCAAATCCCACTGATCGGGAATAAAACCAACGTTCCAATCAGCAATGGTTTCTACTGATAAACCTCGCCTATTTAAATATTCGCGAGCTGCCGCTGCAGCCGGCACTTCTAATAAAAAATGATGAAAAAAATACGCGGCTTTATTGTTAATTTCTAAAATTCTGTTTTTTTGACTGGTGTTTACTTCGCTCGCGAACCGATCTAGTTTTACACCAGCTCTGTCTGCTAATATTTTAAGCGCTTCGGCAAATTCTAACCCTTCCATTTCTTGAATAAAAGTAAACACATCGCCGCCTTTGCCACAACCAAAACAGTGCCAAAATTGTTTTTCTGGCTGCACCATAAACGAAGGTGATTTTTCGTTATGGAATGGACAATTGGCTTTCCAGTTTATACCTGCTTTTTTCAGGCTTACATACTCGCTAATAATCTGCACAATGTCCAACCTGTCTTTAATAGATTGGGTATCGGTCATATCAAAATACTACCCTAAAACCTTAATAAAGGAAAGCCCAGTCCACACCCCTTTATATACGGCAAAAAACACGCAAAAGTTTGCTTGTTTCCGGACTTTCTACAATATGGGATTGAATGAATTGATCAACAGAGCCTGTTTCCGCCTGTATGTACTCTGGAAACATAGATAAGCGCTCTCGAGCGGTCTGTGCGGTTAATTCTGGGTGAAATAAGACACCCCAAGCAGACCTTCCGGCCACCTTAAAACCATTACACTGAACCCTGTCGGAATATGACAACCGTTCAATTGAAGATGGCGGTGCTTCTATAACATCTTTATGAATAAGTTGAGAAAAAAATTGCTGCGGCAATACCGAAAATAACTTGTCGTTTGCGGCTGCAGGATAGGAGTATGTAAGAAAGGTGCCAATTTCTTCAGCATCCGCATTATGAACAACTCGCGCCCCTTGATGCAGCGCTAAAATCTGAAAGCCAAAACAAATGCCCAAAATTGGAATATCTTTTTCAAAAGCGTTATTCAGAAGGGAAAAAATTGATGGAAGCCATGTGGTTGCACCATCTCCCTGCGAGAGATAAAATGCGCCGCTACCACCAATAATAATATGCGATATATCCGCAAGGTCGATCTGACTACAATCAGACTCCACTCCATGCACAAATGCAAAGGTAGTATCTGGACAAGAATCAATAAAACAACGCTGCGCATGTTCTTGAGCGACACCAGAAGTAAATTGAACAACCAGCACCTTCTTCATATAACAGACAGCCATTATTCTTTTCGCAACGCATCAATTGGATTGAGGTGCGCAGCCTTTCGAGCTGGATACAGACCAAAAACCACTCCAATGAATGTAGAAAATCCAATTGAAAGTACGATAGAAAAAATCGGAATACTATACACCCAATTAAAATTGTTGGAAATTGCTACCGCATAGACAATTAGCGCAAGCAACGCCCCAATAATTACACCGACCACACCGCCTACCGACGTCAAAAGCATGGATTCAAACAAAAACTGCCAGAGAATATCTTTTGATTGAGCTCCTAACGCTTTTCGCAACCCTATTTCAAACACGCGCTCTGATACAGATACATACATAATATTCATAATACCCACACCGCCCACAACCAAAGAAATACAGACAAGGGCCACAAGCAAAAACGTAATTCCGCTCACTACACTACCTAAAATAGCCACCGCTTCCTCCATAGTATTGATAGTGAAATCGTCCTTGTCAGGATCCGTAATATCATGATTTTCACGCAACGTCACTTGCAAATCCGCCACGGTTTGTTTGGAAAGATTCTTGTCTTTCATTTTTGCAATAATATTACGGACATAATCAATGCCTAAAATTCTTTTTTGCATTGTTTTAGTTGGCAAAATCAACATATTATCCATATCCATACCAAAACTTGCGCCTCGTTTTTTGGCTACACCTAAAACTCTAAACGGCTTGCCTTTTATATATATAGTTTTACCGGCAGCAGTATCATCGCCAAACAGCTTATCTTTTACCGCAGAACCAAGCACAGCTACTTGGGACAAAGAATCCTCTTCCTCTTTCGTAAACATACGACCCTCAGACAAAGAAAATTTCTCCACATCTGGCATACTATACCCTTCTCCAACCAGCGTAACAGTTTTAATTTCACCTTGATATGTAACCAGTGCTTGGCCAATTACCCAGCCATAGGCAGCCACAATATTAGGATGTTTGGCCACATCTTCAATATCTCTATTTTTTAATGTTGTAATGGTAATGCCCGTAGATTGACCAACAGCATTTTCGGTTGAATTACCCTTAGCATTTGGAATTTTAACTTCAATACTAATTGTATCCGAACCAAAAACCTCAAGCTGCCCCATAATAAATTTATCCAGACCGCGCCCTGCTGCCAAAATTGTAATAACAATAGCAATCCCAATACTAATACCTAAGATTGTTAAAATAGATCTGGTTTTCTGAGCTACCAGCGATGTTTTTGCCAGCTTTAAATTTATCAAAACAGTATTTAAAAGATTACTCATAACGCAACGCTTCAATAGGACTTAACTTGCTGGCACGGCGAGCCGGCACAATACCAAATACTAGGCCAATACCAACGCCTACAGCACAGGCTACAATAATCGATGAAGCTGATATCACTATATCCCAGTGATATCCTTTACCTTGCGCCACCGATCCTACGGCCACAGAAATTAAAATTCCTAATAAAATACCCATCGCTGCACCCAAAAAAGTAATCATAACAGTTTCAATCAAAAACTGAAAAATAATATTACGATTGGTAGCGCCAACCGCTTTGCGTAAACCAATTTCTCTAGTTCTCTCTTGTACGGCAGCTAACATTATATTCATAATTCCAATACCACCGACAATCAGCGAAATCGCTGCCACAGAAGATAAAAATATCTTTAAAGCATTCGTAATATTTGTCAGCGCATCAAGCCCTTGTGCGGTAGTACGAACCGAAAAATCATCTTCTTCCGGATTCGTTATCTTGTGTCGTTCTCTTAGCACCTGTTTTGTGTATTCCACTGCCCGATCAACATTTTCTGCGGCATCAATTTTTAAGCGAGCAAAACTAATATAATCAATTCCTAATAATAATTTTTGAGCTGTGGTAATCGGCGTATACACTTGATTATCTTGATTTTGGAAACCGCTGCTGCCGCGTTCGGACATAACGCCGATAATAGTAAACGATGTTTTTTTAATACGAATTTGCTTGCCAACCGGATCTGTATCCTGGAATAAATCACGCGCCACCCGACTGCCAAGCACGGCTACACGGGATAACCCTTTTTCTTCTTCTTCCGTAAAAAACCTGCCCCGCTGCACCGCAGTATCTTCTACTTTTGGCAGATCAGTAGACACACCGACAAAATTAGTATCTGTCTTATTTCCATCCCAACTAATAGTATCAACACCGCGAACATACCCAGTCACCGCTACTACAAATGGCATATTTTCATCTAACAGGGCTTTTACATCATCATATGTAAGAGTAGTAACCACAATACCCATAGCCGACGCCGGCGGACCGTTATCTTCAGATTTACCAGGCAAAATACCCACTAAATTTGAGCCGAGACTGGTTACCTGGTTTAAGATTAGGCTTTGAGCGCCCGCTCCAACCGACATCACTACAATAACCGACATAATACCAATCACCACCCCAAGCATCGTTAAAAATGAGCGCGCTTTATTACGGCTGATTATTGACCATACGCTTGTAACTTCTTTAATGATATTCATAACAGCGCAATTTCAATTATTTTTGCAGTTCGCTTCCATCTTTGGCAAACAGCCGATTTGCCACCGCAGAATCTTCAATAATAATGCCATCTCTAATTCGCAGAATACGCTTGGCGTGTTCGGCGGTATATTTTTCATGAGTAACCAAAATAATAGTCCGGCCCGATTCATTTAAGTTCTGCAATATTTTCATGACTTGTAATCCAGATTTTGAATCAAGATTGCCAGTCGGTTCATCGGCAAAAATAACGGAAGGGTCATTCACCAATGCCCGCGCAATCGCCACGCGCTGACGCTCACCACCAGACAACTGATTTGAAAAATAATCCAATCTATGGCCTAAACCAACTGAAACAAGCGCTTCTTTCGCCTTTTCACGACGCTGTGTTTCACTCATTTTTTTATATGTAAGCGGCAGCATCACATTTTCAATCACCGTGGTTCGGGGAAGCAAATTAAAAGCCTGAAAAATAAAACTCACTTCATTGCCGCGCATTCGCGCCAATTCATCATCATCTAAACCACTCACATTTCTTCCAGCGAACATATATACACCTGAGGTAAGCTTATCCAAAAAACCCAAGATGTGCATCAAAGTTGACTTGCCCGATCCGCTTGGCCCCATAATGGCCACGAACTCCCCTTTTTCAATTGAAAAATTAAGTCCGTGAAGCACATCAGTTACCACGCCTTCGTTTTCATATTTCTTTACTAGATCTTTTATCTCAATAAGAGCCATATTATTGCTTTACAGAAACTACAACCACGTCTCCTGTTTGTAAACCTTCCACAATTTCAACCTTGCCGTTATCAGCTCGGATACCAAGCGTAACTGAAACATCTGTCGGCTCAACCGCACCCGGCTTAAGCACTTTAACAAATTTACCTCGATCATCTGTACGCACAGATCGCAACGGAACAAACAACGCGTCGGCACGGGAATCTGTTTTTATTTTTACATTTGCGGTCATTCCAGGCTTGATATCTTTTTCAGAATCATTGATGGTTACAGTTACCCGATAATACACCACATCAGAAATATCTGTGGAGCCTGGTTCAATATTAATAACCTTGCCTGCAAATTTTGCATCATCGCCAAAAGCATCCAGTGTAATATCAGCCACATCATCAATCTTTAATTTAGAAATATCTGTTTCTGGAATATCAACTTTAATTTCATAATGCGGCACAAATATACGCACCATTTCTTCGCTGGAATTTATAAACTCACCAGCCTTTTTATTGATTGAAGTTACTACTCCGTCTACAGGAGCTTTAATTATAGCCTTATTTCGATTTGCGATCGCCTGCGCCAAAGCCGCTCTATAGGCTGCGATATCCACTTCACGCACCGGATTAATTTTATTCTGGTAGTTTGCCAAAGCCTGATTATATACCGCTTCTTTAATTTTTAAAGAAGATTTGGCATCGGAAATAGCCTGTTTAGCATTTGTAATAGCTGTGAACTGAGTGTTAACTGATGTTCTGACGGTATCAATCGCGCTTTTCTTCGTAGCCAGTGTTGTTTGAGTAAAATTAATGCCTGTAAGAGAATTATTTAAGACATCACCAACTTTAATAAGCAGCTGGCTCATTTGTATATGAGCGTCGATAGTGCTATTGAGCGCTAAATCAATTTGCTCTGGCGTAGAAACTGCTGTAAGCACAACTACTTGACTTTTAGCCTTTGTAGCGCTGTTTTTTGCTACAGTATACTGATTCACAGCCATATTTAGCATGTCCGGATTGGATACAGATAAAAATTGCTGAAATTCATCATTGATACTTGTATTATCAACACCCAAAATTGCATCTGCTTGAGTGAGACCGTCATCAAGTTTAACTAAAGAAGACTGTAGCGTTACCACCGCATCCTCATAGGCATTATCTACCACTCGACTATTTTCCAAATCAATCGCAGCCTGGTCAAGCACTGCTTTATAATAGTCTTTTTCTGCCTGCGTACCGCCAGCAAGTTTCTGATTTAAATTTGCCTGCGCCTGTGCCACCGCAGCATTCAAATCCGCCATTTTAAGCATAGCAAGTGTAGCGCCGCTTTTTACCGACACACCGGCCTTAGCTTGAACACGCTCAATAACCCCAGGCACCTCAAAACGCAATGATAAATCGCTTTGCGACTCAACCTTGCCTGTCGCTTCAACCGTCTGGGTAAGCGCCCCTTTTTCTACCGTAACTGTTTCGTATTCAACCGGCTTATTCTTCTTTTTTACTTGACCATAAACAACCATGCCAATTACCAAAATAATAATGGCAATGATGTAGAATTTTTTTGTTTTAAATATATTCATATTATGTGTTTTGTTCCCACGCTTGAGCGTGTATTAAATATTTATCTTTAATAGTAAGGAAATAAATTTTAGCAGCTTCGTATTCGTTTGGAATTACTCCGTCTAAAATTGCTTCTTCTATGTCTGTTTTAATTTTACCAACTGTAGGACCAGGTTTCAAATGCGCCAGCTCCATTATCTCTTCTCCTCGCAAAGGCGATTGGAAAGCGCGCAACTTATCCCGCTCCAATACTTCAGCTATCTTTTCTTCTAAATAGTCATAATTTTTTAATCGTTTTTCTTTTTTATATGGATTGCCGCTGGTAATATCGCTTCGTCCTAAAATTAATAAATCTTCCAACTCATCACCCAGATTTACCACCAAACGACGCACCGCTGAATCTGTTATCTCTTCATCCATTAAACTTATAGGCTGCATATGCCAGCGCACAAGTTTTGCCAAATAATCGGTGTCGCTTTTTGAAAATCGCAGGCGACGCGCAATAGCATACACCATTTTTTTACCAACATGCTCATGCTGGTGAAACGTCCAGCCGATTTTAGGCAATAACTTTTTTGTGGCCGGCTTGCCAATATCGTGCAGCAATCCGGCAATGCGCAAAATGGTTTTATTTGATCGCTCGGCCACGTTATCAACCACTTTAAAAGTGTGAAGCAAATTATCTTTATGCTGATGCCCATATACATCATCCACGCCTTCCAAATTTGCCACCTCAGGCAAGACAAAATCCAACAGATGCGTTTGCCACATAAGCACTAGCCCAACCGATGGTTTTGGGCACGACATTAGTTTAAACAATTCTTCGCTAATGCGTTCAGCGGAAATAATTTTTAAACGCTCCCTATTTTTATAAATAGACTCCAACGTTTGCGGATCAATGGAAAAATTTAACTGGCTGGCAAATCGCACCGCTCGCATCATGCGCAACGGATCATCAATAAAAGTTTTGTCTGGATCAAGCGGTGTTTTTAATACTTTATCTGCTAAATCTTTTTTACCGTTAAACGGATCAATAATTTGTTTTTCAAACATTGCCTTGCTTGGAAATTTTTTACCAGCAAAGACCGCGCACGGCACAGCCATGGCATTTACTGTAAAATCTCTTCGTGCCATATCTGCCTGTAAATTTGTTTTTTCTACAGCTGGCTTGCGAGAATCAGATTGATATATCTCAGTTCGCGCCCCTGCAAATTCCAAAGTAATATTTCCAAGTTCTCCAGTTAACACATAGCGCGCAGTGTCAAAATCAGGAAATTCAACTAGGCTTCCCGCCATGTTCATTGATTTATCAAACTCTTTAGCAAAAGCCAGTCCGCTGCCCTCTATCACAAAATCAACATCCTTGCGAGGCATATCATCCCACGACAACAATAAATCACGCACAAAACCACCCACCGCATAGGCGGGCATGTGCGATTGTTCAGATACAAGACTGACCTGCTTAAAAATTTCTTCTACATGCATACTAAGACATAACAAGCGAGGCAAATCTTGTGTTTGCTCGCATCTTAAACTTTTTTATTAGAACCCACACGGCGCTCTGCAATTTCTTCATCTACCCATCCTTCTTTGACCAATTTCTTAACTGAATTTTCCATAGTTTCCATACCTTCTTTTGCGCCAGTTTGAATTGCGGACTTTAATTGGCCTACTTCGTTACCTCTAATCATATTGCCAACTGCCGGTGTATTAATAAGAATTTCTCTAGCCGCAACTCTGCCGCCATCTTTGGCTGGCAACAATTGCTGCGCAACCACTCCGCGCAAAACCGCTGAAAGCTGGATTAAAATTTGTTTTTGTTTTGCACCCTCAAACACATCCACAATACGCTCTATAGCTTCAGCAGCCGACGGTGTATGCAAAGTGGAAAATACGAGATGGCCTGTTTCTGCGGCGGTAAGAACTGTGGCAATCGTTTCTGGATCGCGCATTTCCCCTACAACAATAACATTCGGATCTTGACGCAATACATGTTTAAGCGCGTTAGCAAATGAGTTCGTATCAACTCCAACTTCGCGCTGCTCTATTAAACTCTGCTTATCTTGGAATAAAAATTCAATCGGGTCTTCAATTGTCACGATATGCGCTTTACGAGTTTTGTTTATCTCTTCAATCATGGACGCAATGGTGGTGGTTTTACCAGAACCAGTTGGACCGGTTACCAGCACCAAACCATCCAGCAATTTTGTCATCTCGAGCAACACTGGCTCAAAACGCAACTCTTCCGGGGTTGGAATTTCCGCTGGAATCACGCGAGCGGTTAGCCCAATATTTTCAACTTGTTGGTGCACATTTAATCTGAAACGCACATCACCCACCACATGACTCAAATCCAGCTCTTTTTCCGATTCATATCTAGCAATTTGCTCTTTCGTAAGCAGCGAGTACACCTCTCCAACCAACTCTTTATTATTAAGTGGTTTGTCATCAAGATCTTTGAGCGCGCCTTCCACTCGTATCATTGGCAGCTCTCCACCAACCAGATGTAAATCGGAGGCGTCTTGTTTAATGGCTTCTTTAAAGAAAGAGTCTAATTTTAGCATAAAAATAGAGATAAATTACGGCTTAATTGTATCACAAAGCAAAACCTTTGAAAAGGTACGAAAAAAACAGGTAAACAGGCGACTTTACAAGTGTTCAGGAGAGATAAGCACTGGAAATGCCCACAAATTCAACGGCTGCCAAAAATAATCCACATTACTAAAGCTTGAAGATGACATGTTTTGAACATCAAGGATAAGGTGCGAAATATCTAACGGATCGCTTTGCAGGCCAATAGCCACATTAGCAAATCGAACGTTATTAAGATTCACAGTTCCAGTCATAGCTTTTATGCCCGTAGTATTGTTGTGCTTAGTTGTGTCGCTAATATCAGAATCTAAAATTGAGATAGTTGAGTTGTTAGACTGAATTGAATTTGATTCACTATCTACTATCTGCGCATGATTGATAAGCAGATGAGAATCATTAGCTATAATATTGCCATTAACCGATTCGGGACGACCGTTAAGCCGGTTGCCTCGTTTGAAATTTACATATTCTAAGGTTGAGGTGGAATTATAGAAACGAATATTACCCCAATTTGAAGATTGATCTAGCGGTAAAAAATTAATCATATTACCAGCTGTACCATGAGCTTCAAGCGAACCATACACATTAATAATGCCGTACAACGGAACATACACCGAAACACCGGGCATTATTGATAAATAGCCCGTAGAAGAAACCGTGAGTATATTAACCAGATAATCTTCGTTTTCATTCATCGTGGCACTATCGGTAATTATCACACCTTCAAGGTATGGCATGTTAATTGTATTATCTGTATATGTGACACGCTCCAGGCTCGGCCATTTATCTTTTATATATAGAGGCCCGTACCCATGAGAAAAATTACGAAACACAGTATCTTCTATATGAACTGCGCTATTTTCGGAAACAAAGGCTCGCTCTCCTTCGGTAAATTCTGAATGGAGAATGGTGGTGGTGGCAAAAGAACTTTGTACAGCCACGGTGCCATTATCAGAAAAATATACCCCATCAAATGCAACATCCGCACGCTCAATGCGAACAGCTTGTGATACTGGCAGTGATGATGGCGGTACTATAAATCCGCGACCAGCAAACTTTATCTGAGCATTGTCTAACATGCCTACAGATCCTGGCTTAAACCATATACCCTGCCAATCATATGCAGCCGGAGTTGTGGTGGTCCACACGCCCACTACAGTATTATTTATTGAACTGTTCAAATTTGTGTCTTTTCCCGAAGTAAAAAATACCCTATCATCGGAAGTGCCGCGCACTTCAAGCGTACCAAATATAGTTAGACTGGAATTATTAAAATATGATTTAATTACAACCCCGGGTTCAATGATCAACTTTTTACCGGCCGGCACTGCATAGTATTGCAGCAAGTACGGATTGTTTGCTTTCGTAAGCACTCTGACATCTTCATCCTGATCCCAGTTTAAGTTAATAAAACCCGTGTTAGCTCGTTTTGGAGATCCATAAATAGGGCCGCCATTAAATGAACGTCCGCTTTCTCTAAAACCTTGATTGTTTTGCCAATTTGCCGAGTCATTACCCATGCCATACGCATCAACACGCTCCATACTTCGATATTTAACCGAATCTCCCGCAAACCAACCCGCTCGCGCATCAACTTCATCTGATTTTTCATTATCAGGCCGGAAAATTTCAATCTTTTCACCAGAATTGTTTAAACTGCCGCTAAAAATTGCATCTGCCGCGATTTCTTTTACTGTGTTATCTGAAATTCGTTCAAACAAATAATAGCCGTGCGCCGGCACAATTTTGTTCATTATTTTAGAAACACTAAGCTGTTTGCCAGAAATAAATATTTTCCAGTTGCTTACATCAATATCAGCATCAGTTGTGTTATACAACTCAAACCATTCATTCGTAGAAAATTCAGAAGCCGTACCTGCCCAGGCAACTTCATTGATTACTAATTCACCACTCCAATTTATGCCATGCGCGGAAGAGGTATTGCTCCAAGCTGACACATTACCTGCATCATCGGTAGCTCTGGCTCTAAAATAATACAACTGTCCGCGTGTACCAGAAAAATCAATTACTGTTTGAGCAGTGCTCGATGCAATATTTTCCCAAATTCCGTTTTGCGTATTGGTTGTAAATTGCAGATCAAAATAGATATGCTCCGACAGCGCATCAGAAGATGCGAGTGTTATGATGCGCGCCATTGAATTGGTTGAACTGACAATGACTGTGATAGACGGTACAGCTGGAGAAAGATTATCTACAATTATTTCCGGCGGGCTGCTGGTAACTGTATTATTTTCAGATGTCGTAGAACTATTAATTGTAGTTGTTACAGATACAACCGGGTTATTTTCCGTAGACGAAACTGTCACTACTGAAGATGTTTCGGCTATTTCTTGCTCAACAACCGACCCTGCACTAACACCTACTAAAGGCAACATCAAACTGGCTAAACCTTGTAAACCACCGCCATATACAGCGCTTTGAGGTTTTTGAAGAATTTCAACAGATGTTATAGGCTGGTTGTTGTTAACAATATCGCTCGCAGTTTTTGACGGTAATATTGCTGCATCTAAGGTGGTTGCTTTTTGAGATGGCGCAATAGCTAAAGGTGTCTGTCTATTCCCTGAAATATTTTTTGGTATTGGCGCAACTGATATTTTCGCCACAGGCACGCTGATATTCTCGCTATTTTCAGGTGTTATCTGTCCTGAAATTTCCGCATTGCTTTGACTGACCGCTTTTGTATTTATACCAAAAACTGTTTGTACTTTTTGAACTATCAAACCCAGACGTGTAATGGCATTGTTCGCGCTATTTTGCACAGACGCCACCACCGCAACAGCTGAATTATGGATATCTTTACAGGTACTCTCAGATACACCACAGGCCTTGATAACGGTGCGTTTTGGAAATTGTTGCAGCACTACCGCAAACGAGTCATAACTATCCGGAACAATATCTTCCAGAGCTTGCGGGTTCTTTTGATATCTCTCTACTTCTTGAAAAAATAAATTGATTACACTTGCGCCTGTTAGCACTGCTTCAGGGAATAAATGATCTCGGTATGATGGGAGGACATATAGTGATTCGTCAGTAGAGTAGCTAAATCCTTTACTAAATGCATCATCAATGGGATTGATTTTAGCAGTAAAATAATTGCTATTTTTATTTTTTAATAATTTTAGGATACCGTCTTTAGGAGTGTCAATATAGACTATATTTAATGAATTTAAATCTGGTTTTGCAAACTCATCATTATTAATCGTATCTTCAGAAAAGAAATTTTGATTTGTATATATTGCCAAATCTTTAATTGCCTGATTAACCGAATTTAATTTTTTAAATTCTGCATTGTTGTTTAATAGGTTTTCAGCAACCACCAGCTCCCCCGCATCGGTTTGTATTTTTGAGAAATTCTCATACGGCGAACCCGGGTCGCCTTCAATACCTGGATGAGAATCATCGCGAACATGGTCTGGCACAGTTGCGTCTTCCACCAAATGCAACACATGGCCAAGCGCCAAAAATGCCGCTTTTTTATCGCCGTCTATATATGATTTAATTGCCTTTTGCCAAGTCTGATTGCCATACTGACGGCCATAAGCTGCCTGATACTGCTGATTAGTAACCCAATCTATCGAGGCTATGGAATGCCGAGGGGCAATATCTCCACCCAACTTATAGCCTTCTTCTTGAGAAAGTTTGCCGAGATGTTTGCCTGACCAACCTACATTATGAACGGGATCATAAAAATGATTAATCCACCGAGCTGGCTCGTCTTCTTCAACAGCGCCCTGTTTTAGCCACCCCACTTCTTTTGGCAGCAAAAACTTGTTTAAATCCGTATTTTTTTGATTAAAAAACTGCGCCATTTCATAGGTTAATGATGGGTGTGTGGAATGCTGATCGTACGCGCGCACCGGTTGAAGTAAAAAAAATAATACCAATAATAAAGCCCCTCCTTTTTTCATATTATGTTTAAATTATAGTACGGAAATTTTCCATACTTTTGTATATGGATTTAAAATAAAGACAATTGAAGAATTAATATATCTCTCACCTTCTTTAACCAACCTAAAATAATACATAGTATTACTAGTACTTGTAGAGAATGTAATATCTGACAGACCTTCTACATCAATAAAGCCTTTGTCTTTTAAAGTCTTGCTAATTATTTCTTTCCATTCTCCTTGTTTCTCCGGCACAAAATATTTGCTAGCTAGTTCCACATCTTTCTTCTTTAGAGCATCCAAAAATAAATTCCAGGTTTCTTCTGGGGTTTTGCCGCCGTATACATCTTCTCTATATGGCTTGCTCAAAGCCATCTGGAAGTCATTTGTTTTTTTGTCCCACATATAACCTTTCCAGCCGCTATACAGAGCAAATCCAAACCAGGCCAGCAAATAGCTGACAACCAACCCCCCAAAAATATACATGATTATTTTTTTAAAACGATTCATAAAAATAAATTTATAATATAATTATACATTATGCCACATGAAATATTTCTAAACAAAAAACTAAATCTAAATAAAATAGCTCCTCCGTCTGTGGAGAAGCTATTTTATTTATAAACCCCATTCTTTTTTAAGTTCGGCGACCCCCTCCTCCAATCGTATGGTTGGCTCCCAACCTAAAAGTTTTTTTGCTTTTGTAATATTGGCCACAGATACAGCGGGCTCACCTGGTAAAACCGGCACATATTCAATCTCGCCGCCAATTAACGCGGCAATCTCGTTAACCGATGTAGCCACACCGCTTCCTATGTTTACTACCTCACCTCGGCCTACACTTTCCACTGTCATAGCCAAAATATTTGCTCGCACCACATCCGCCACATGCACATAATCACGTTGCATTTTACCATCACCTCGAATTGGTAAGGACTTATTTTCTTTTTTTAACTTTAAAAACTTGCCGATCACTAACGCATACGCGCCATCTGGGTCTAAATACGGACCATATATATTAAAGTAGCATAACGAAACTGTTTCTACACCATATAACTCTGAAAAAAGACGGCAATACTCTTCGCCAATAAATTTATGCAACGCATAAGGACTTATTGGTTTTTTTATAGTACCATCTTCTAAGAACGGCACTGTTTCTTGACTTCCATAAGCTGCTGATGAAGTTGAAAATACCACGCGCTTAATCTTGTATTTTTTGGCCGCCAATAAAACATTTAATGTGCCAGTTACATTTACATCGTGCGTTTCTAAGGGATTTTCTACAGAAAATAACACTCGAGGCAAAGCTGCTAAATGAAAAATGCCGTCAAACCCTTGTTTGCATACCGAATTTAAGTCGTCAGAATTTCGAATATCACCCTCTACATATTCTGCTTCGGAAAGCAAATGATCCTCTTTTTTCCCGGCTGCATAATTATCAAAAACCACCACCTGATTGCCTTGGCGGATTAATTCTTTAACAATATTTGTACCAACAAATCCAGCGCCTCCCGTGACAAGATATTTGGACATATACTAATATTTTAATTTTTAAGAAAAGGCGAGCCAACTGAAATAATACTGTAGCCTTTTTTTGCAAGATCCGCAAATTGATCTTGAATTATTCTCCTGCCATCCATAATAAGATACGGAGCAGGACACTT
>CAZLNR010000001.1:14427-23126 GCA_964561035.1 uncultured Gammaproteobacteria bacterium | reverse complement strand
ATTGATCTTGAATTATTCTCCTGCCATCCATAATAAGATACGGAGCAGGACACTTTTCTATAATTTTGTCTCCGAGCAAACGAAACTGAGGCCAATCGGTTAAAATCAGGCAAGCATCCGTTTGCTGCAAAGCGCCTTCCTCATTATCGCAAAAAACAAGCTTGCTGTAGCGTTCATCATTTTGAGGTAAATTATATTTAAACATCGACATCGCTGCGGGATCATATAACTTAATCTGGGCAACACCGTCATCAAGCAAATGATTAATAATATCAAACGCGGGAGAATTGCGGACGTCGTTAGTATTCTGCTTGAAAGCCACTCCCAATAAAGCGATCTTTTTTCCGGCCCAAGAGAACCCTGCTTCTTTCTGAGCTCGACTATAAAAATAATCTCGTTGAAATCTATTTTCTTCTAAAACTAAACGCACTGAATGCGCTCGACCGCCCATCTCTTCTAACTGATGAGCTAGTGATGCTGCGTCTTTTATGAAACAACTACCCCCCGCGTACACACTATCATAAAAACCCCACTTCCCAATTCGATCATCGCTTATTAATACTTTACGAACATTTTCAAAATTAATTTCATCAAACACTTCACAAACTCGCCCCACTACGCTAAAAGTATTTGCCAGCCTGCTAAATAATAAATAATTTGCCAACAGCTTGCTTGCGGCAGCCTCAAACGGATTAACTTCAATATATTTTACTGCGGTAGAATTAAAAAATCGCGCATAGATTTTACGCATCACCTTAAAATCTTCTTCACTCTCAGCGCCCACCACCACTCTATCTGGGTGAGTAGAACCCGAAACAGCTTTCCCCTCTACTAAAAATTCCGGATTGGAAACTACGCCAAAATTTTTTACCCCCAAAGATTTCATTAAAGAACTTGTCTCGTTTACCATACGAATCGGCACTGTACTTTTATTAACAATAACAATATATTTTTCCTGGCGTGCACCATTTCGCTTAACAAGACTGGCGCCTATTTTTTCTGCTGCCTGATAATAATATGTCAGATCAGAACTGCCTTCACTGCCCGCCTTTTCTGGCGTTGGCAAGCACATGAAGATTGCGTCAGCATCTTCTAAAAACAACTCCGCCTTTGCATAATCAGAAACAAAAGACAATCTTTCCTTATTATCAATAATCAAATCGCTTAAACCCGGCTCAAATAAACAGCTTTCTATAACCTGGGGATCTCCGGATCCAAGCATCTCAATTTTTCTCGCATCAACATCATACAAAAGAACATCGTGGCCTGCTTCAGCCATGACTGCACCGGAGCACGCGCCTACAAATCCAGAACCGATATATAAAAGTTTCATATATTATTTAACTTCAACAATAAAATTTTTTATTTCATCTTCAAGAGATTTTTTTGCCCGCCACCCAAGCGCAACGGCCTTTGACAAATCAATACCTGAACTCTGACGATTCCCCGGCTTTTGAGGAGTCATTTCAATTGGCGCACCAAACATTTTTGCCACTTCCACAACTGAATAACCCTTTTCATTCCCTAATCCATACCCATCTCCAACACCTTTATCTGCCACTAGTATTAAACCGTCAACAATATCTGAAACATGAGTAAAATTTCTTATCTGCGTACCAGGAGACGTAACTTGCAAAGGCAGCTTGCGCAAATATCGATCTTTAAAAATCGCAATTACTGTACCGTATTTTCCTGTACGTTCGCCTGGGCCATAAACATTATAAAAATACGTAATAACAAACGGCAAACTATACCAATCCGCATAATTACAAACCAACTCCGTATTTACAGCCTTAGTCCAAGCATATGGCGTTGCTTCACGAGCCCTTCCATCATCACCAAATTTGGTGGATGATCCAGCATAGATTAATTTACACGTATGTGTACTTGAATTTTGATCACGCCAAAACTCAAGTACTCCAAAAGTACCGGCGATATTTAAATCCCAAACCAGAGCGGGCTCCTGTAAACTCTGCTCCACTCTTGAATATTCGCCTAGATGAAAAATTACATCTATTTGCTCTGGCACATATTGTTTAACCTCTTTTGTATGGCCGCTTCTATACTCAACGCCTTGAATATGATTATCGACTGAACCGGTAAAATAATTATCAAGCGAAATGACCTTATAACCGAGATTGAATAGCCTTTGACAAAGATGGGTTCCTACAAATCCAGCGCCACCTGTAACCAATACTGTTTTCATATTATTTTAAATAATTGGCCAAAATTGCAAACAACATGCGCATCTGTATTCCAATCCAAACAAATAGATTTAGGACTGAAATGTATTTTTTGGAAAAATGCTTTTTATAGTATATCCACATTGCTTCATAAAAGTTACGAAGTGATTGCACCCTTCTTTTTTTACTGCTTTGACCGCCAAAATGGATAATTTTTGCATTACTAACATACACCACGACCCACCCTTTGTCAAAAATTCGCTTACAAAAATCAAGGTCTTCTCCATACATAAAAAACCTCTCATCAAAACCGCCAATTTCTTCATATACTTGCCTTCTAAACAGCATAGCTGCGCCAGATATTGCTTCTGTCGGGCCTGTTACTTCAGGGTCAGCGGTAAACTGTTTGTAGTTATTGATGACCTGGCTATGTTTGAAAATTTTTATCAAACCAAATAAATGAAAGAAGGAGTTAAGCGGATTGGGCAAGTTACGGCGACAGGCGTGCTGAAAACTCATATCAGTATTAAGCAGCCGCGGCCCAACCATCATGGTTGACGGGTTCTTATCCAAATAATCAACCAGCGTATTAATAGCACTATTAAGCACTCTTACATCGGTATTTAAAAACATAATGTATTCTCCGCGAACAACCAACAATCCCTGATTATTAGCCTTGCCAAAACCGCGATTCTCTTTATTCTCAATTAGTATAACCTGTGGAAACTCCTGTTTAATCATTTCCACACTACCATCACCTGAATTATTATCAACAATAATGACTTCAAACTCAATATTTTTGGTTTGATCAAAAATAGACACAAGCGCATCACGAGTTAAATCTTTTGTATTCCAGTTAACCAAAATAATTGAGAGTTTCATATTAAACTTTAAATAAAACTCAAATAATCGCCATTAAATTGATACTGCAAATTCCTATTTCTTGAACCAATCACTTTAGCCGGAACACCACCGACCACGGCGTATGGCTCAACATTTTTTGTTACCACTGCTCCTGCGGCTACAACCGCTCCTTCGCCAATAATTTTACCCGGTAAAATAGTAACGCGGCTGCTAACCCAGGCTCTATCTCCAATAACCACAGGATTTTCTTGGGCAGTACTTCTAAAAAATTCATCATCTTTATCATGTTCATCAGTCCAAATCCAAACTCCTGTACTTAAATTTACATTCCTGCCAATTTCCAAACCATTTCGCCCGTCTAACTTGCTATCATTGCCAATAATAGTTCCTGAGCCAATTTTAATATTCCAAGGATTTCTAATTTCTGCGCCCCCATATATAACCACCTTGTCTTCAACTTCCATACCAAAAATTTTTTTATATAAAAACATTCGCACATGCTGTGACGGGATATGGCCAGCAAGGGTAACTTGGCGCCAAAAAAATCCAGTAATCAAAGATCTGATTTTTTGTTTATACGAAGGTGAGAAATTACCACTGCCAGATTTATCATTATTCTGAGAACGGGGTTTCATTTTTATTTTTTTCCAACAAGCGAGCCGTACATACAGCCAACAAAACAGCAGTTTGAGCAAAATCCAGCTAAAAAATATGACAAAAAATAATATAATAATATTCATAAAAAATTATGCAGGAAATTTAATTTTACCTGAGCGCCTTTCATATACACCAATTGGCCATCCGCACATTTTGGCAAAATCCCCATACATCACTACCGCAATAAGCAGGATAAAACCAATATATTTTTTATACCAAGAAAGAGGCTGAGAAAAAACAATCCATCGCTTCCAAAATCTACGCAAATAATCCACAATACCAAACGCGATTACCAGCATAAACCACGGACTTATGGTCACGGATAAGGCAATAAATAATATATTGAGCGAATAATACGTATATCTTATAATTTGGCGCTTAAGCCATAATTTTCCATGCCCGTCGCTTCTCGTATACCCAAACAACTGTTTAAAATATGCGGACCATGTAATGCGCGGACGCCAAAAAACCAATGGCTCTCTCACATACTCCGGCTTCACGCCGGTTTTAAAAATTTTAAAATCAAAGACAACATCTTCGCATAACGGAATCCATTCTGGATATCCGCCTACTGATTCCCAAACCTGTTTTTTAAACGCCACGGAACGGCTGGAAGGAAGCCAATTGCGCTGAAATTCAAACGGTGCTGGCGTGGTTGCTGATGCAACCAGATAAGCAAGTAGACTGTCATCTTTTTTAAACCACGGTCCAAAACCTGTGGCTATAAAAGTTCCTTTGCCAGCAAGCAATGGCTCGGATATTTTTTTAAACCAGTCTTTTTCATACGTACAACCCGCGTCTGTCACCACAATATTTTCATGCGCTGCCTGTCTAATCGCAAAATTTCTACCGGCCGAAATATTACCCGCATGTTGAAAAATTTTTAAAATACTATGCTGTTTTGCTTTTTCCCCTAACAGCTGCCATGTGCCATCCACCGAGCCTCCATCCACAATAATTATCTCATCCGGCAGCATGCTTTGAGATAATATCCCGCTAAGCCAATCCGAAATATTATTCTGCTCATTGAGCACGGTAGCAATTAGAGATATCATATATTTATTTTTTAAATTTTTTTAAAAAAATACTTAAAGCGCCAAAACACCGCAGCTCTAGCAGAATTAAATTTTTTGTTAAACCTGAAAAATTTTTTTTCACAAAAATTGCCAAGCTTTCTTGAAATAATGTTAGCCGTTTTTTATCATACTTTGATTTAAAACTGCCTCCATACACATGCATAACCGGTTCAGTAGATATGACGCGGATTTTCCAACCTGCTTTTTTCATACGCCAGCACATATCTGTTTCCTCAAAATACATAAAATAATCTTCAGACATAAGTCCGACTTGATCTAGCGCCGCCCGCCGTAACAATACCGCCGCACCCGTAACATAATCAACATCCAAGCCGTTTTGAGGTATTGGTTGAGGAAACAGAGCTATGGACTTTAAACGAACGCGCCATGAAATCGGTAAAAAATATGCGACGGGAAAAAGATAATAAAATACATTGAAAATAGAAGGAAAATATCCTCCCGCTGATTGTAAACTCTTATCAGGATACATCATTTGAGGGCCCAAAGCCCCAACATCTGGATGTTTTTCCATATACGCCACCAATTCTTCTAGAGTATTTTTACCAGTTTCTGTATCGCTATTGAGCAGCCAAACATATGGCTGAGTCGCCGCTTCTGAAATGCCTTTATTATTGCCTTTGGCAAAACCAAGATTTTCTTTACTGCCTATAAGGCTCACGTTTGGGAATTCATTTTTTATCATTTCTGCCGTACCATCTTGAGAACTATTATCAACCACAATAACCTGTTCAGGCAATGAACTTGAAGAAAACAAGGACTCTAGCGCCTTTCGAGTAAGATCTCGAGTTTTGTATGTAACTATAACAACTGAAACAGGTAATTTATTTTCGTTCATATACATCAAACTTCACTTTGAAAAATCCTATCGTATCAATATACTTAAACTGTTTTTCAATTGCTTGGCGCATAGTTCTATTTGGGTCTCTTTGCCATTCCAAATATTGGGAATACCAAACTCGCTGGACACCTTCTGTTTCTTTCGTAAGATGTTGAAAAATTTGATCCGGGCTATTCAAAAATGATTCGCACTCTCCGTTAGTATTAATTAATTTTATACTCTTCTTGCGATACTCCATATATGGGGCCGGAGGCGAACTGCAGCCTATAAAAATAACTGCATCGGACGATTCGGCTTTAGCTTCAATTTCGCTCACAACAAGTTTCCACGGCTCTCGCTTAAACCATGGGTTAAATAAATACAAACTTATAAATAAAGTGTTCGTAATTAAAAAGAAAGCGGTTATAACCATCCATAGCCGGCGATTTATATCGCGCAAAGCAAGGCTAGATAACACCAAAAAGATAACAAAAATAAAAAATATTTCACTATAATAGCGCGGATCAAATATTGAAAAACGAGTTGCGGATATGAGCAGACATACAGCCAAAGGTATTCCAGCTAAATAAACCATTAATTTCATGTACATTCTGTATTTTTGATCTTTGTACAAATACCAAAGACCCATAAACTGCAAGGTGTAGGCAATACTTATAAGCACTGTCGGCCAGTACCAGTGGGTATGATTCAGATCGGTAATAGCTGTTCGTCCACCGCTAAAACCAGTAAAAATTATAGCTGGAATTTGCCACCAAGGAATTTCTAAAAAATGGGATGGTTTTGTGTCTAGACGATGCCATAACACAAAGTATATCCACGGCACATAGCTTAAAAAAATTAAAAACCACGCACCAAATATTTTTTTAAATACATCGCGCCGTTCAACGCAAATATAAATAAATTGAGCTACTAAATTTAAAATAAACAAATAGAATAAATAAACACTCGCAACAGACACTAAAACGTAGGATAACAAATACTTTCGAGACCCTGAGTGCAAAAATTTTTCAAAAAAAATAAATTGAATAAACGAAACAAGGATCACTATTTCATAAGATCTTGCTTCGCTGGCATAGAACATTGCAAACGGCGAGATTAGAAAAAATAACAACGCAAGAAATGCGTCGTAACTATTAGCACCGCGTTTCTCTTTAATATAATTAGAAATCAGCAGCCCGCAAGCCAAATACGCTAAAATACTCCATACCCTGCTCATAAAAATAGAAGTGGGAAATATGCTTTGTATCAAATGCAGCCATATATAGTACAACGGCGGATGAAGGTCTATTTTTACGGTAAGAGATATAATTTCCTGCAAGCTTCTTCTGGCAAAAGCAATACTCAACCCCTCATCCAACCATACCGATTGGTTTATCGCCACATATACGACAATAAAAACAAACAGGATAGTAAGCAAAATTTCCTTATATGTGTTTATGATAGAAAATAATTTTTGTTTTCTTATCCATTCTTGCATATAATATTTGCGTATTTTCGTCCCGGATACCGATTAATAAATTCCTTAAAATCAGTAACCTTTTTAAGTATAAGCTTGCTTTCTTCTATTTCGTATACATTTTTATTTTGTGCTAACCTCTCTAATACTATTATCGGATCGGAACCGGCATTACGCAATCCTTCAGGCCAAAATTCAGAAAAGATAATCATGTTGGGATTTGAACTTAATACCGACGGCATTCCGCCCAAAACCAGCCCTTCCGCACCTTGCACATCCATTTTAAGAAAATCAACACGCAAAGAACCGTCAGATTTCAACACCGCGTCAAGCGTGTTCATCGGGATAGTGATTTTTGAACGATTTTCTAAAGATACGGGGTATATCCTATGATCGCCTTTGTTATCATCAGAAAGATACAGATCAATAGATCCATCGCAATCTCCTAACGCAATATTGTGCGAGATAACATTAGCAAAACGATTTCGCGCAACCATTTGCTGTAAAAAAGCAAAGTTGTTCGAATCAGGTTCAAACGCAAAAACTTTTCCTGTATCCCCCACTCGTCTAGCTGCGATTAAAGAGTAGTACCCGATATTAGCCCCCACATCCACCACAACCATCCCAGGCTTCACATGCTGGCGAAATAACTCGGTTTCAAATTTCTCATACACGCTAAATACCAAACTGCCAGATACTACTGGATCCTCTGGGTTAAGCACTATTACACCCTCTTCAATTTCAACTGTGCGAGGCATGACAAACTTAATTATCGCATGTATAGCACGACGGCATGTTTTATTTCGTGCTAAAAAAATATACACGGCAATAATTAACGAGGCGGGAAATAACTTTCTAATTTTTTTAATGAAGCCAAGAAAAAAATTTTTCATACAATTTTATCAGGCTAAACCTAAACAATTGGCCCGCAAACAAAATATATTCTGTATAATTAAGTTTTGACGTGCTGAATTTTCTCATTCTAAAATTAAACGGAATTTCTGTAACTGCATTATACTTACAGCGCACCAAAATCTCAAGCAAGATTTTGTAACCAATCGTACGTAATTGCATATTCTCTATAATACTTCTATGCAAAAAGAAAAAACCACTCAGCGGGTCATTTACTTTTGTAAGTTTAGCTGCAAAAAAAACACCGATTTTTGAAATCATTTTTCTCCACCACTGCCAATTTTCTACTGAGCTTCCAGTATTAAACCGGCTTCCAACTACTATATCACTATCACGTAAACCATAAATAAGCTGCGTTAAAATAGCTGGATCATGGCTCAAATCCGCATCCATGACACCTAAGTATGGTCGTCTGGATTGAGCAAAACCCGCTATTACCGCACTCCCAAGCCCCATTTTTCCAACACGATGCACAACACGCATCGGAAACCGGCTTGATAATTCTTCGGCAATTCGCCCTGTACCGTCAGGAGAATTATCGTCAACAACTATCAGTTCAGCATTAATATCCGCACTAAGAGATGAAAAAATCTCCTCTACAAGCAAGGGCAGGTTCTTAGCTTCATTATAAGTTGGAATAATTATAGAAACATCAAACACATGCTAAAGTTTTGGCTTGACTGAAAAAATAA
>CAZLNR010000001.1:0-14327 GCA_964561035.1 uncultured Gammaproteobacteria bacterium | reverse complement strand
ATAATTATAGAAACATCAAACACATGCTAAAGTTTTGGCTTGACTGAAAAAATAATAGGCTCTTTTGAAAAAATATAGATAAATTTCTTTTCCACACGATATGAAATTATTTATAATTAAAATAATTTTTATCTCCTGTAACACTGAAATTAGAGCGATACTGCCAAAAATAACTCCAAGAACATGCGGGTCTATACTGACAAACATCTAAAATTTTAAACAGGTTCGCGTATCTTAAGACTCCTTGTAAGGCATAAGGGGTAACCACACAAATAACAACACATACTATAGCCGCGTATTTCAAAGCTTTTGATTTTAAATAAATTGTATAAACAGCATAGGACGCAATTGGAATAAACAGCCATGCTGAGATAAAAACTGTTCTGGAGATAAATATAGGCCATGCAAAATAAGAAAGACTTGGCAGCAGCACCGCAACAAAGTACTTTTTTATTTCAGGAGAAATTTCTCGTCTTTTTATGTACAAAAAGTATAAACCAAATAACACTAAGGGCCACAAAACATTATACGTAGTAAGATTAACCCCAAAAAGTTTTATAAAATTATAATTATCAGGCGCATAAATCTTCCAATTATCTATAAACCAGGCACCTGAGTTATAGCCAATATACTTTCCTCTGTACTGATTTAGGAGTAACGTTATAAACGGCAAGCATGAAAATTTTATAAAATTTATTATTTTCTCTCGCCAGCTCATTTGCGCGCATAACAACAAAACACCCACAAAGAGAGCGCCCATAGCCCCGCTTTCTTTGGTAAGCATGCCCAAACTTACAGCCATTCCTCCCACATATAGCCAGCCGTTTTTTTTATCCTCCTGCCAACGCCAACCGCTATATAAAGTCAAAACAAACCAAAAATAGCCCCCCATATCTTGCACCTGCGTAAGAGCATAACGAATAAAAGCATAGCTTGGTAAAATAAATAATGCAGATACAGCTCCAATGAATTCATTTTTAAAAACTCTTCGCATCAAACCGTATGTCAAAAAGATAATGCCGAAATAAAATATAATATTAAGCACAATCAAAACATAAGCTGGTGATACAAACCTCAGCATAGTTGCGCCTACTAAAGGATAAAGTGGATTGAGATATCGATTAGGGTGAAAAGGGCTATCAATGCCACGAAAACGCTCAATAGTCCAAATAAAACTTTCTGTATCATTGTTGGCATGAAAACCAAATAAATAACCGAACAAAACAAGGTTTATGATCGCGATAAAAAATAAAAACAATATTGTTTTATGATTTCTCAAATATTTATTTAAAAATTCCATATTTTAATATACAATATATTACCCTAACACCATCCTTCCATGTGATTTTTTTTCCTTCCGCATAGGTGCGGCCATTATAAGAAATTCCAACCTCAAAAATTTTAATCGGTTTTATGCGAGCGACTTTAGCGGTCACCTCTGGATCAAACCCAAACCTGTCTTGCTCAAGAGTAATATTTTTAATAATCTCGCTTTTAAATAATTTATAACATGTTTCCATATCAGTAAGGTTTAGATTACTGAACATGTTAGAAATTGTCGTTAGAAATCTGTTCCCCAAGTAATGCCAGTAATATACTACTCTATGCGCCCCACCCCCCATAAAACGAGAGCCATACACCACATCTGCCCCAAATTTAGTAACTGGTTCTAATAATTTTGGATATTCTTCTGGATCGTATTCTAAATCAGCATCTTGAACCAACATATAGTCTCCTGTTGCTTTCTTAAAACCGGTTCGAAGCGCAGCGCCCTTTCCTTGATTTTTTTCATGAAATATGACGGTATGCCTATCGGCATATCTCTTCAAAAGATCCTGCGTCCCGTCAGTTGAACAATCTTCAACTAGCACAATCTCTTTTGTCCAGCCGGGAATAGAAACAGCTTCTACTCGCGCCACAAGCTGATCAATGGTATTTTTTTCATTATACACGGGAATTACTACAGAAAGTTTCATATGAAAATAAACTATAAATTTTTTATTTTTAATTTCATCTTTAACACAACTATAAAAAGATATGAGTAATATACAAATTGCTGAGCTGCAAAATTCCAACCAGCCCAGCTTTTAATCATGCCGTTTTTTAACTGTGCCAAAAAAGTTTTTGCCGGATAATAGAAGAGGTGCAGAACCGGATGCTTGCGAACATGCGCCGCGTATGCAAGCCAGGCATCGGCAGTGGTATTAAAGCAATTATACTGAACAAGCTGTGGAAAAAAATATTTAGCATGTACAGGCACCCATTTCTTTGCTTTTCTTAAAAATTCTTTCCATGCAGTATTATTATAAGCAGGGCGATGGCGCAGAAATAAATCAACTTTCTGAATTTTGCCTTTCACGCCTCCGGCCTGATGAGGCACACCACAATAAAAAAAATTCTTCTTCTTAAAAAGGCACATTTTATAAAACCCTGGAATATGAACAGGCTGATTTCCATTCCACAGCTCCCATTGAAAACTATAAGCATCCACATTAATATCAGGCTCACCAACCATTTTACGAATTTGCGAATGAGTTTCAATATCCAAAAATTCATCGGCATCTATCTGCAAAATCCAATCACCCGAAGCTTGCAAAAAGGTAAAAGCCCGGTGCGGCTCTGCCTCTCCGATATGAGGTTGAACGAATATTTTATCAGTGTATTTTTTAGCTATTTCCAAAGTCCGATCAGAGCATTCTCCATCATGAACAAGTATTATCTCGTCCACTAAATTGCAAATGCTCGCCAAACATCGATCAATAACCTTGTCTTCATTATAGACAACCAAACAGGCAGAAATTTTTGATCTGACGTGCTCCATAATTTAGAAGTTAATATTATATCTATGCTCTAAAAGATCTTCTATCTTCTGCTTTATTTTTTTTGGCTTTCGTAATAAATTCTCTAGCTTTTCACCAAAAGTAAGATTGCCGAAATCATCATCACGTCTTTTTTTATACTCAAGTTTAAAATCTTCAATTTCTTTTCTACTGGGATAATAGGCAATTTTATCATAAAAAGCCTGCGCTGACAAGTCAAGGTATTTTCCTTTTTCTTTTATTTTATCAATAAAAATTTTCTCCAATTGCCGAGTAATTCTTTCCGGATGATAGGCTGCCAACACTTTATCATACGCTTTTTGACCCATTTCCGAACAAACCTGTGGGTTACGATATAAAAACTCAACTGCCCGGGCAAAAGTCTGAGGGGTATTAGCAATAATACCGGTCTTCATATGATCAATTAACTCCACCTGATTATTATCTTTATGCGGAGTAGAATTAACTATTGTTGGTTTTTTAAATACCCCTGCCTCTGCCAATGTCATACCAAACGACTCGCCGATTTTAGAGGCGTGAACATACACATCAATCGTCTTATAAAACAAGGCAATATTTTTAACAACGTTTGTGGCAGGCAGAAAGATTATATATTGATTAAGCAAGCTATTCTTAACTTTTCGCTCCCGAGATATAGGCGCCGCTTGAATAATAAATTTAATATTTGGAATTAAACGTATTAAATATGGTACCATATCGAGCAACAAGTCATCCCATTTGGAAACATCGGGTCGACCCAAACGCCCAATAACAAAATCATCTTCTGCAATCCCTAATTGTTTTTTATGCTCTCTAACTTCATGATCCAAACAAACCAACTCTTCAAGCTGCACTATGTCAACCGGATTGTATAATACTTTCATTTTAGAAAAATCAAAGCTACCGATTGCTGAAACAAATCTTTCATTTATCATCATCTTGCTTTTACATAAATGACAATCAATTAACGAAAGGCTCTGCTTATCAACTTGGGCAAAAACATTGGTTTCTATGATAACCGCTTGCGAAAATTTTTCCCTAATTGCTTTAAGCAAATTAAATTCAAACGTATTAAATTTACCTGAACGATGAATATGAACAATATCGATATTATGCTTTTGCATAAAATCTATAATTGCACTTATGGAACCGTTAGCAACCAAAAAAGGCACACCTAATAATTTCAACTGATCTTCCAAAACACCGCCTTCACCGTATGATACGGCAAAAAAACTAAAGAAGGTTTTATTATAATATTTACAAAAATTCACCATCGTTTTTTGCGCACCAGCATAACTTTGAAATGTTGTATTAACTTCTAATACATTTATTTTTCTAGATATTTCTTCAGCCATAATTCAAGAATTAATAAGGACCAAATATGATTACTATAATCCGCGCGCTGATCTAAATGTTCCTGCCATAATTTTCTAATTGTTTGCACAGAAAAAATATTAGCTATATGACTTGAAGAGACCAACACCGTATCTTCTACCATGGTTTTTAATTGTTTTTGCATAATATCATGCAACGGAATAGCAAATCCGATTTTTTTTCTATTAACTATACTTTCTGGCATTTTATTTTTAACAGTTTCTTTCCATAACCATTTGACAATTCCGTTTTTTATTTTCAACTTTCCTGGTATGCGCGCAGATAACTCAACCAACCTATAATCTAAGAATGGCGGTCTCAGCTCAACAGCACTACACATCGTGGCAATATCTGTTTTTGTTAAATAACCATCAGCTAGCCTGCCTCGAATATCAGCTATCATAGCATTATTAACAAGATCAGACCCGGATCCAAACCAACCAGACATTTTACGCCAACAATAATCTTTATCAATCTTATTTTTAAACTCAGGTGTGTATAAGTCAGCTTTGGTTATATATCGACGGCTACTCGGCAAGCTCGTTTTCCAAAGTGCATAATATTCAGTATACGCATCAACAATATTATCTTTTGCTAAGACCTCTGCCTTATAGGCCATACTATTTGAAATAGGCAAAAACGCAGCAGATATAAACTTCCTTAACCCCACCGGCAAATCTGAAAAGAGCTGCATATGCTTAAGTTTCGCATATGCATCATAGCCTCCAAACAGCTCATCACCACCATCACCGCTTAAAACAACCGTAACATATTTTTTAATCTCTTCACTAATCAGCATGCTCGGCAAGGCAGATTGATCAAAAAACGGCTCGTCATAATGGGTAACCAGATTTTCCAAGGCTTGCTGGTAATTTATATCATGGAGAGCAATTTCATGATGATTGGTGCCAAAATACTGCGCGGCTTGCCTAGCATATCGCTGATCTTCGCTTTCACCTTCCATACTAATAACAAAAGTATCTATTTCTTTCCGGCCCAACTCTTTCACCGCCGCCACCACCGAAGTTGAATCTAAGCCACCGCTTAAAAAAGCACCAATCGGCACATCAGATATCAGCCTCTTTTTTACTGAGTCTAAAAATAAATTCCACAGCTCATTTTTTAATTCAGATACAGAGGCGTACGAATTTTTATTTGCTTCAGTTTCTACACCCCAGTACTGCTGAACTGAAACTGTATTATGCTGCCAAATTAAAAAATGTCCTGCAGGCAATTTTTTTACCCCAACAAAACCCGTTGCCGGTGAGGATACAAATCTGAAACTTAACGCTTCGTCAATTGATTGCCAATCCACTTTTCTTTCCACTGCCGGATCCGCGAGAATCGCTTTAATTTCAGAAGCAAAAATAAACTTATCGGGACTTGCATAATATTTAAACGGCTTCTCACCCAAACGATCTCGGGCGGCAAATAATCTCTTTTCTTTTATGTCCCATATCGCAAAAGCAAACATGCCGTTCAGTTTTTTTAAGCATTCCCCCCCCCAATATGCATAACTTTGCAACAAAACCTCTGTATCACTTTGCGTTTTAAATACACAACCCTCTCCCATTAACTCTGCTTTTAAATCCTGATAATTATAAATTTCACCATTAAACGTAATTATAAACCGACCGTCATTGCTTATCATAGGCTGCTGCCCGCCTGGAGATAAATCTATAATGGCTAACCGACGATGCCCTAAAATAACATTATTTTCTTCGCTAAACCAAACCCCTTCGCTTTCAGGACCTCTATGGCTTATTTCGCCAATCATTTTACTAAACAGCTTTCTGTCGACTGAAGCAGTATTTTCTATAATACCCGCTATACCGCACATACATTAAAAAATGGTGTAAATAAAAGGCGCTAAAGGAGAAGTCTGGGCAAAAATTAACAGCGCTCCAAACAACATTAGAATAACAATAATTGGTGCCAGCCACCATTTTTTTCTCATAACCAAAAAAGCCCAGAGTTGTTTTAATACACTTTTGATAGTTTGTAACATAAGGCGGAATTTAAATTTATTTAATCTAATTTAAAGGTACCTATATAGGCTCGCATCTTTGCCTGATCAACCAGCTGTTCATTTTCCTTTTTAGAAATCAGATAATTACCCAGTACCAAAAAGTCCATGAACGTATTTAAAAACGTGTTAAACGCGTCTTTTGGAGACAAAACAATCGGTTCGCCTCGCACATTAAAAGAAGTATTGACTATTACCGGGCATCCCGTTTTTGAATCAAAACTGTTTATAATATCGTAATATCGCTGATTTTGTTTACGATTTACCGATTGAATTCGAGCGGAATTATCAATATGTGTTACCGCGGGTATGTCCAACCTCTTTACCGAGGCAACAAGCAGCATGTATGGACTAGAACAATTTATATTAAAACACTCAGCAATCTTATCTTCTAGAACTGTGGGGGCGAACGGCCTAAAACTTTCTCTAAACTTGATCTTAAGATTTACTTTTTGCCAATTTTCTTTATTACGGGCATCAGCAATAATTGAACGATTCCCCAAAGAACGAGGCCCGAACTCCATTCTTCCATTACACAAACCAATTACATTATTTCCCGTAATTAACTCTGCGATTTTTGCTATAATACCCTCATCGCTAAATTTCTCATAGACAACCTCCTTATCCTGCCCGATAATCTCTTTCACGTCATTATGTAAAAACTTTTCAACTTCCTGTTGGCTGCACTCCGGCCCCAGATAGACACTCTCCATAACTTGTTTATCAGCCAAAGGAAAGGTATTATTTAAACCATTAAAATATACAAATAAAGCCGCACCAACCGCACCGCCAGCGTCGCCTGCAGCCGGTTGTATATAGATATTATCAAACCATTGCTTTTCTAGAATCTTACCATTTGCAACGCAATTCAAGGCAACCCCTCCAGCCAAACATAAATTTTTTGATGGAAATAAATTCCTGGCTTTGTTGACAATTGCCAAAACAATTTCATTCGTAATTTTTTGTAATGCGGCAGCAATGTCTTTTTCACGCTGCGTTAACGGCGATTCCGGCTGTCTAGGCCCCGCTCCAAAAAGCTCATCAAATTTCTTATTTGTCATGCGTAATCCATATTCATAAGAAAAATATTTCATGTTTAATCTAAAACTTCCATCCTCTTTAACCTCAACCAGCTCTTTAAATTTTTGATAGTACTTTTCCGGATCTCCATACGGCGCCAACCCCATCACTTTATACTCGGCACTATTAACTTTAAAGCCCAAATAATAGGTCAGGGCTGAATATAACAAACCCAAAGAATGCGGAAATTCCAATGTATGTGTTAATTTTAGTGCGTTACCTTGCCCAAAACCAATGGTTGTAGTATCAAATTCACCTACTCCGTCCATAGTTACAACTACGGATTCATTAAAACCAGAACAGTAATAAGCGCTCGCGGCATGCGAATAGTGGTGCTGTGTGAAAAATACCGGCCCCTTATATTCACCGAGCGCTTTCCTGATGCGACTTTCCACCCACAATTTGCCTTTTAAAAAAGAAAGCATTGCTTTAATAAAAGACAACAATCCTTTTGGCCAAGTGTTTATATAAGTTTTTAACAACCTTTCGAACTTAATAAGCGGCTTCTCGTAAAAAACCACACCATATAAATCTTCGCTGGTAATGCTGGCAAAATTTAAACAGTAATTAATCGAGTTAATTGGCAGATCCGCATCATGCTTCTCTCTCGTGAACCTCTCCTCCTGCACCGCTGCAATTACCTGACCATTTTTAATTAGTGCAGCCGCAGAATCATGGTAGTCAAATGAAAGTCCTAAAATATAAACATCTTTTTGAGTCATAGTAGCTAGAATTGATAGGTTAAATGCTCCATACCTTCGCCGGGATCTTCTTTTTCTTTCCAAAAAGTCGCATGCGCCACTTGTTTTTTTCTCAAAAAAAATATAGCCATCTTATATGGCAACGCGTACAAACCTATAATAACCAAATAAAATAAGAATAGGATTATAAACCCATTAATCGTAGCCAGCACATGAGCGAATTTCATCCAATACTTATATAAAACTTGCAATAAATTTTTCACAATTTTTTACTTAAAGTTATGATTAATAATAAAACTACTCAACAGATTTGCTGTCAGTGCGTGCCCATCTTCATTAAGATGCCCGATCCCTCTTAAATAGAGGTCTGTGCCGCTCGTAATGATTTTATCATATTCATTGAAAGTATCAATAACAGACATGTTCTTATCTAAGACATCTGATAAATTGACAGAGAGGGCGGTTTTATCAAAGTACTGTAAAACAGCCGGCTTATCTTGCACAATATTATCTATAATTTTTGTTTTATATATGTAACCATCATGGATAACTAGCAAAATAAAGGCTTTACCTTCATTATCTAACTGTTTTGCAAAGTTATTAATTGCTTCCGCTGTAAAACCTATATTTTCCTTATGGAGAGGCTGTAAGGGATTAAAGTAATAATAAATATTTTCGTGATTAGCCAAACCAATTTTAAGACTATCTATGGCTTTATAATTAACCAGACCCATCTTTAGCAGTAGAGCGTGCAAAGCATTGTTGTTTTTGACAATTTTGTAAGAAATGCGGTAAGTTGCTAAATTTTTAAATAGCCAGTTTTTAAATCCAGCACTTTTATACTGATGGAGATCGATGGCGGCATTCGTAGCTTTTTCCACGGACTCAAGGATGTTAGTATTTTTATACACCGCATTATCATCAATATCATTACCTAAAAACAAAGTTAACACAACAATGTCAGGGTCGTATTTTTTAACATAAGTATGATAATATTTAATTTCATCAATCGTACTAAGACCGCCAACACCAAAATTAAAAACACTGGCGGATTTAAATTTCTTTGTATTCGTACCACCAAACTCTTTATTCAGGGTTTTTTCTAACAAATAGACAAAGCCGCTTTCATAATCAACTTGCCGCGCCTCTACAAACGAATCACCGAGTACTACAATCTTAACTTCGCCTTCTTTCTTATTGACGGTAAGATTATTTCCTATAAACCCTTCAGCGTTAGTAATCGTATGAACTTTTTTCCTAGACTCATCATCTTTTCTATATATATCAAGGTTTTGATCGTGCAACACATAGCCATTCTCACCCACTCTAAGCGGCAAGGTGTCAACCGGCTCAATAATTCTTACACCCATCTCAAGCAAAAAGAATGTTGTTGCCATAGACATAGTAAGTAAAACCAATTTTCCAAGAATCTCTTTTTTAGAAGAGACAGCTTTTTTAAAACCTAGACTAATGCAATTTTGTATGGAAGTAAAAATATTTAACGGCAACAGATAGTCCGGCACAGAATCGGTTAAAAAAACTTCGGGTATGGACGATTTAATCTTTTTACTAAAACAATATGTCAATCGACGTTTATTGATTCTTTGAGATCCGGAGCTATAATCCATTGCATCCAAGGACGATCGCACCAGGTGCGTCAAATGCCAAAACGGATTGCTAAGCCATACTACCTGCGGTTTCTCAAAAATCACAGATCCGTTTGTGTCAACTACCACATCTCTATCATAATCACCCTGCCAATGTATACCGTTTGTTTTTTTAAAAAAACGCGGCGTAGCATGCGCGCGCTTACCATGCATGTTATAGTACCCACGCACCGAATCATGATATACATCTCCCACACACAAATAAAATGGAGCTATTAGACACTCCACATCTGCATTCGCTGTAATGATTTGCACAGCTTCTTCCATCGCTCTTTTTGTCCACACTTCATCTCCATCTAAAATCATAAACCAATCCGTTATAGTGCGACCAAGCATTTCCTGACGTAATTTTGTATGCCTAACCTTATCTGCAGCCCCCTTTTCTTCAAAAATAATCTTACTTGGATATTCCTTAACAAGTTGACGTATTATCGTAACAGTCTTATCGGTAGAACCGGTATCAAACACGATAATTTGATCAACAAAATTAACCACTGATTTAATGGCATACCCTACAAAATTCTCTTCATTTTTTACCAGACAATGAGCCGTGATCGTTGCCATACTCTAGTTATTTTTAACAATATAGATAAACTGATACGCAAATAAGGTGGGCCAAAAAAATAACAATTTTTGACCAACCCCTAACAGCTTATTAATCCCGAATCTTTCCATACCTCCGGCAGAAGGCCTTATTTGTTCTACACGCAACCCCGCGCTTTCTATCATTTTTTTTGCACTTTCAATAGTATAAAATCGTAAATGGGTTCGATCTAATATGCCGGAATCTGACATTTCCCATTTGCCAAAAAATAAATTAAAACGAATAGAATAGTGCGCTATATTTGGCATAGAAATAACAAAAAAACCGTTTGGCTTTAAGTATTTTTTCAACGCCCGCAACACTTTTTCAGGATAATCAATATGCTCCAAAACATCGCCTAACAAAATTACATCAAACAATTCTGCTTCTGAAAACTCAGAAACAAATTCCTCTACTGTGCAATTCCACAGTTTTCTATACGAAAAATGCAGCGCATCTTCATACAAATCCTTAACTGGTTCAACCCCCCACACCTCACATTTTTTTTGCTTAACAAGAAAATCACCTAAATAACCACTCGCCGTACCTATTTCCAATACCCTGCTCCCTTCCGGTATTGCGTCAGCAAGCAGCATATGAGTACTATATGGCGCTGAATCAAAATTATATGTTTTACGCATACACAATTACTTAATTAACACGTATTTCTGTTCGTTTGATTAAAAAAATTGCACAGACCATACTATACAACAATGAGGCTACTATTCCTAGGGCAAATGTATAAGCCGCTCCCATCACCCCATAAATCGGAATAAAAATTAAATTACCAAAAATACTAAGCGCAAACTGGAAAATACCCGCAAACGCAACCAGGTAAGTCTTATTAAAGACATTGACGGTTAACGAAAATGGAACGGTTAGAATATTTAATACTAAACTGTACGCCAACACTAAATAAACCGGCATAGCCTGAGCGTACTTTGCCCCAAACAACATACTGATGAGATATTGTGAAGGAAAAACAAACAGGGCAACTATAAGCGCAAGAGACAAAGTCCAAATAAATGTTTTTTTCACAAATGCAACCAGCTGAACTTTATCTGATAGCGCGCTAATTTTTGGCGTTAAAACCGACGAAATAGAGGTGTATATCAACGGAAAAAACTGAATAAGCTGATACGCTACCGTATATATTGCCACATCCGCCAGCGTAAGAAATCGACTAATCATAATCTGATCTACGCGCGCAGCAATTATAGAGGTAAAGGACGCAACGGTCAGCCAAAAACTAAACTTGGCTAACTGATTATGTAATATTCTTTTTTCCTCATCATCGATTGTGGTTTTTCTAAAATTTGCAGGCAGCACCTTATAGTTCATTAAAAATAAAACCCACGGAACACATATATATACGGTTAGATAAACAAAAATATTTTTTACTCCAAATAAAGCCAATGCAATTACCAATAACAAACGTAAGGCGCCCTTTAGAGACTGCAGAGAAGCGTTGTAAAAAAATCTTTGCTGCGACTGCAAGAAAGTTGCCAAAAAACCGAGCATGATAATACCGCCTATACCTAGGGAGGCAAAAGCAAAATAGTCTTTAACCTGCGACTGGTTAAATACATATGCTGAGAGAGGTGCCGCAAGCAACAGACAACCGGCGGTCAGGAAAATAGAAAGCGACACCCTCCACTGCCAAATAGTCTTTATTAATTGATTTAGCTTATTTGTTTGATTGGTAGCCAAATAATAGGGCGCAAAGCGCAACAAACCACCATTTAATCCAAAATCAGACATCTCGGCAACAGTGCTGAGCACCAATACTGAAAGAGAAAAAATAGCAAAATTATCTTGCGTTAAAAAGCGAGCAAGAACCACATTCAGCGCAAATAACGACAGGCCATTAACAATTGAGCCGACATATACGTATATAGCTTGGCCAATTGCCCTCTTTTTAAAAATAAGTTTTATATTGCTAATTAACATATATTATTCTTTAATAAGGCTGCCATTAGTGGCATCAGCCCCCGCCACACCAGCCTTCTCTACCATAGATATGTATTTTACAGGAACAAACCTTGGCAACACATGCTCAACCGGATAATCTAACAAGAACAGAGGCAATCCTTTTACTAAAGCAAACTTCCAAGTCGAGAACATCCGACCGCCAAAACTGTACAATCGAGTTGAGACATACCTTGATCTAATATAAAAAAATTTAAACCACTCCGTCTGCCACACATCAAGGCTAAAATTTTCATCAAGGAAATACCTGCCGCTAATTTTAAAAAATAATCTTGGATTATAAGACACTTTTTTCAGAGCTGATAACAACATAATTGCCTCACCTAGACTCTTAAACTTACTATCACAAGCGCGACGGACAAAAAAATTGTTGCCTACATATATATAACAATCAGCTTGTTCAGCCAGATTAAAGGGCAAATTCTCCTGCAACCCAGATTCAATCAATATAATTTTTGCTGAAGGAACTTTGCCTCTAATTGAGCGGATCGTCTCTAAAGTTTGGCGAGCGCGCTCCTCAGGGGAATATACGGAACGAACTGCGGCGTAGGATAATTCTTTTTGTTTTGGAAAAATAACTGATGTAATTAAGAACACAACGCCATCAGAGCTGGTTGATCGTTGCGCAAATACAGTTAAAAATAATTCTATACTGTATACTACCGCCAAATATGGCAAAACAACAAATAATCTATATATTTGCCGCAGTGCAAATAATGCAATGGATTGAACAGGGTGCATATTTCGAAGAATAAAATTATCCCGGCAGCTCATAACCAGACTTTCTCCCTATATATAATTGAGCCAGAGGATAAATCCACATAACACATACAACCACCCACTGGAACCACAATTCACCCGGACCATCAGTGTTTCTAAACGCATGATTAACCGCCCATAGAGCATAGAAAAATAAAGGGGCAAAACTAATCCAAACTAAAATTTTCTTTAGTACAATTGACCCATTATTCAAAAAAGTGATTAGCCCGAATGGCAACAGCCATGCTACATACCAAGGCCAAAAAGATTTTTGCCAAACCGACAAATAGATTAGCATACTGATAAAAATCGCGTTTATATAATTAACAGGCTGCCAAACACTCTTTTTTATCAAAATATAAAACCCTTTTTTAATAACCGGGTACACCAAATATAACGCCCCCACCCCTACTATCAGGTGAATAAGCCTGGTTAACAGCCAGTGAACATTAGCACCAAATAAGAAATAAAATACTGGCTTAAGAGAAAAATATAAAACAGAAAATATACTACCAATCGCCCATTTGGTTTGCATAGCTATTGGTTGAAGCGTTATTAACCCTCCCCAAAACGCCTCCCAAGATACTACAGTAATAAATACACCGGCAGTCAAGCCAACAACAACTTGCAAAGCACTCTTCTTCCAATTTGATTTATCAACATCCTGCCACCACCACAAAACAAACCACGGAGCCATTAATACAGGAATAAACTTGATCCAAATACCGATCGTTAAAAAAACAATTACCGCCGACCAACGTTTTTTTATGGAAAACAAAATTGCCATCAAGACAAAAATAAGCCACAGCGCATCAAACTGGCCATTCCCCACCCATTGCCAAATAAGTAACGGCTGGCAAAACCAAAACAGAGCCAATTTCCAAAACTCAACTGGTTTAGGATAGAGCACATGAATTATTTTCCACATAAGCAGCAGGGTTATCAATGAACAAATAGCCATAAAAAACTTCCAGATCATTACAAAAACAAAGGCATTGCCGCGCACCGTCTTATATAAAACCGCAAAAAGTTTAATGGTTATAGGGCCATACATTATACCTTTCGACTCTTGAACTGATGGTTCGGATATATAGACATTTACCATAGGCCATTTGTCTGTAAAGACATTAAAACCTTGGTTTACTGCCTTTCCAGCACTAAAATAGAAACTTATATCATGCGTATTTAAAGACGGTGCTAAAAAAGCAGCAAGCAAAAAAATACCGCTTACCGCCACAAACCAATTTTTATTCTCCGGCGCGCTCATTTTATTCGTCTGAATTAAAAATTTATACGCGTAAAAACCGCTGAAGCCTAAAGAAAAAAGGA